>JBBQRR010000052.1:0-26715 GCA_038214655.1 Bacteroidia bacterium | reverse complement strand
CCTTTGGCGAGTTAATTTGTCCACTCAAAGCTATTAACTCCACACTGAGGCATCTGTAACAACATACGTATTTATGAATTTACTTTTTGTATCAACTTTTGCATGATTTTTATAACCATAAAACGTTTCCTTGTTTTTTTTTCCTCCCGATAGCTATCGGGAGTGCATCAATATCTTTATGGCATTTTTTATGGGGATGCTCATCCCATAAATCATCCCCTTCTCCGTTTTTTATTTTCTCGTTTTCTTCTCGAGTATTACGCTGGCGTGGTGCTATAGTAAAGCTTGCATCTACAAGTTGACCTTCGTTAAAAATTAATTCTTTAGATTCTAAATGACTTTTAAATTGATGAAACAAATCCTCCACAAGTCCTTCGTTTGTTATTGATCCCCTAAATGCCCATACTGTTTTTTCATCGGGTATTTTATCGCCTGTTTCTAAGCCAAGAAAATTTTTAAAACTAATTCTATCAATAATTTGATACTCTATTTGTTTATCCCCAAGACCATAATAACGTTGTAAAATCAAAATCTTAAACATCAACACCGTATCAAATGGTTTTGCTCCAGCGTTATTTTTTTTATTCGTATTCAATAATTTGTTCTCTAAGGTTGTACGAAACATTTCAAAATCTATTGCCTTACTTTGAATAAATTTTATTTTTTAATCTTTACATTAATTAGCGGTTGTATTATTTCTCAGAATCCGGCATCAAAAAAAAATACCTGTTCGGGTTTTGATGAAAGAAAATATATTCAAATTGCCTTAGATCGTAAAATTCCTTCGCAAGATATACTTGGATATGTAAATGCTGAGCGGAATAAATATGTTCTTGAACAGAGTCCTGCGTTGCAGCAAGAATTTAGAGAGAAAGTTACCATTGTAAATTTTTCGAGACAAAGTAATTTGGCCATTCAAAGTACTTATTGTCCCAACTCTGATTTTTCTTTGCTTAATTATTCTAGCTGGGCAGGTGATATCGCGAATTCTGAAAACGCAGGAGTGCAATACCCGGTTGCGAGTTGGCTTAGTACGGGTTTTAATGGTAACAACGGAACCCCTATAGTTTATAATACCGACCCTTGTAATGGCGCTACTGTTTCAATCGACAGACATGTGATAATGAATAAACCTGTTCTTGCGGTTCAAAATAATAATTTGACCGCTTTTACAAATGGGTATGACCCGTCCTGTTGTAATTCAAATACTTTACTTTATGATTTGCCAATGAAACCCGGAAATGGTTTGACTAGCATACGCCTTGGATCTGCTTATCCGAATTATACCTGCGAAAAACTGGTTTATGCAATAACAGTTACACCTGCCAATGCTCTTTTTACTTATCAGTTTGCAGTTATAATAAATGACGGCGGCCACTCTCCGGGCGAGCAACCGGCCTTTATTTTTCAAATGAAAGACAGCATAGGAAATCAAATCGGTTCAGCTTGCGAAACGTATACTGTTGATGGAACAAATGCTTCAATAGATACTTCTTACATTGTAAATTCAAGTACTAATACCTGCGGTAACTCGGGCGGCAGCCAAACACATTACCGGAAATGGCATACCGTGGTGATTGATTTAAGTGCTTATATGAACAAGACAGTTTACGCAGAGTATCAAACATTGGATTGTATTTACTCAGGACATTTTTGTTACGCTTACATAAGTGCCAAATGTGGCCAAGCTACAATTCTCCCTACAGGTTTTTGCGGCGGAACAGGAAACGCAACGCTATCTGCACCTGCCTCATACGCAAATTATCAGTGGTACGGACCCAATAATACCACAGCTATTTCAGGAGCAACTTTTTCTACTTATACAACTACCAACGCATTGCAGGGCGATACATTTTGGGTTGATTGTATTACTTTGCAAGGTTGTACAACAAAAATAAATATTATTGTGCAACCTACTCAGTTAAGTGTTGATTATAGCGGAAGCGCAACAGGTAGTATTTCGGGAGGAGGAACAATAAATCTTTGCCTCGGAGACTCTCTTACACTTTCTGGTAATGGTGGCAACACTTATACATGGAGTGGCGGAGTAGTAAATGGCCAGCAGTTTTTTCCTACCGTATCACAAACTTACACTGTAATAAGTGATTGTAATGATACAGCTATCGTCAACCTTGTTATTAATTGTGTAGTTGGAATTAATAATACGAAGGATGTGATTATTTTAGAAATTCATCCTAATCCAAGTACCGGTAATTTTTCTATCAACTGCTCTGAGAATATAGATGAAGTTAAGGTGACTGATATTTTAGGAAACACGGTTATGATTTTAAAACCTGCCGGACAAAGCACTTCTTTGCAATTGGAAAACGAGGGTGTTTACTTTGTAACGGTTAAGGCAGGGAAAGATGTTCTGGTGCGAAAAGTTATTGTGAATAAGTAGTGTTGGGGTATAGCAAAATGTTTCCTTCCCTCACCCTTTATCCCGCGCCCGTGGGAGAGGGCAGTTCTTCGAAAGATATTTCTGAAAACAAAAATCCCCCGCCTTTCAGCGGGGGATTTTGCATTTAGCAGTAATCAATAGTTTAACCCTTACTAATTATATTGCTGCCTAGTTCAGTGTAAAAGGAGGAATTTTTCCTTCTGATAAAAGCTGAGTGCATTTCTTTTTATGATCTTCAAAACTGCCAAACGCCAAAGCATCCAACATTTCTAAACGACTCATTTCAGGTTTTTTAAATTTTTTGCGAATCTCATCGGCACAACGATCAACATATTGTTCAAAACGCTGAGGAGCCCAGATATATTCTTTTTTAACGTCAACTTTAAATTCGGTTGGCAAATCGCCCTCAATCTTAGATTTAATTTCTAAACCATCGTACACTTTTGGCAACTTGCGGTTATCAAAAACAAACGGTTTCGAAATCATAATAACGTGTTTTTTACGCTTAGGGTCTACCATAGATAAACCTTGTATGCGTAATCCTTCCTTCGTTAAAGGCTTGTATTTTGTTTGGAAGTGGTTTAAGATTTCGAACATTGTTTGTGCGTTTTTGAGCCTTACAAAGGTACGCCCCTTTTTGTGTAATAAAATTTCTATTGGGCTACAATAATGGCATCTTAGTCTAAAAGGTAAACTAAACGGATTTAACAAGCCTTGTTAAAAAGCTGTTCAATAGCGGTTTAAAACTTGAGGATAAAGCTGTTAATTTATTGAAAATCAATTACCTAATTGAAGCGCTAAACTCCTTTTCAAAGGCCTTTAACAGTTTTTCCATACTTCCCTCAATTTGCTTGTCGGTTAGCGTAGCTTCAGCATTTAAAAGCGTAAAACTAAGGGCATACGACTTCTTTCCTGCCGGAATTTTATCGCCTTCGTACACATCAAACAGGCTTACTTCTTTCAATAATTTACGCTCTGTTTCAAAAGCAACTTTTTCTAATTGCGCATAGGTAACGGCTTTATCCAAAAGCAAAGCTAAATCGCGTTTTACGGCGGGGAATTTTGCAGGTTCACTATAAATTATTGGCGTGAACGCCAGTTTGTATAAAGCCTCTAAATAAAATTCGGCATAATAAACAGGTTTACTGATGTCGAATGTTTTTAATACAGAATGGTTTACTAATCCCATGTTAGCCAAAACTTTTTTGCCTGAAGTATATTGTACCGCACCGCTTAATTGTGCATGTTCTGCATTGGAAGAATTAAAATCTATGCCTAAGCGATTTAAAATACTTTCGGCAAAAGCTTTAAGGGTATAAAAATTTGCTTCGTTGGTTTTGTTATGATGCGATGCTGCGTGTTTGTTGCCGCTTATTACCAGCGCAACCGTTTTTCGTTCGGTATAAGGAAAATCGCCCGCGGCTTGCTTGTGGTAGCTGCGGCCAAACTCAAACAATTTTAAATCTTCGTTTTTGCGATTGATGTTGTAATTAACCGCTTCAAGCATTCCGTAAATCATAGAATTGCGCAATACCGCTATATCAGCGCTCAGTGGATTCAACATAGGCACAGCGTCTTCCTGTCCTTCCATATAATGCCCTTTTGTAAGCGATGTTGCCATCATTTCGCAAAAGCCAAGGTGCGCAAGCAATTGATTTACCTCTTTGTCGACCCGCACAACATTATTTTTTTGCGCCACAGGAACTGAGAAAGAAATTTTTTCGGAAGAAGGAATATTGTTTAATCCGTAAATGCGCATTACTTCATCAATCACATCAATCTCGCGGTAAACATCGTATTTAAAACGTGGCACATGCAATAATAATCCATCAGCACCTTCGGTAACAATTTCTATTCCGGTTGACTTGATAATATTTTTGATTATTGTTCGGTCAATTTCTTTTCCGCAAATTTTATCACAATTAGAGAATGAAAAACCAACTTTAAAAGGTTCTAATTTTTCGGGATAAATATCAGTTAACGCAGACGAGGTTTGTCCGCCCGCCAATTGCATAATTAATTGTGCCGCGCGTTTTATAGCAATGATTGGCATTTCGGGATCTGCGCCCCGCTCAAAACGAAACGAAGAATCCGTTTTAACTCCTAAATGCTTGGAAGTTTTTCTTACCGAAGAAGGATTGAAATAAGCAGCTTCTAAAAAGATGGCTGTAGTTTTTTCGCTAACGCCACTGTGTAATCCGCCAAAAACACCGGCAATACACATAGCTTCTTTTGTATTTGCAATTACTAGATCGGTGGCAATTAATTTTCTTTCTATACCATCAAGCGTAACAAAATTTTCACCTTGTTTTGCTTTGCGCACAATAATTTGTTTTCCTTCAATAGCAAACGCATCAAAGGCGTGCAGTGGCTGACCTATTTCGTGCAAAACGAAATTGGTAATATCTACAATGTTATTGATGGGGCGTAAACCAATTGCTTTTAAATTATTTTTTAACCACTCGGGAGATTCAGCAACTTTGATACCGCCAATGGTAATGCCGCAATATCTTGGGCAAGCTTCTTTGTCTTCAACTTTTACATCAATTGCTAAAGCGCCGGATGCTTCGGGTAAATCCTGAATGCCAACTAAACGCGCCTCGGTTTCTGTATTATTGTTTTTACAATTTAAAACAGCGGCTAAATCGCGCGCTACTCCGTAATGCGAAGCCGCGTCGCCACGATTGGGCGTTAAACCGATTTCAAAAATGGTATCGGTATATAAATTCAAATATTCGGCAGCCGGCTTTCCTATCGGAGCTTCATCCGGTAAAATTTTTATTCCGTCGTGACTTGTTCCCAAACCAATTTCATCTTCGGCGCAAATCATTCCAACACTTTCTTCGCCGCGTATTTTAGATTTTTTTATTTCTATTACTTCTCCACTTGTAGTGTGTAAAACACTTCCAACCATGGCAACCAAAACTTTTTGGCCCGCATCTACATTAGGCGCGCCGCAAACAATACTTAAAACATTGTTGTTGCCCACATCAACTTTAGTAAGGCTAAGTTTATCTGCATTAGGATGTTTTGCTTTTTCTAAAACATGGCCAACTACAACGCCTTCCAACATTCCTTTAATCTGTTCAAACTTTTCGGTACTTTCTACTTCAAGCCCGCAATCGGTAAGCGCTACGGCAATTTGCTCTACGCTGTAAGCATCAATATTTATAAGGGTCTTAAGCCAGTTATGAGAAATTTTCATAAGGGCAAAGATAATTTATATTTTGATTTTATTGCCGTCTCCGCACAGAATGAATTTAGTTCTTGATAACTTTTTGCGTTATTCCTTCCATCCTGATAAAATAAACTCCGGCAGCATAAGCCGACATATCAATAGTTGTTTTATTTTCAATAGCATTAGTAAAGAAAACTCTTCCCGTTAAATCAAAAATTTGAATTGAATGCTTTTTAGAATCGGCAATCTCAATAGTTATTTCTGCGGCAAAAGGATTAGGATAATAATTTATGGTTAAACCATTTTGAGAAAATGAATGAATTTCATTGGAAACTCCCACATCAATTTTCCATAAATCATTAAGCAAACCTAAACTGTCAATGGCATCATAACCATTGCCGCCAAACATCCAAAACTTACCGGTATTATCTGCCCACGAAACACTCATACGCCGCGAGCCCGGAATATTTGAAGTTGAAGCAAGTCCCAAGGTGCCGTAAGTACCAATCGGATTCACGGTATTTACTCCGGCAATCCAGGTCCATTGGTTAGTACCGATGTTATAATTCCACAAATCATTTAATCTTCCAAATGGGGGGCCAATATATCCCCATGCCCCAAACATCCAAAAATTACCTACATTATCTTTCCATGCAACACTCATTTGCCTTGCGCCCGGAATATTATTTGCATTTGCAATTCCTTTAGTACCATAAGTAGCGGCCTGATTTGTTAAATCAGTCCCCGAAATCCAAGTCCATTGATTTGCACCCACGTCATACTTCCACAAATCATTTAAATACGAATGAGCGCCCGAAGCCGGAAAACCATATCCGCCAAAAAACCAAAAATTACCGCTGTTATCAGTCCAAGAAACCATTGCTTGCCTAGCCCCGGGAATATTTGTAGTCATCGCCATTCCTTTCGTTCCGTAATTACCATTCTGATCCACGATGTTGGCGCCCGATACCCAGGTCCATTCTCCCAATGAAATGTTGTATTTCCACAAATCGTTATAACGTTACTGAGCGGTGCCAAATCCCTGCCCGCCAAAAAGCCAAAGATTATTGTTGGTATCTATCCATCCGCAGGCACCAAATCTTGCGCTTGGAATGTTTAAAGCAGACGAAACTCCCAATGAACCATAAGTAGAAACCTGTCCGCCTGTATTTGCGCCAGAAATCCAAGTCCATTGGTTTAAAGCGATATCGTATTTCCATAAATCATTTAAAAAAGCAAAAGCTCCACCTGCGGCGTAGCCTTCACCACCAAACAACCATAAATTACCTGCATTATCTTTCCAGGTTACGGCATTTTGCCTGGCACCCGGAAAATTACCCGAGGCGGCAAGCCCTTTAGTACCATAAACACCGTGCTGATTGAGCGTATTATTTCCTAAAACCCAGGTCCATTTATTTGCCGACTGATCGTACTTCCATAAGTCGTTCATATATCCCTGGGTGCCTGTGGTGGTATAGCCATGGCCGCCAAAGAGCCATAAGTTATTGTTGTTATCAGTCCATGATACGCTGTTTTCTCTTCCGCCCGGTATATTTGCGGCCGCTGCAGTGCCCATGGTGCCGTATGTGGCTACTTGATTAAAACTTTTGCTGCCTGTTACCCAAGTACATTGCGGATTTGTTTGCGCAATGCTTTTAAAAAAACCAATCGCAAGGGCGATAAAAAGAAAAGTAGTTTTTAATGAGTTCATAAATGCATAATTAGTGAGCTATTTGACTCTAAAAAGGCGCCAAGGTTTAAACGTGCAATGTATTAATTTTCGGGAGGACATACGCGGATTTTACCGCTTATTAGAAAAACAGCACCACTTACAAAGTGGAGTCTTGTTTTCACGAATTAGAATTATATTTGTACAGATTGAAAACAGCGGTATTTATAGCATTTTGTTTACTTGTTGGGCAATCTTGTTTTGCGCAACAAAATAACACCAATTATTATCTGTGTAAAAAGGGCGTTGAATTTAAACTTACCATGCCCAATGTGTTTACTCCCAATGGCGATTTTAAAAACGACAACTTTATTCCGATTGTAATAAACGAGCTTTGCCTGGATGCATATGACATTGTTGTTTATAATAAATGGGGCCAGCAACTTTACCAATCGGATGTATATGACCAGGGCTGGAACGGAAATGACTTTTATGGCGACCCTCATCCCGCCGGAACATATTACTACCTGGTTTCGTATAAATATTTTTCGACCGAATTTAAAACGAAAAGCGTTAGTGAAAAAGGTTTTTTTCTCTTAGCCCGTTAATTGGTATAATTTTGCTCCTCAGTCTATTTATTAGTACTTTCGTTACCTCAAAAAGTGTATATGAATTATAAATCGGATGTTGAAGCTTTAGATGCCTTGCATGCTGCCGGAAAAAAACTTTCGGCCGAGATAGGAAAGGTTATTGTTGGGCAGCATGATGTTATTGAAAATACTTTAATTTCTATTTTCTGTAAAGGACATTGTTTATTAGTAGGTGTGCCCGGATTAGCGAAAACACTTTTGGTAAATACTATTGCTGATGTGTTGGGCTTATCATTTAGTCGCATACAATTTACGCCCGATTTAATGCCAAGCGATATTACCGGTTCTGAAATATTGGATGACGCCCGTAATTTTAAATTTATAAAAGGCCCTTTGTTTGCCAACATAGTTTTGGCCGATGAGATTAACCGTACACCGCCCAAAACGCAGGCAGCTTTATTAGAAGCTATGCAGGAGCGCAATATTACCGTTGCCGGAAAAAAATATAAATTAGATAGTCCGTTTTTTGTTTTAGCTACCCAAAACCCGATCGAGCAGGAGGGAACATATCCTTTACCCGAGGCACAGTTGGATCGTTTTATGTTTAACCTTTGGTTGGATTATCCGAGTTTGGAGGAAGAATATCAAGTGGTAAAACAAACTACGGTTGACAGAGATGTTCAGTTAAATAAAATACTCAGTATAGAGGAGATTTTATATTTTCAGGATTTGGTTAGAAAAATTCCGGTTGCAGATAATGTAATTGAGTATGCGGTTAAACTGGCGGTTAAAACACGGCCTAATGCCGCAAACCAATTGGCTACACAATATTTGGCTTGGGGCGCAGGGCCACGTGCCTCGCAGTATTTGGTGCTGGGTGCAAAAGCGCATGCCGCCTTAAATGGAAAATATTCTCCGGATATAGAAGATGTAAAAGCGGTTGCGCATAATGTTTTGCGCCATCGTATAGTGCGTAATTACAAAGCGGAGGCTGATGGTGTAGGGGTTGAAGAAATAATTTCAAAATTAGTATAGTGCAGAGGTGAATTTTTTTATTGTCTAATAAATAAAAGCATGCGTCGCTCTGCATTATTCAATAAATTAAATTTTTGTATTAGTAAAATCGAATAAAATGTTTCATTGGTTACTGCGTACAATTCCGCGCCCTGTACTTATTACTTTTAGTTTATGGTTCAGTAAAATTGCGCCGCTTGTTTATTATGGCAATGCACAGGAAGACCCTATTAGCGGCAAAACATACCGTAAATTTTTACCTTACGGCTATTCGGGCCGCGCAAAAAGAAAAAACGTATTGTGCCCCGGTAGTTTATCGTTAGAGCGACACAGATTGCTTTGGCTGTACTTAAAAAACAAAACCGACTTCTTTACAGCTAATCACAAAATGCTGCACATAGCGCCAGAGCAATGCTTTTACAAATTGTTTAAGGCAATACCTAACATTGATTATACCACGGCCGATTTAAATAGTCCGATAGCTGATGTAAAGATGGATTTGCACCATGCGCCTTTTGCGGATAATACTTTTGATGTAATTTTTTGCAATCACGTGTTAGAGCATGTGGATGACGACAGGCAGTGTATGCGCGAGTTGTACCGCATTATGAATAAAGGCGGCTGGGGAATTTTTCAGGTGCCGATGGATAGCACGCGCAAGGATACGTACGAAGACAAAAGCATTGTAACACCCGAAGCTCGCGAAGAAGCCTTTTGGCAAAAAGACCATGTGCGTTTATTTGGTTTGGATTATAAAACAAGATTGGAAGAAGCCGGCTTTGTTGTTACGGCCGATGATTATGTAAATACTTTTAGTAAAGAATTAATTGAGCGCTACCGCTTACCTGCCGGGGAGATTATTTATTTGTGCAGGAAGGAATCGTGATTTCGGAAATATTTAAGTAACCAATGGTCTTTACCACGTTCCAGCCGGCGAGAATAAAAGATCTGTAGAACTATCTACATCATATAACCATTGATATCCATTTGTTTCTCTTTTACAAAATGGGTGGAGTAAAGAAAGCATTTGCGTGTAACCTGCATGCGTTAAATCACAAAAGAAATTCTTTTTGTTTGTTGAAGTTATGCCAAAATCCTCGCTTGCGATTCTAAGCGTTAAACTACAATTGCGCGCCTCTATAAAGTCGATTGTTGTTAATTCCAGATTAGCTCCGTTAGTAATTATCACTTGTTGTACTAAGTTCCTAAATTTCTCTGCCTGCAACATGTTAAAGTCGTATAGTCTCACAACATTGTCTCCGTGTTCATTTATATTGCTGATATAGTCAAGTTTCATTTTAATGATTTTAATAAAATTCAATATAAATAAAAAATCCAGTCGTTTTAGGACTGGATTTTTAATTAAAAAATTTAAGTATTAGATTTTAATCCCAATAACCAATACATCATCCACTTGTTCTAAATTACCTTTCCAGGCTTCGAAACGGGTGTTAAGTACACTTTTTTGCTCATCCATGCCAAGACCGGAGTTTGCAAGTAAAATATCTTCCAATTGTTTGTATTTGAATTTTTTTCCTTTAGGGCCGCCAAACTGATCGGCGTATCCGTCTGTAAAAGAGTAAACGATATCTCCTTTTTTTAAATCAATGGTTTGCATGTTAAACGATTGATGGTTTTCGTGGTATTTACCTACAGGCATTTTATCGGGCTTGTATTCTATTAGCACACCATCGCGCACTAACCACAGTGGGTTATTGGCAGCGGCAAAATCAAGTTTCATATTTTCAAAATCGTAGGCGCACAAAACGCAATCCATACCATCTTTACTTTCTTCTTCGCTACCCTCGGGGTTTAACGAAGAAATAATCTCTTCGCGCATATTGTTAAGCACCTCGTTTGGTTTAGAGATGTTTTTCTCGATGATAGATTCGTTTAGGTAAGAGATACCTAACATGCTCATAAACGCGCCCGGTACTCCGTGGCCCGTACAATCTGCCGTACACATGTAAAAAATTTCTTTCTTACTGCCGGTTGATTTATGCGATAAGGCATAATAAAAATCTCCGCTAACAATATCCTTTGGTTTGTAAAGGATGAAAAAGTTTTTTGAGTCGTTTGCTTCCATGCCACTAATTTATATTTTTTTTGTTAAATAATACCAATTTTTAAAAAAAAGTTAGTGATTTAGCTATTCACCCCAAAAAGATTCTATATATACATCACCTCTTTTACGCGCAAAAGATTCAAGATAAACATCTCCTCTTTTCCTCGATTCAATATAAACGCTTCCTTTTTTTCTTTATTCAATGTAAACATCCCCTCTTTTTCTCTCATTAGTATTACCGTTAAATGAACCAAGGACTATTACTTTTTGTAATTTTTCTACTTTTTTCATGGAATTAGTTTTGAAGTTTGAAATTGAATGGACTCTTAAACAAATATAAAAAATATCTTTAAGCGGCTTTAAGTAATTTTAGGTCTTTTTTAAGAAAAATGAGACCAATTATTATTATATGAAGCTTTTTTTGTAAAACTCGAATAATTCACTTCATTTAAATGAGTTTAAATAACTGTTTATCAAATGTTAATAAATTTTTATTTTACATAAAAATGCCTATTTTAGCCATCCTTCATGAAAGGCATTATTAAATATACGGCCCTAATTTGCCTGTTTGTAACGGTATCTTTTGCCTTTACAAAAAGTGACGCGTATTATAAGCACGAGCTTCCTAGGCAGGATTCGATTGATGTAAATAAGCTTAAACCTATTTCGTACGATGAGTTGGTGTATATGGTGGATTCTATCTTAGACCTGGACAGTGTATCTCCGGTGGCCATCGAAATGATTAATCATTACAGCGCCGAATTAGAGAAAATGAAAACAAGTAAGCTTGCTATTTTGCCTGCCGAAGAATTTTACGCAGATTTTGATGAGCAAACTGTTTTTGCCCCTGCTACTGAGGATTGCTTGCCCGAGCTACTGAACTTAGCGATGACCAGCGACTCTTTAGGGAATTATACTGCGCCAATTAATGGTATTGTAACCTCTAACTACGGCTGGCGCGAGAAACGCATGCACAAGGGCATTGATATTGATTTAAACAAAGGCGATAAAGTGCTTGCTGCGTTTGATGGCAAGGTGCGCATTGCACGAAGGCAGAATGGGTATGGCAATGTGGTTATAGTAAGGCATTATAACGGGTTAGAAACTGTTTACGCGCATCTCTCTAAAATAAAAGTTAAATCCGGACAGGTAATTACATCCGGGCAAGTAGTTGGCCTGGGTGGAATGACCGGCCACGCTACGGGAACACATTTACATTTTGAGATTCGTTTTAAAGGCCATGCATTAAACCCCGCTAACCTGATTTCTTTTACGGATAATAAAATTTATAATGATACGCTAACGCTCCGCAAATCTAAATACGGTTTGGCGGCTTTCCCAAGTAATGCCACCGTGTATACGGTGGTGCGTGGCGACAGCTGGTACGAAATAGCCAAGCGCTATGGTTTAACCAGCCAGCAAATGAAAGCCCTTAACGGAACGGATAAACGTTTCTATTTAAAAGTAGGCCAGCAGATCCGGATTAATTAACGGAAAATTCCCTGAATTTTTGCAAAACTGCAGATTAAGTTTTTCATTGGGGATGCGGAGAATAAAATGTTTAATCTCCGCAAATTTGCGGAGATTAAGTTTGAAGATGCGGAGAATAGTTTGTATATTTGCCGCATATTTGCGGAGAATAAAATGCCCCAATACATATACGAAATAAACAAATGGCCCGGCTTTTACTGGGATAAGGAAGCAATACTACCCTTATTAACTGCTATACACCATAAGCAAGGGCGGTTAAAAGGCTTTATGGAGGCATTGGGCTTTGCGCTAAGAGATGAAACAGCCTTACAAACATTAACTACGGATGTTTTAAAATCAACAGAAATAGAAGGCGAATTTTTAAGTCCCGATCAGGTGCGTTCATCCATAGCCCGAAAATTAGGTTTGGATATAGCGGGATTGGTTCCGTCTGACAGAAACGTGGAGGGCGTTGTTGAAATGATGCTGGATGCTACTCAAAATTACAATAAACCCCTCAATAAAGACCGTTTGTGTAGCTGGCAGGCAGCCATGTTCCCGGGCGGAAGAAGCGGCATGCATAAAATAACCGTGGGCGATTGGCGCGATAATGAAAAAGGCCCTATGCAGGTAGTATCCGGAGCCATGGGCAAAGAGCGCGTGCATTACGAAGCTCCCAAAGCAAGCCGTTTAAGAAAGGAAATGAATTTGTTTTTTAAATGGTTTAACGCTAAAAATTTTCCGGATGCAGTATTGAAATCTGCGCTTGCTCATTTCTGGTTTGTTACTATACATCCGTTTGATGACGGAAATGGCCGTATAGCAAGAGCCATAGCAGATATGCAATTGGCAAAAGCCGATGGCGATGCGCAAAGATTTTATAGCATGTCGGCACAAATACGCTTAGAGCGCAAAGGCTATTACCAAATATTAGAAAAAACCCAGAAGGGAACACTGGATATAACCGGGTGGATGATGTGGTATTTTAATTGTTTAAACAGGGCATTAAGCGCTACCGATGAAACCCTGAAAAGAATATTAGGCAAAACAAAATTTTGGGACAAGCATACAAAAACCGAAATAAACGAAAGACAACGTTTATTAATAAATAAATTATTTGACGGTTTTAACGGCAAACTAAATACGTCTAAATGGGCCAAAATAGCCAAGTGCTCGCCCGATACAGCGCTTAGGGATATACAGGATTTAATGAAAAAGAAAATACTTGTAAAAGAAAAAGCTGGAGGAAGAAGCACGAGTTATGTTTTGAAGCCGGAGAAGAAAAAGAAATCAGTCTAAAACTACTTTCTCATCTCTTTCTCAATAATTTCCCTAACCATATCGGGCTTATTGGTAATTATTCCGTCAACGCCAATTCGTATTAGTCTTTTTGCTACGCATTTTTTGTTTACAGTCCAGGCGTAAACGGTTTTGTTTTGTTTATGCAGCTTGCGGATGATTCTTTTGTTTACGAAGCGATAATACATATTTACTCCCTGCCAGTCGGTGAATTTATCTTTGTTAAGTTTTTTAGAAAAATTAAAACTGGTTAAGGGTAATTTAAACACAATAAGTTTTTGCAGTTTTATGCCCATGTTTTGTTTGTTTACGGCAAGTAAAGCATCCTTATCGAACGAGTGAATTACATTTACCCAAGCTGAAGCATTATTATCGTTAATGATTTTAATAATTCTTTGCTCAATGCCGGGATAGTAGCTATTTCCTTTTTTTAGCTCAATCAGCAATTTGCATTTGCCGTTAATAAATTTTATTGCTGCATCTAGCGTGGGAGGGCCCTCGTTTAAGGTTTTAAATTTTAAACTATCAAAATCTGCCGACGAAATATCTTTTATTAAAATTTTGCCACCACCGTATTTTTTGGAAATGCTTTTTGGGATTTTGCAAATTCTGTTTACACTAAGGTCGTGCATAATCACAACTACGCTGTCGGCCGTTTGATGCACATCGGTTTCAATGTAATCGGCCCCAAGCTCAATTGCTTTAGCAAAGGCTGCTAAACTATTTTCTACACAATAAGCGCTGGCTCCGCGATGAGCAATAACCAATACTTGCGAGAAAATTGTTGAGGTAAAAATTAATTGAATGAGTATGAAAAAGGTTTTTCTCACGGCAACAGGTTAAATCACTTTTACCAAGAAGTAATTTTTTTTGCCTTTTTGTACCAAAATGTATTTGTCATTGATAAGAGATTGAGAAGTTATTTTCTTCTCTATACCAAAGCTGAACCATTTATTTAAAAAGTTGGATTCTGCCGGAATCTTTTCTTTATTAATCGAAACACCGCCAGCTTGCAACATCTTTCTAGCTTCTCCTTTACTGGGGAAAATAGGGGTACTTACAGATAAAAAGTCAATTAAATTTAGTCCGTTATCTAAACTAGAACGGCTTACAGCATAATGTGGAACGCCTTCAAAAATTTCCAAAAAGTAATTCTCATCTAATATACTAAGGTCGTCGATGGTTCCTTTAAAAAGAACTTCTGTTGCGGAAATTGCGGCCATACAATCGATCAAAGAGTGTACTCGAATTGTAACATCTCTCGCCAATGTTTTCTGCAAAATGCGTTCGTGCGGTGCCGCATCGTGCTGGTTTTCCAAAGCCTCAATTTCTTCTTTGCTCATTAAAGTAAAAAAGCGAATGTAATTTTTAGCATCCGCATCACTTACATTCAACCAAAATTGGTAAAATTTGTACGGAGAAGTTTTCTTAGGGTCTAACCAAACGTTACCCGTTTCGGTTTTGCCAAATTTACTTCCGTCAGACTTCGTAATTAATTGCGTGGTTAATGCAAAAGCATGTCCGCCCGCTTTACGGCGAATAAATTCGGTACCCGTTGTAATATTTCCCCATTGGTCGCTGCCGCCCATTTGCAACATGCACTTCTTTTCTTTCCACAAATGGTAAAAATCAAAACCCTGTATAAGCTGATAACTAAATTCGGTATACGACATGCCGCCGCCATCGCCTTCAATGCGTTTTTTTACGGAATCTTTTGCCATCATGTAATTTACCGTGATGTGCTTGCCGGCGTCGCGTATAAAATCTAAAAAACTGACTCCTTTAAACCAATCGTAATTATTTACAATCTCGGCGCTATTTACACCGCAATTAAAATCCAAAAATTTTTCTAATTGTTTCTTTATTCCGTTAAGGTTATTGTTCAGTGTTTCTTCGTCCAGTAAATTTCTTTCAGCCGATTTGCCCGAAGGATCTCCTACCATACCGGTAGCGCCACCAACTAAAGCCAAAGGTTTATGCCCGCATAACTGAAAACGTAAAAGCGTCATTATTTGTGATAGACTGCCAATGTGTAAGGAATCCGAAGTAGGGTCAAAGCCAATATAGCCCGAAGTAATTTCTTTTTGCAATTGCTCTTCGGTGCCCGGCATTGTATCATGCAACAGGCCGCGCCATTTTAATTCTTCTATGAAATTTTTGTTCATCGGTGTAAAAATACAATTTAGATGCGAATTAGCGTAAAAGGGGTTAGGGATTAGTGTTTAGTGATTAGAAATAGCCTTTATTTAACCGAAAGCACCTCCTTAAAAGCGTTTAAATAGTTTTGTTGCTGCGATTGTACAGAATATTTTTCAATAACCGTTTCCCTGGCTGCTTTGCCCATTTGTTGGCGCAGGGTTTCTGATTCTATTAGCTGAGATAAACAGTAAAACCACTCTTCGGTAGTAGCGGCTAAAAACCCGTTTTTGCCGTGTGTAATAATTTCGGTATTCACACCAACCGGACTCATAACGGTAGGCACCTCGCAGGCCATGTAGGATAAACCTTTTAGTCCGCATTTTCCTTTGGCCCACTCGTCGGCAGGCAAGGGCATTATACCAATAGAGAATGTATTTATACTTGCCACTTCATTTTCGGCGGTCCATTTAATTCCTTTTATTTCTAATTCGGGGTTTGTATATACATCATCACTTATCACACAAATTTCTACCTGTGGATATTTTTTCTTTATTACTTTTAAAAAATCAATCGCGTACTCAAAATGTTTTATGGTGGTTAAACTGCCGCTCCAACCAATTACAATTTTATTTTTTTGCAAATGCAAAGGTTTGTGTACACCCGTATCTATGGTAGTTGGAATTACTTGTATGTGGTCGTTATAATGCTTGGCATAATCTGCCAGATACCTATTGCCGGCTAAAACCAAATTGGCGTGACGAATATTGCGCGCGGTTTTTTCAGGATCCTTAAGCCACTCAAATTTTTTATTTCCTTCAGATGTATCCATCACCCAAATAGAATCGTCAAAATCAAAAATATATTTGGCGCCTTTTTTGCGGATTTTACGTTCGAAATAAGTTGTGCCCACCATAATAGCCTCGCGCTGTACAAAAACGATATCGTAATTTTTATACCGCCTTACATCTTTAAACCGATGCAAGAATGATTTTACCAATATCCAAAATTTCCAAAACAAATGCCCTTTACCATAAAAATAAGCATCGTCTTTTTGGGATATCAGATAAGATAACTCGCATGTAAAACCATTTTTTTCTAAAAAAGCAAAGTATTGTTCAAAACGATAGCGTTGGCTGGGCGAGCGGTTGGGGCGGTGAGAGGCTATAAATAAAATGCGCGGCATATAGCAAGTTGGAATTTAAATATAGCAATTATTTTATTTACTTTTTCCGGATTTCGAGAAAATGCCCATTTCCGAGTTACGAATGTCCTCGGTACTATAAAAAGCATCCGGTAAATGCGCATGTATAAGGTTTACCACCTCTTCTTTGCTTTTACGGCGCACTTGCAAGAAAATAATTTTTACAGGGCCCTGCGAGCCTTGGGCATCAACAATAGTATAACCTTGATTTATTTTTTTTAACTCTTCGGTTAGCGCCGAGTAGTTTGAACTTGTGATGATGCGAATAATTTGCATGCCTATGGCAAGCTTTTCTTCAATGATAATTCCTACATAAGTTCCTAAGGAGAATCCGCCGGCCCAGGCAATAAAGCAAACAATGTTATTGAGATTATTAAAAACCTGGCGGATTGCTATGAGCCAAATTAATACTTCAAAGAAGCCAATAAGCGGCACAATTTTTTTTAAGCCTTTAGAAATAAAAATGTGGCGTAAGGTGGCAAGCGTAACATCGCCCAAACGGGAAACGAAAATAAGGAGGGGAAGAAATACCCAGTTAAACCAATCGAATGAATTCATTTACTGCAAATTTAACTTCTTCTTTTGCACAAAGGCGCGAAGGTGCAAAGAATTTGTAAAGGAATAGTTGTTTGTAAAATTTTCAATAAATAAGTGAAAACAGGAGTATTAAAAAAGCCCCTCATTTCTGAAGGGCTTTATTTTAGTTTGGATTTTCGTTAACCAGATTAGGGTCAACCAATATGCGCCCGCAATGTTCGCATACAATAACTTTTTTGTGTGTTTTAATGTCTAACTGACGCTGAGGAGGAATCTTAGAGAAGCATCCGCCGCAAGCATCACGCTCAACAGGCACAACTGCTAAACCGTTAATCATGTTGGCACGTACGCGTTTGTAGGCACCTAATAAACGGTTTTCAATTTCTGTTGATTTTTTTGTTGATTTTTTTGCTAAGTCTTCTTCTTCTTTCTGAGTTTCTTCAACAATCTCTTCCAGTTCAGCTTTCTTTGCTTTTAAATCTTTCTTTTTATCTTTTAAATCAGTTTCGGCACCCGTTAAAAATTCTTCTTTCTGCGCAATTAAAGCTTTAAATTCTTTAATACGTTTTTCGCACAATTGAATTTCTAAATTCTGGAACTCAACCTCTTTAGTGATGGCATCGTACTCGCGGTTATTTTTAACCTTGGTAAGTTGCGCTTCGTATTTTTTAATGTTTGACTTATGGTCTTTTACAGCTTGTTGCTTTTCGGCAATCTGAGCTTGCAAATCGTTGGTTTCTTTACTGTAGTTTTCGAAACGCGTTTCTAACTGAGTAACGGTATCTTCTAAATCCTGTACCTCCAATGGCAATTCGCCACGAACGATGCGTAATTTATCAATTTTACTATCGATAATTTGAAGTTCAAATAACGAACGTAATTTTCCTTCTACGGAGGCGTCAATCTTTTCTTTAATAGTTGATTTGGACATCTTTATAAATAGTTTACCGGGTTAGTATTTTGTTTTGACAAATGGGTGGCAAATTTAGGTAATTTTTTATGAATAACCTCGTAAAATATTTCGGGAGTAAATTGCTCGGTTTCGTAGTGGCCTATATCGGCTATAACAAGCTTGTTTTCAGCGTCAAAGAACTGATGGTACTTAAAATCGGCGGTAATAAAAACATCGGCTTTTTGGGCTATGGCGTCCTTTAATAAAAAGCTACCCGAGCCACCGCAAAGGGCCACCCGTTTTACCTTTTTGCCAAGCAAGGCGGTATGCCTTACGCAACCTGCACCAAAAATGTGTTTAAGCGAGGCCAGAAATTCTTTCTCGGCAACAGGCTTCGCCAATTCGCCTACCATGCCCGAACCTATGTCGGGATGTTTATTATCGAGCGAGTAAATATCGTAAGCAACCACTTCGTACGGATGCGCTTTGTGCAGGGCACTAATGATTTTACTTTCTTTATAAGATTCAAAAACGGTTTCTATTCGAGTTTCAGCTTCAACATGCAATTCGTTTTTCTTGCCCACAAAAGGTTTTGCGTTTGAATTAGCTTTAAAAGTGCCTTTGCCTTCTAAATTATAACTGCAATTATCGTAATTACCAATTACGCCGCAGCCTGCTTTAAATAATGCTTCGCGCACTTTTTGCGCCCGGTCCTTTGGACAAAATGTAACCAGTTTTTTAAGTAGGCCTTTTTTTGGCTGAAGAACTTTGGTATTTTGTAATTGCAATTTATCGGAAATCTTTTTGTTTACACCCATGCGCACGTTATCGGCATTGGTATGACAGGCGTAAATGCAAATATTTTTTTTGATGGCGGCAATGATGATTTGCTCAATATAATTAGCGCCGGTCACTCTTTTTAGCGGAGAAAAAATAAGCGGATGATGCGCGATGATGAGATTGCATTTTTTTCTTTGCGCCTCGGCCAACACGGCCATGGTAACATCGAGGCAAAGTAAAGCGCCCTTGGCAGTTTGGTTTACATCGCCGCATTGTACGCCGCTGTTGTCGTACCCTTCCTGCAGTGCAGGAGGGGCGAAGTCTTCGATGAGGGAAATTATTTCTTTTATAAGCATAAGCAAATGTAATAAGTATTTTAAGGTTTATACTAATCTACGTTTGTTTTCGTTGAATAAGTCGATGACAACTAAAAGATTTTTGTTTGTACTTTTTGTAGTAGCCGTTTATATAAGTAATGGACAATCGCTTTCTAAAAAGCAAATAGACTTTAGTCTTGGAGTTGGTATAAAAACTACTTTTTATAGCCCCGGATTATATCCCCTGGCTATTGCAAATTTTGCAGTTGATTATGGTTTTTCAAAAAACTTTAGTGGTGGCATTTTTGTAAGTACTTTTAATACCGAAAAGGAATATAATGGAAAATTGTGGGTAAGTGCTTCTTGGAGATATTGGAATGAAACGCATTGGTGGCGCACCTTTATTTGCGGTATGCGATTAGCTTATCATTTTAATTCAGCAATAAATCAAAAAAAAGATTTCTATATGGGTATAATGCCGGGTAACAATTTTGTAAAACACTCTTCATATAATACAATAGACTCAAATAACCCTTTGGTTGAACCGCCTGATTATAGGGGCGGATTTGTTTGGGCAGTTTTTGTTGGCTGTCGATATAGATTTAACAATCAGGCCGGAGTTTTTGCTGAAGTTGGATACGGAATCACTTACTTAAATTTTGGAATGAATTACAAAATAAATTTAGGAAAAAAGTCTTAATCAAACTTCAAATGCTTAACCGAAATACCTGTGTTTTGCAATTCTTTTAAGGAATCAATTCCTATTCGTAAGTGCTCATCCACAAAACTGCCGGTTACTTTTTTATCGCTTTCTTCGGTCTTAACACCTTCGGGAACCATGGGCTGATCGCTTACTAAAAGTAAAGCGCCGGTAGGAATTTCATTGTGAAAACCAACACTGAAAATAGTTGCCGTTTCCATATCAATGGCCATGCAGCGTATTTTACGCAGATATTCTTTAAAGTCATCATCGTGTTCCCAAACACGGCGGTTAGTTGTAAAAACGGTTCCGGTCCAATAATCGCGATTGCTAACGCGAATAGTGTATGAAATTGCTTTTTGAAGAGCGAAAGAAGGTAATGCGGGAACTTCTGCAGGAAAATAATCGTTAGATGTACCTTCTCCACGAATGGCAGCTATCGGTAAAATTAAATCGCCCAGCTGATTTTTCTTTTTCAAACCGCCGCACTTGCCTAAAAACAAAACTGCTTTGGGCATAATGGCTGTTAGTAAATCCATGCAGGTTGCTGCGCTTGCACTTCCCATTCCAAAATTTATAATGGTAATATTATTTGCTGTGGCCGTCATCATTGGTTTATCAAGGCCTTTTACCTCAACGCCGTACTGTTTGGCAAACATGTGCACGTAATTACTGAAGTTTACCAGCAGGATGTATTCTCCAAACTCATTTAATTTAAGTCCCGTATATCTCGGCAACCAATTGTTTACAATATCTTCTTTACTTTTCATAATTTTTTTTCTCTTGTACCTGGTACTTTCTACCTCGTACCTTTTCCTTATTTTCGTACCAAAGATACAAAATTGTTTGCAGCCTTAAATTTACCGCCTGCCAAATTACGGATAGAGAAAAAACAAAACCAGCACGAGGTATTTGATTTTATCCGTAAAAAAATGCTCGTACTTACTCCCGAAGAGTGGGTAAGGCAGCATGTTTTGCATTTTTTGGTTGAGCATAAAGGTTTTCCTGCCACACTAATTGAGGTAGAAAAAAACATCAAACTTTTTAATACCGAAAAGCGGGTAGATATTTTGACAAGGACGCCGCAACTTAAACCTTTGTTGCTTGTTGAATGCAAAGCGCCTGAGGTTAAATTGGGTCAAAATGAGGTAAGCCAGCTTGCACGCTACCAAATAACTTTGGAGGCTCCGTATAGTTTTTTAACCAATGGTTTACAGCACTTTATAATGAAACATAACGACAACAAAATCACCTATTTAGACGAGTTGCCATCCTACCCGGAAATAGTATTCTAACCATTCATCCGTTAGTACTAACCGCTGTTCATATTTTTTTGTAAGTCAGGATGTTAAATGACAAATTTGCGCTTGATTAAACTAAATAAATTTCGTATTTTTAATAAAAATTTTAGAGGAATGAAAAAACTACTAGTAAGTGCCGGCATAACATTGTGCCTGATTGCAGCTACAAACGTATCTGCTCAAAATGCAAAAAAAGCAAGCGCTTCTCCAAGAGCTTTTGTTTTAGATCAAAATATGAAAGAGGATGCCGATTATATGAAAGGCCATATTATCTTTCGTGTTAAAGAACAATTTCGCAACAATTGCTCTGCAGGTTACATCAATGATGTAAAACTGGCGCAGGTTTTAACTTACCTCAATATTGGTGTTATGGGTAAAATTTATCCTAACCAATTACCTCCGCGTGAGAAAAAAAACAGCATGGGTCAGGAGTATGCTGACTTATCACTTATCTACGAATTAACCTTTAAAAATACGGGTATTTCATTAGAGAAAGCCATTAACTTAATGCTTTCAACCGGTTTGTTGGAATATGCCGAGCCGCGTTACCAATATTCGCACACTGCAGGTTATCAACCAAACGATCCTCAAAAAGCAAGTCAAACGTATCTTACAAGTATCAAAGCATATATAACTACTGCTGCTTTTGGTGGCGCATGGGATACTTCAGATCCGGCAATTGGCCCAATGGGACAAGGTGATACAAACATAGTAATTGGTATTGTTGATTCGGGAACAGATTTAACTCACCCCGATTTAATGACTCAATTTAAACATAATTATGCTGACCCAATTGGTGGTGGCGACCAGGATTTAGATACTTACGTAGATAATTTTACAGGATGGGATTTAGCCGGCGCTGATTTTAATAATATTGTTGGGGATAATGATCCGCAAATTATGGGAGCTAACAACCAGCACGGTTCTCACGTTTCGGGATGTGCATCTGCTGCTACTAATAACGGTACCGGAGTTTGTGGAATAGGTTTTAAATGTAAACTTTTACCTGTAAAATGTGCCGCCGATAACGATACACGTTCAAGTGGTTCGGGTTATATTATTACCGGTTACGAAGGTATTACTTACGCTGCCGATCACGGTGCGCGTGTAATTAACTGCTCTTGGGGCGGTACCGGTGGCGGTAGCTACGGACAAAACATTATTACCTATGCCTCTATAAACAAAAATGCATTGGTAGTTTGTGCTGCAGGTAATAACTCTTTAGATCAGGCTTTTTATCCTTCAGCTTTTACTTATGTACTTTCTGTTTGTGCTACAAACGCTACTTCTGCAACTAAAGCAGGTTTTTCTAACTGGAATTTTACAGTAGATATTGCTGCTCCCGGAAATGGTATTTTCAATACCGTTTACCCTTCAACCTACACTTCAATGAGCGGCACTTCAATGGCCTCGCCAATTACTGCGGGCGGAGTAGCTCTTGTATTATCTAAATGGCCGTCTTATACAGGTTTACAAGCCGGACAACGTTTACTAACACAAAGCGACCCTGTTAACGCTGCAAATCCTTCATACCAAAATAAAATGGGAGGGGGCCGTATTAACTTATACAAAGCCCTTGCAAATCCTGCAGCTCCGTCTGTAGTTTTTACAAACCAACTTGTAAGCGACCATAACGATATGGCTTTTGTACAAAATGATACTTTATTTATTTCGGGAGATTTTATTAATTACCTGAATCCAACAACATCGGCCTGTACAGGGGTTATCAGTACGTATAACGGTTCGGGTACTTATGTTACTCCTATTGTAACTACAACTACTTACAACATCGGTGCTTTAGGTACACTTGCTACCGCAAATAACACTCCTGCTCCTTTTAAATATAAGGTAGGCGCTGCCCCTTTAAATAACGTTGTTACTTTTCAAGTAAAAATTACGGATGGTACGTATACACAAAGTTATTTCTTTGACGTATTATTAAATCCGGATTATGTAAACGTGGCGGTTAATGATGTTGCTACTTCAATTACAAGTCATGGTTTAATAGGATGGAACACGAACGGAGTAACTGTTGGATTAGGATTCTCTTACATGGGCACTCAGCTTCTGTACGAAGGAGGCCTTGCTATAGGAAGTTCGGCCACGGCAGTTTCTGACTGCTTTCGCGGGGCAACTGCCGGTACACAGGACGCTGATTTTGCCACCAATATTGTTGTTGCGCAAAAAGTTGGCCCTACCGTTTCAGATTTGGATGTGAAAACTAAATTTAATGACGCAGCCGCATCTCCAACTCAAAACTTAACTATTCGTCAAAATGCTTATGCTTGGACAACCACAGGCAGTCGCAAGTTTGTAATTTGCGAGTATTTTATTAAGAACACAGGCGGTACCACATTAAGTAATGCTTTTGCAGGTATTTTTGCAGATTGGGATATTGACGGTACAACTTACGCATCCAATAAATCCGATTATGATTTTACGCGTAAAATGGGTTATACTTGGGCAACTCCTGCAAACGGGTTGTTTGCAGGTATAAAACTTTTAACCACTACTGCCGCGGGTAATTTTTATGGAATTGATAATGCGGGAACAGGCCGCGGAGGTATAAATATCTCTACTGCTTTTTCTAAAGCGAATAAATACACTGCGCTTTCTACCTTCCGTCAAAAAGCAGGAGACTCTTCATTGGTATCTTATCCCGGTAATGACGTTTGTAATATCATGAGCTCCGGTCCGTTTAGCATCAACGCCGGAGATTCTATTAAAATAGCATTTGCTTTATTGGCAGGTGATAACTTAACTGATTTACAAACAAGCGCAGATACTGCTCAAATTCGTTATAACAACATTTATAACGGTTCAACCGGCATAAACAGCAACATTGCTCAAAACTTTGTGGTTTATCCTAATCCTGCAGCCGATGCAATTAATTTTGTATTTGGTTCTAACCAGGCCGACAACTATTCAATTACACTTACTAACGTAATGGGGCAAACGGTTAAAACCGCTCAGCTTAATGCTTCCGGTTCAGGCTTCCACACAGCTAATGTGGATGTAAGCCAACTGGCGCCGGGAACTTATATTTATAAGGTTACTGATAAAGCCGGAAAAGCCAATATTGGTAAGATTTTTGTTAGCCATTAAAAGTTAAATAAGTAGTAAAAGCCCTTCCGTAGTAAACGGAGGGGCTTTTTTTTTAAGAATGGTGTAACTTTTGCATAGCCCCATTCGTTGTACCCATAGTAAATGACCGTTAAAGAGTTTAATACATGTGTTGATTTGTATGCCGATGGCTTATACCGCTTTGTATTGAAGCATGTTAAGGATACAGATGTGGCCCGTGATTTAGTACAGGATACTTACGAAAAACTATGGCTTAAAGTAAACGACCTGGAAAGTAAAAACGCAAAATCATACATGTTTACCACGGCTTATCATACAACAATTGATTATTTAAGAAGAGCAAAAAAATCGGAACGACTGGATTTTGATAAACACCCGGAAGAAGCGGCTGCCGACAACTCCAATTACGATTTAAAAACCTTGCTCAATAAAGCGCTGGACTTGTTGCCCGAAATACAGAAGTCGGTTGTGCTGCTTAGAGATTACGAAGGATACGATTATAAAGAAATAGGAGGCATTACAGGATTGAGCGAGAGTCAGGTGAAGGTTTATATTTTTAGAGCACGACAAACATTAAAAGAATATTTAGTTAAAGCAGAAGTAACGGTATAATGAAAATTGATTTACATAACTACGAAGCCTTTTTTCTGGATTATAAGGAAGGAAACCTGAGCGCAGCGCAGGAAAAGGAGCTTTTTGTTTTTCTTGAGATTCATCCCGAATTAAAAGCGGAGCTGGATAGTTTTGAAGAGTTTGTATTGGAGCCTGAAATGCTTTTTGAAAATAAGTCTTCTTTAAAGAAAGAGGATTTTAGCGATGAAGCGCTTATTGCTTATACGGAAGGTGTTGCTGATGCGAAAAGTAAAAGACAGATTGAAGAAATTGCATCGCAGAATACGGATTTAAAAAAGGAACTTGCCTTATACAGCAATGCTGTTTTAGTTGCCGATGCAGAAATAAAATTCCCTAATAAATCTAAATTGAAAAGGGGAGGAGTTATTATCTATTTACAAAGCAACCCGGTTTACTTTAGAATGGCTGCTGCTATTTTATTGCTTGTAGGTTTGTTTTTCCTTGTAGCAAAAGTAAATCAGAATGCTGATGCAGAAAACATAAAACCTGTTTTGGCTGATGATTCAAAAAAACAAATTGAAACTCCTGTTAAAAACAACAACACGGTTCAGTTACCAAAAGAAAAGGCGCCCAATTTGGCTTTGGCGAATGAGGAAAATGTAAAATTGCCCAATCAAAATTTGCAGGCTAAGCAAATTAAAAAGAACGATACACCGATATTTGCCACAAATACAGTTATAAGCACAAATACGATAGCTGTAAATAACCCGGTTAACAATCCGGATACTGTTTCAACTAAAAATATTCCCGCAATAAATACTACCCTTGTCGATAACAATACATATAAGTCGTATTACAATTATTCAAGCGACGCTGATGAAGAAAAAGAACCTGTAACAGCTTCGGTTACTCCCGCTAAAAAAACTTTTTTTCAAAAACTAGCAGGTGCAGCGCGTAAAGTAAATGAGTTTGGCGTTAAAAATGTTAAAGGCGAAGAAAAACAAAATACAAACCTGCTTAGTATTGGCGGACTTGTGGTTTCAGAAACTGTTTCAAATTAATGCAGAGGCGTGTTATCTTCTCGTTAAATAGTATAAACAGTTTCGCTCTGCATTTTACTATAGCATCAATGAATAAATATAAATGGTACAAAAAATATTTTAAAAGACCTGTAACTTTTTTAAACCGTCAATCGTTATACTATTAAACAAGAAATATGAAATCAAAAATTATAAGCGCCCTTTTATTGTTAAGCACTTTAACATACGCGCAGACGGAAAAACGAGTAGCCATAGCGGATTTTAATAAATTAACTGTAAACGTAGCTACTACAATTTATTTAAAAAAATCAGATGCTCCGTATATAAGTTACGAGTCGAAAGATTCTTCTTCGGCGGGAATAAACATTACTTCAAAAGATGGCATGATGATAGTAAGTGAAAAGAAGGATAAGGATATTCCGGATAAAATAACCATTGGTTATGTAAACATCGAGAATTTAGGAG
>JBBQRR010000051.1:0-27543 GCA_038214655.1 Bacteroidia bacterium | reverse complement strand
TTCAAAGTCGATGCCCGCACTGTAGCCCCAGTACTCGTGCGTATTGCGCGCGTAACAGTAAATGCATCCATGCTCGCAGCCCTGATACGGATTTAAGGAGTACGCAAAGCCTAAATCCTCGCTATCCACTTTATTAATTATTGTTTTGGGAAATGTGTAGATGTATTCGGTTTTCTCTTCTTGCAAAAACTCTTCGTCAAGCCCCTCTATGTGCTCGGTAGAGTAGGAGTGCTTAAGAAAACGGTTTTGTGTATTTACCTGCGCGCCTCGCCCCCCAAAATAATCGCCGCTACTTTTAAGAATCTCGTTTTTTTGTTTGATAAAATTTTTAGCCATCGACTGCTAATATAATTAGCAATCATCAATAAACAAAATAATTTATTTTAAATCACTCCAAACAGAATAGCAAAGGCAAATCCTAAGCCGAGAGCAACAAGCGCTACAATAATAATACCCAAGATCATTCCGGTTCTGGCTTTGCTTATAAATGAGGTGTTTTCTCTTGGATTGCGTAGTAAAATTTTAAGGGCCCTTCTGGCTGCAATTATGGCCATAATGGCAAGTACAACACCTACCAAATAAATAAACATACCGGGAAACGCCAGTATGCCCATAATTAAACTATCCCTTGCATCCTTCCTGGCTCTAAGCGTTTCATCCATACCCTGCCAGTTAGAATTAGTTGTTGTGTTTTGTCTTTCAATCTTAAAACGCTCTGTTTCTCCGTTCGAGTAGGTTATATGCTCCACATCATTTTTTGCAATAATAATAAGCGGTCCATCAAGGTTGTTGCAGTATTTATATTTTATTTCGTCTTGGGTAATTTCTAAAACCTTTGCTTTTATTTCAGTACCGTTCCTTAAAAAAAGCGTATCGCAATTATCAATATATGTTTTGATGCCGGTATAAATTTTTTGAGGACCTTGCTTAGTCAGCGAGGCACTGACAGCCTTAACCGCGGTAATTTTTTCGACCGGTAAAATAAAAGGCTTAACATTCGGTAAAATAACTGCCGAATTTTTTTTATGCTTTTGTAAACTGCCGGTAGAATTATTTACATTAGATGCGGCACCTTTCCACGCCACATGGTAGCCGGGCAAATAATTTCGTTTTTGCAAGGTGCAAGATGCAAAAAGCACGAGTGTAATAAGAAAAAAGAATATTTTTTTACACCAAGCCATCAAGGCTTAATAAATTTAAACTCGGTGCGGCGGTTATATTCATGTTCTTTATCCGAGCAATCAACGCCGTTAAAGCATCTGTTAATAATAAGCGATTCGCCTTTGCCCTCGGGCTTTATTCTTTTAGCAGCAATTCCATTTTTTATTAAATAATCAGCCACAGCCTGTGCACGCTTTTTAGATAAAGCCATGTTTGATTTATCGTCGCCCTGCGCATCGGTATGCGATATCACTTCCAATTTAACTCCCGGGTTATCATTTAAAATTTTAACCACGTGGTTCAATATAATTTCCGATTCTTTTTTAATATCGCTTTTGCCCGATTCGTAAAAAATTTTCTCGGCCGTTTTAAGTTCTTTTGCGTTGGATAAATGAAATGCATCGTACTTCATTTTAATATCTTCGGTTTGCACTTCAGATAAAGTAACAATATCCGCTTTTAGCAAACGATATTCAAAACCACTACCGCCTTTTTCAAAATTAGAAATTTCTTTTCCCTCCTGGGTAACCAATAAAAGGTTTTCTACTTTTTTATCGTGCGCGTCAACTTTAATAGTGTAATCGCTTACATTGCCCGGCACATATAGCTGAAAATCTCCGTACTTATCGGTGGTGGCGTTTCCAAGTGTATCGTTTTTATAGCGCGTTGATAAACGTATGGTAGCATTTTCTACGGGTCTTTTTATTCCCTTTTGATCGGTAAGTAATTTTGCTTTGATGGTGCTGCCTTTGTATCCGCCCGCGCTGAATAATGTAAATTTAAAGCGTGAAATAAAACTTGCCCATTTCATAAGCCTGCCATCGTCTTTAAAAGCAGTAACTTTGCTTAGTAAATCGGTACATTTTTTTTGCTTGGCTGCGTCGCCGTTGGTGTTGTAATACTCAATGGTATATTTAGAATTTATTTTAAAGGGATTTGTAGCCACTTGTTTTTTCCATCCCTCAAAATAAACAGCATCATCGTACGAAATGCAAATTACTTTTAGCTTGTTCATTTCACCGTCCTCTAAAATTTTTGCAATTTTTGATTCAAGTAATTTAATTGAATCAGAAGTTTCTATTCCCCATCCGCGGCCAATATCTCTCCAGCTGTAACGATAATAAATAAGATAGGTGGTTTGGGGTATTTGTAAGATTACCGGATTGCCTTTTACATCATAAACCTCAAGCGTCTCCTTTATCATATCGCCGGGCTTAAATTTATCGTTTTGCGCAAAAGATGCACCAAACAAAAACAAAAGCAAGGTGGCAAGCAAATATTTTTTAAAAGAGGCTTTCATCGGTTAATTTGTATTACCGAAAGTAAGGAAATATTTTCTTAAAACAAAATTTAAGCTTTGCTCTTTTTGCTAAGCAACCCGTATATAGCTACAACACACCAAATGGCTTCTAAAACTACAAACGGAATAGCATTTATTAAAATAGAACCATAGCAGGCCAAACCCGCCCCAATTAAATTTAATAAATTGTAGGTAACGCTTTGAGGCGTTGTTTTTTTAATTGTCAGCAATAAAAATGCTAATAAAATTAAAGAGACTCCAAAGGAGTTAATGATGTCTGCTATTGGCATACTTATTTAGCGCTTGCGGCAAAGTTTTTGTAAAACAAAGGGATCGTTTCAATTCCTTTCAGGTAATTAAAAACTCCGTAGTGCTCGTTTGGCGAATGGAGGGAATCGCTGTCTAATCCAAATCCAAACAAAATAGAATCTAAGCCTAATTCTTTTTTGAAGAGCGCCACAATCGGAATGCTTCCGCCGCCGCGCGTCGGTATCGGCTTTTTGCCGTAAGCCTCTTGCATGGCACTTGCCGCCGCTTTATAAGCGTTAGATGTTGTTGAAACAACAACCGGCTCGCCGCCATGGTGTGCCTTCACTTTCACTTTTACTCCTTTCGGAGCAATTTTTTCAAAATGTTTTGCAAACAGCTTGCTTATTTTGTGCGAGCTCTGTCCCGGCACCAAGCGCATCGAAATTTTTGCATAAGCCTTAGAAGGCAATACGGTCTTCGCACCTTCACCTGTGTAACCACCCCAAATTCCGTTTACGTCCAATGTGGGACGAATACCTGTGCGCTCTAAAGTTGTATAGCCTTTCTCTCCGTAAACATCCGCAATGGCCAAATCTTTTTTGTAATTGTTTAATTTAAACGGAGCCTTATTAAGTTCTTTTCTCTCGGCAGCCGACAACTTAAGTACGTTGTCGTAAAAACCCGGAATAGTTATGTGATTATTTTTGTCGTGCATAGAAGCAATCATTTTGCACAAAATATTTATAGGGTTAGCAACTGCGCCGCCATAAACGCCGCTGTGTAAATCGCGGTTAGGGCCCGTTACTTCAACTTCCATATAGGCAAGTCCGCGTAAACCTACGTCAATCGACGGCGTATTGTTTGCAATCATTGAAGTATCCGAAATCAAAATAATATCCGCTTTTAAGCGCTCTTTGTTTTCGGCAACCCATGCGCCTAAGTTTGCAGAGCCAACTTCTTCTTCGCCTTCAATCATAAATTTTACGTTGCAGGGCAATGAATTTGTTTTCATCATCAACTCAAATGCTTTAATGTGCATATAAGCTTGGCCTTTGTCATCGCAACTTCCACGGGCAAAAATTGCACCCTCGGGGTGAATAGCTGTTTTTTTAATTACGGGCTCAAAAGGAGGCGAGTGCCATAACTCTAAAGGATCGGCAGGTTGCACATCGTAGTGGCCGTACACAAGTATCGTTGGTAATTTTGCGTCAATAATTTTTTCGCCATACACAACGGGGTAGCCTTTGGTTTTAGAAATTTCTACTTTATCGGCTCCGGCAGCAATCATTTTTGCTTTTACGGCCTCGGCCATTTTATGCATATCGGGTTCGTGCTTTGGGTCGGCGCTTACCGAGGGTATGCGTAACAGCTCCATTAACTCGTCTAAAAAACGTTGTTTGTTTTGCTGTACGTAGTCTTTTACCTGTGTGTGTTGCATGGTAGTATTTGTTTCTGCGAAATTGCTTATTTTTTCAAATATAGACGGTTAATTTTATTAACAGATTTGGCATAAAACGGCTTGTTTTATTGGTAACTTTGTTTATAATGTCATTATTGCGTGTTGCCATAATACTACTCTTATTGCCTTTTGCAGCAAAAGCCGCTCATATTGTGGGAGGCGAAATTTATTATGACGATTTGGGAGGCGGCAATTACCGGGTTACTTTAAAAGTTTATCGCGATTGCCTCAATGGCCAGGCCCCTTTTGATAATCCCGCCAAAATTTGTGTGTACGATGCCGGCGGAGTTTTTATTGATACGCTCATTATCCCATTTGCCGGTTCTTTTCCTGTTCCGCCCAGTATAAATAACCCGTGTTTTGTGCCTCCGGCAGGTATTTGTGTTGAGTTTAGCACTTACAGCGCTACTATAAACCTGCCTCCAAAACCGGGCGGTTATTATGTGGTTTACCAACGTTGTTGTCGCAATAATTCTATTTTAAATATTTCCAATCCCGGCAATACGGGCAGTAGTTATGTTGAGCATATACCCGGGCCCGAGGTAGTGAGCACCAATAGTTCGCCGCACTTTGTAACGTATCCTCCCATTTTTATTTGCGCAGGCACAGATATAAACTTCAATCACGCGGCCGTTGATGCCGACGGAGATTCATTGGTATATGATTTTTGCAGTCCGTTTACGGGATTAGATCCTTGCTGCCCTAAATTAGATGCCGCGGCTCCAAATTTAGCTGCTACGGGTTGCACCAACCCGCCGGGTTCAGGTACTTGCGCAACCATAGGAATGCCGCCGCCGTATAATTATGTTTCTTATGTTTCTCCTTACTCGGGTTTTTATCCAATCAGTTCTAATCCTTCTATTCAAATAAATGCAAACAACGGACATATTTCGGGAACGCCAAATATTACCGGGCAGTGGGTGGTAGGAGTTTGCGTAAAAGAATATCGCAACGAAGTTTTAATTGGCACGCACCTGCGCGATTTTCAATTTAATGTTATTAATTGCCAAAATTTAATTTTGAGCACTATACAACAGCAATCGCAGCAATGCGGAGGTTTAACCGTTACGTTTAATAATTTAAGCTCGGGCGGCACAGGGTATACCTGGAATTTTGGAGACCTAAGCACATTGGCAGATACATCTAATTTACAAAATCCAAGTTACACGTATCCCGACAGCGGTAAATACATCATCACATTAATTAATCACGGTCCAAGCCCGGCTTGTAACGACACATCTAAACAAACTTTTTACGTTTATCCATTGCTAAATCCAAGTTTTGTTCCTCCCGCGGGACAATGTATCGTTGGTAATTCATTTAATTTTGCGGCAGGCGGACAATACGCTACTTACTCTACCTTTAGCTGGAATTTTGGTATTTCGGCAACACCAAGTTCTTCTGCGCAACAAAACCCAAAAGGAGTTACGTATAATCAGTACGGAAATTTTCCGGTTTCGTTAACTGTTCATGAAAAAAATTGTTCTAAAACATTTACAGATACTATTACGGTTTATCCAAATACGGTTGCACAATTTCAAATCGATTCTGCAAAAGGTTGTCAGCCCTTATCTGTTACGTTTACCAATACAAGTATTTACGGCGTAGGAGCAAATTATACCTGGAATTTTGGTGATGGTCAAACATCTAACGCGCAAAATCCAACCCATGTGTATCAGGATACCGGTGTTTTTAATGTTTCTTTAGTAGTTACAACTACGCTTGGTTGCATTGGCACAAGCTCGGTAAATGTAAATGGTTTGGTAACTGTTTATCCCGGCCCAAGAGCAGGATTTATAGCAACGCCAACACATACTAATATTTATTATCCCCAAATTACGTTTACCGACACCAGTAAAAACGTAATTACACAAATTGTTACTATGGGCGATGGTACAACATTAAGCAGTGTACCGCCAAATCATACCTATGATGGTTTTGGCACTTTTGTGATTACTCAAATTGCATTATCATCCAACGGTTGCTCGGATACCGCGCGGCAAATTATTTACATTGACCCCGATTATACTTTTTACGTACCAAATTCTTTTACACCCAATGGCGATATACATAACGAAACGTTTCATGCATTTGCTTTTGGCATTACTGATTTTAGTATGGTGATATATGACCGCTGGGGCCAAGAAGTATTTAGCAGCAATGATGTAGATAAAGGTTGGAACGGTACTTTTAAAAATACCAAATGCCCCGAAGATGTTTACGTTTACAAAATTGAGTACACTCCAATTACCGATCCATATCCGAGAAAAGTTACGGGGGTTATTAAGTTGTTTAGGTGATGAAGAAAGTAAGAAAGATAAAATTTTTATTGCTTTTGAAGATAGCTTTTACTTTTTGTGAAGCACAGAATTTAGTTTCTAACGGATATTTTGAAACCTATTCCCCTTGCCCTACCGCGACAAGTTCGCAAAGTAACATGCAAATCAATTATGCGTTAGGCTGGTCGCAATCAACCCTGTCACCTGACTATTTCAATTCATGTGCAGGAATAGGCAACGGCATCGATGTTCCATATTCTTTTCATGGTTTTCAGCAAGATTGTTGCGGCGGCGGCGGTTTTGCCGGGGGTTATATGTTTACTTATAATACCACTAACGATGGTAGAGAGTATATTCAAACGACCTTAAATGATACTGTTCGTTCTGGCCACAAATACTTAGCGAGTATGTATCTTGTTAAGGCTGACTTCGATTATTCAATCGCTACTGCCGGAATGATATTTACTGACACATCAACTTATTTAAATTGGCCGCAAGGATTTATCCCGGCAACCCCACAGGTTTTAAATAATTTCCTTTTAAGTGATACATTAAATTGGATTCTTGTACAAGATACTTTCGTTGCCAACGGAAATAAAACTATTCTAACCATCGGAAATTTTAACACAAGTGCGACGTCTGACTCTATAAAATCTTCCGGCACTTGGGGTTATTATGGGGGAGCGTATTATTACATCGACGGCGTAAGTGTTTATGATGTAACGAGCGGAGTATGTAATAATTTGTGGGATGCCGGTTTTGATAAATATATTTTTGCAGGAGATAGCATAAGGCTAGGCGCTATAAATACCGACAACAGCACTTTTGTTTGGCAGAACAGTGTTGGTGGGAATACCTTTTTAAGTAGCAATACCGATGCAAGGCCTTGGAGTACGCCCATTGCAACCACCACCTATTACGTAACAAAGAATTGCGGAGCAGGAAATATATTTACAGATACAGTAACAGTTTATGTTGCGCAACAGATAGGAATTAATGCTATTGAAAATAATTTTAAATTAAGTATTTCACCCAACCCCGCAGTAAACTCTTTAACTCTGCAATCAAATTCAGAGCTTGGCGTTATTTGTATTTATAATATGTTGGGAGAATTAAGATTTAAAAGTACTAGTCGTAATCAAAAAGCAGAAATTGATATTAGCGTATTACCAAGCGGGGTTTATATGGTGTTGGTGCAGGGTAAATACAGCAAATTCATCAAGGAGTAGCCGCATTTTTTTTAATACATTTGCTTGATGAAGTATAAATCACCCGATAGTCAAGGCGATATTTTACCCAACCTTTTAGGCTATACTTCTGTTAAAGAAATTAATGAGTCGGAATTTGAAGGGTTTTTAAAAGCAGAAATTTATTTTACAGAAAATCTTGCTGAGAAAGCGAAATTTAACAAAGCATACATTTTAAAAGTTCATAAAATGGCTTTGGGTCATTTATATTCTTTTGCGGGTAAATTACGGGATGTAAATCTGTCTAAAGGAGGTTTCCCTTTTGCTGCAGCTAAGTTTTTACCCGAGACAATGTCTGCCTTCGATAGTGAAATTTTAAGACAGCTTCCTGATCAATATAAAAACCGCGAAGCTTTAATAAAAGATATTGCAGTTGTGCACGGCGAGTTACTTTTTATTCATCCGTTTCGGGAAGGAAATGGCAGAACTGCCAGGATGTTAGCCAACTTAATGTCGCGCAAAGCAGGTTACGAAGGATTGTTGTTTGAAAAAGTGGACAAGAAAGAATTTGAAAAATATGTTGTAGCTGTGCAAAGTTGTGCAAAGAAAGACTACAATAAAATGATTGAATTTATTACTTCTATTTTCCCAGATTGAGCTCCACTTTTTTGAGTGTTTGTTCTGCTACACTTAATGGGATGTCAATACCCTCAATTTTAAAAGATGCCAAAAGAGATTTAAGGATTTGCTCCCTTAAAGAATGACCTTTCTTGTTTTTTTTAGAGGCGGATTTCATACTGTAAAGGTACAATTTTTTAGCCTAAAAAACAAAAGATTCTGACCTATACCGGCACCTCGTTAAGCTTCTCTACAAAAAAGCCGGCCTGTTTGCTTTGGTACACTTTGGTTTTGTATTTTTCTACCCAGCGTACGCCCTGTATGGTATTGCACAAAAACATTTCGTCGCAATTCATTAAAGCGTTAAAGGCTAAAGGTATTTCGTAGCACAAAATGCGGTGACGTTGCGCAATTTCAATAATTTGTCGGCGCATTACGCCCTCTACACAGCCTTCGTTAAGGGCGGGCGTATAAAGCGCACCGTTTTTTACAATAAAAATGTTTGAGCTGATGCTTTCGCACACATTGCCGTCTTCGTTAATGATGAGGCAATCATCCATTTTAATATCCTTTTTATAAATTCCCGCCAGCACATAAATAAGCGCGTTGCCGGTTTTTAAATTAGAGAGTTTGTTTTTGTGTTTTTTAATATCGTGAAAAACATCAACCGTATAACCCACATCATTTAAAATGTATCCGCCTTTAAAACCAAGATCTTCGCCTTCCAGTAAAAAAGAAATATCATTGGTGTTTGGGGTATAAAAACCTCCTTCGTTTCTAAAAATGGTGAGGCGCACACGGGCATCGTTGGTAATTTTATTTTTAGCAATCAATTCTAAAATAAGGCGCGAAATATTTTCTACATTAAAATCTACCGGAATGTTCATGCGCAAAACCGTCATGCCAATTTTTATGCGGCGCAAGTGGTCGTGCAGGTACATTACTTTGCCATCTATAACGCGTATGGTTTCAAAAAGCGAATCGCCGTATCGGAATGCGCGGTTGGCAAAAGAAATTACGGGTTCGTAAATGCTTATAAGGTGGCCGTTGTAATTGCAAAAAGTATCTTTTCCTTCCATGGTATTTTTAGGAGTACGAAAGTAAAAAACTAATATGATTTTGAAGAAGAAATTTCTTAACAAAAAGTAAAATGGAACGCTGATGACGCTGATGGTTATGATAAAATAGGATTTTTTGGTTGTTGGGCTGTTTATTGGCCTGACGTGTTTTGTATGAAGTGGAAGGTATATGGTTGAAAAAGAAGCTTTACGACTTTCAACAATGGGCGCCTTATTGTGTAAAAGTAGAAAGCCCGACCTAAGTAAAAAACCGTATTTTGGTGCGATTTTAAAACTAAGAAAATGATTAAGAAAGTTTCGGTTATTGGTTCGGGTACTATGGGAAATGGTATTGCACATGTTTTTGCGCAATGCGGATACGAAGTATCTTTAATAGATATAAATGAGAAGGCGCTCGAAAAAGCAGTGGCCACCATTGGTAAAAATTTAGACCGCCAGGTTGCCAAAGGAAGTTTAACGGAGGCCGACAAAGCGAAAGCTCTTGGCAATATTAAAACTTTTACCAAAATGGAAGACGGTGTTAAAAATGCCGACTTAGTTGTAGAGGCCGCTACTGAAAACGTTCAATTAAAATTAGATATTTTTAAACAGATAGATGCGCTTTGTGCGCCCAATGTAATTCTTGCATCAAACACTTCATCTATTTCTATTACTAAAATTGCCGCGGTTACAAAACGCGCCGATAAAGTAATTGGCATGCACTTTATGAATCCGGTTCCTGTGATGAAACTTGTAGAAGTAATTCGCGGCTATTCAACTTCGGATGAAGTTACTGCCGAGATTATGAGCATGAGCAAAAACTTAGGTAAAATTCCGGTAGAGGTAAACGATTATCCCGGCTTTGTGGCCAACCGCATTTTAATGCCTATGATTAACGAAGCTGTTTATACTTTGTACGAAGGTGTTGCAGGTGTAAACGAAATTGATACGGTAATGAAATTAGGAATGGCTCACCCAATGGGCCCTTTGCAATTAGCAGATTTTATCGGCTTAGATGTTTGCTTAAGCATCATGCGCGTATTGCATGATGGTTTCGGAAATCCAAAATATGCGCCCTGTCCGCTATTGGTAAATATGGTTACTGCGGGTAACTTAGGCGCCAAAAGCGGAAAAGGTTTTTACGAATATACGGCAGGCAGCAAAGATTTAGTGGTTGCTACCAATTTTCGTAAGAAGGAATTAGCTTAATTTCTTTTTTTTAAGCATCTTTAGCATTCAATTTTATTTAGATAAGATACTTTTTCCTGTAGGAATATATATCTTGTTTTGCGTATTGATTGCGAAAACTATGAAAAAAATATTTTTACTTATTGCCATTAGCGGCCTGTTCTTTCAGGCTCATAAATCCTATGGGCAAAGTAAAATCGATTCTTTAATAAGTACACTAAAAACCGCCAAAGAAGATACCAATAAAGTAAATACGTTAAATGCACTATCAGATAAACTGTGGCGCATGGGTGAATATGACAGCGCAAGGAACTATGCTTTGCAAGCGCAGGCACTTGCTGAAAAAATAACTCTTTCACCAAGTAAAAATAAAGGATGGCCTAAGGGCCTCGGCTCTTCGATAACCAATATCGGGATATGTTACTACCTGCAGGGTAATTACCCAAACGCACTTACGCATTTCTTTAAGGCATTAGCAATCGACGAAGAAATTGGCTTTAAAAAAGGCGTAGCTTCCTTGCTAAGTAATATTGCCAGCATTTACAAAGAACAAAAGAAATATACCGAAGCGCTACCGTATTATTTTAAAGCGTTAAAAATTATGGGAGAAATCGGAAACAAGAAAGGTTGTGCCTCCATACTTGCTAACATTGGCACTATTTACGTGTATCAAAAAAATTACTCAAAAGCGATAGAACAATATTTTACGTCATTAAAAATAAGAAAAGAAATAGGAGACAAACAGGGTATTGCCGATTGTTATTCAAGTATTGGAACTGTTTATGGTAATCTTGGAGACAGGAATGGCGAATATAAAAACTATTTAAACTCACTAAAAGTATATGAAGAAGTGGGAAATAAGGAGCGCATAGCCATGTCGTATGTTAACCTTGGCGCCGTAAGTACCCAGCTAAAAAAAACAAAAGAGGCGTATAAATATCTTAGCGACGGACTTTCGCTTGCAAAGGAAATTGGCCATAAAGATTATATAAAAGAAAGCTACAGCAGCTTAGCCGCTTTGGATAGCGCTACCGGTAATTGGCGAGAGGCTTACCTGCACCGCAAGCTATTTGTAATTTACGGCGACAGTTTATTGAATGAAGAAAATACTGAAAAAACGGTTCGCGCGCAAATGAATTACGACCACGATAAAAAAGAGCAGGCCGCTAAACTTGAACAAGAAAAAAAGGATGTAATTGCTATCGAAGAAAAGCAAAAACAAAAGATCATTATCTGGTCGATTATTAGCGGCTTGCTGCTAATGTTGGTGTTTGCGGGATTTATGTGGAAGCGTTGGCAGATTACGCAAAGGCAAAAGATTGTGATTGAAAGGCAAAAGGCTATAGTTGATCAGGCATATTATACGCTTGACGAGCAGAAAAAAATGATTGAAGAAAAACAAAAGGATATTCTGGACAGTATTCATTATGCCAAGCGCATACAAACGGCATTAATTACTTCCGAAAAATATATTAAAAGAAATTTAGGCAGGTTGATGAAAGATGTGTAAAAATGAAAATCACATAATACGGATTTTAAATTGCAGACAAGGATTTCTTGTCTTGCTATTTGCCATGCAGTTTTTTATTTTTAATTCTTTCGGGCAGCAAAAAAAAATCGATTCGTTAGAAAATCAACTTAAATTAAGTACGGCCGACACCCTAAAAATAAATATCCTTAATGCCATAAGCAGGCAACACCTGGCCAAATCAGAGTTTGAGATGGCCATCAAAAGTACTGCGCGCGCCGCAGCCGTAGCAGATAAAATAATTTTATCACGCGATGAGACCATGGTGAGGTTGGGAAAAAAATTCAAAGCAAATGTGCTTAATAATGCAGGGGTTATTTACTGGTATCAGAGCAATTATCCTAAGGCGTTAGAAAATTATTTAAAGTCACTTAAAATAAGAGAAGAAATAGGAGATAAAAAAGGTATTGCGGCGGGGCATAATAATATTGGCATAATTTTTAATCTTCAGGGCGATTATCCCAAGGCTTTGGAACATTATTATAAATCATTAAAGGCCGAAGAAGACTTGAAAAATAAAAAGGGCATTGCCGAATCGTTCAACAATATCGGAATTACCTATTACTATCAGGGCAATTATACCAAAGCGCTTGAGCAGCATACTCTGGCATTAAAAATGAGCGAAGAGATGGGGGATAAGCTCGGTATTTCTTCGGGACTCACAAACATTGCAAATGTTTATGACGGGGAAGGTGATTCGGCGAAGGCGGCCGGTAACAGAACGATGATGAACGATAAATATTCTAAAGCACTTGCATGTTTTTTGAAGGCGCTGAAAATAGAAGAGGACAGAGGAGATAAGCAAGGTATAGCTGTAGCTCTGCAAGGCATTGCAATTATGTATGGCAAAAAGGAAGAATATGCTAAAGCGATGGAAATAAATTTAAAAGCATTAAAAATTGAAGAAGAACTTGCTGAGAAAAGTTTAATAGCCAACTCATTTATCAATATTGGTGTTATAAATATACATCTCAGAAAATTTGAAGATGCTAAAAGGTATATAAGCAATGGACTGTCACTTTCAAAAGAAATTGGCTCTAACGACGCCATCAAAGATTCTTACGGAGCCTTATCTGCTTTAGACAGCGCTACGGGCAAATGGCACGCCGCGTATGAGCATCATAAATTGTATATTATTTACCGGGATAGTTTATTAAACGAAGAGAATACTGAAAAAACGGTGCGCTCGCAGATGAATTATGAGTTCGATAAAAAAGAACAAGCAGATAAATTAGAACAGGAAAAGAAAGACGCCATTGTAACAGAAGAAAAACAACAGCAAAGAATACTTATTTGGTCGGTTATAGGCGGTTTGTTTTTGGTACTGTTTTTTGCCGGATTTATGTGGAAGCGCTGGCGCATTACGCAAAGGCAGAAAATTGTTATTGAAAAGCAAAAGGCTATAGTTGACGAGGCCTATTATAAACTGGACGAGCAGAAAAAAGTTATTGAAGAAAAGCAAAAAGATATTTTAGACAGCATACATTACGCCAAAAGAATACAAACATCTCTTCTTACTTCAGAAAAGTACATTAGCCGGAATTTAAACAGATTGATTAAAGCTTAATTTAGCGCCTTTAAAATATTTTTTTTTCGGGAAGGGTAATAAATAAACTCTATAAAATTAAATTCCAGTTGGTCTAACGAAACTTTCTTTCCATCTTTTAAGTTAATATCCAAATTTGGAAAGTAGCGTAGATTTGTGCGCAATGTAAAATACTGCAATCTATCGGGCAGTATATCCCACCCAAAAACAATTCCGGGTTTAAAGCCCTGAAAAGCGTAACTTGATTTTGCGCCATTGTTATTTTCGTTGTAGGTAAGCGATTCGTAGCTTAAGTTAATTCCTAAAAAAGGAACAAAGCCGTTATAATCAAAAAGCGTGATATGTGTTTCTATGCCGGTTGCCATACGTGTAAATTTCTGACTTACGTCAAATGCGCTTTTATTCAAAACTCCGTAACGAAAAACCAGATTGGTATGCATTTTAAAAGGGTGATAATAATAACCCAAACAAGCTTCGGGAAAAATAATAGCGAGGTTATTCCCCATAAAAGCAAAAGTATTGCTGTTATTTTGATTTTCTTTTAGATAAAATGCAGAAGAGGGCCCGGCACCAAAATAAAACGAACTCAGCTTTTTTGCTTTTTTTAATTCGCGATAAACAGAATCGGTTCTGCCGCTTAAATAATCTTTTTCGGTACTTACCGTTGTTTCAAATAGTTTCCTGATTCCAAAATTAATCAAAAGGCTGGGTTGCTGCATGTTTACAGAATGCTCTTTTGTATAATAATAGCTAAGGGTAGAATTAAATAAGTAAGTAAACGAAAGGTCGAACCCCCATCTGTTTTTGAAATAAAATAATCCTATTGTAGCCGGCAGATTTACTGTATTGTAAGTTGCCGTTTTTACTCCGCTATTGGTTGCCCTAAAATTTGCCGCGGAAACCCCCGTGCCCATGTAAAAATTTAATCTACCAAACGTTACTGCTTTTGGAAAATATTTTATACCGAAAGCATCACCCTGATTGTGTTTTATTTTAAGCGGCCCATTATTATCAAACCGTATAGCGGAAAGATTTATATTAAAATAAAATTCGGCATGGCCCCAAAAATGCAATCCTCCTAAATGAATCCTGGGGTTTATTCCGTTATTAAGAGCTGTATTTACTTTTTCGGAATCGTTAAGAGGCAATAAAGCGGTTCCTCCCCAGGCATGATAAAAATCTAAACCCAAACTGCTTTGTGCAAAACGCTGTCGTGTTTTATTTCCATTCTTATAGGGCTGGGCCTGCATTTTTGCGAATGAAGCAATAAGTAGGAAAATAAAAATGCGTTTATACATTCTGTTTAAGCAGGGTAGATTTCTTTTTGAATTTATTTAATTCATAAACTATTAGCGGCACAATTAATAAGGCAGGGCCTAACCAGGCGGCAATTTGGGGCATATGAATAAAACGGTTATTGTTGTTCACTAAAAATGCAGTGATAGCTCCGATATAACTTCCAAGCATACCGCCAATATGCGCCAGCAGCCAGTAATTTGAGTGTGTTAGATTTCCACGCAATCTCTTTATGTTTAAATAGTTTCCGCGCAGGCCCAGCGTTCCTAATACCGAAGAAATAATTCCAAATTCGGTATCACCGTTTTTTATTAGAAGAAGTCCAAGTACCACAAATCCTATATGCATTAAGCCAAAAAAAACTTCAATTATCCAATCTATCATCAGCGGTTTCTGACCGACATGCAATTTTTTAAGCTTTAACGAACGATAAGCTGTAATAGTTGCATAATAAGTAAAAAACGCTACACAAAACAAAAACAGATTACTGTGCAAAGCGGATATATATACCGCTGTTACAAAAACTACCGTCATGCACCAGAAATAGAATTTGCCTACAGGACGATGCCTTTTTGTATTGTTTCTTAAAAGAATGGCCGCTAAGCCCGAAAGAAGGGCAAGGCAGCCTGCTGTTACGTGAATGATTAGCGAAATGCGGATAAATGTTTCCATAGTTTGTTTTTTGTTAAGACAAAAGTATGGTGGAAAAATGCGTTTGTCAAATGAAAGGGCTGTTGTGCAAGATTTCGGGATAAAAAGACCTCTTTGGGACGAATAACAAGGTCCGGGGGATAAAAATCAAGCCTTTACCTGCAGTTTCTTTAGTTTTTCGGTAGCAATGGCGCCGTAATTTCTAGAAACGGGGACTTGAAATGCAGTGTTTTTTAGCGAAAGTTTGTAACCCGCCGCATTGCCTTCGATGTGCACCACGTTTTCCAGATTAACTATAAAGGCCCTGTGACAACGGATAATATTGGCGAAATCCGCAACTTGCACTTCCATACGTTTAAGGCTACCGCGAATAAGCGCTTTTTCGGCTCGATCGTTTTGTTTCAAAAACAGCATCGAATAATTATCGGCCGATTCAATATATAAAAGCGCATGGGGCTCCAGTTCAACTTTATCTTTTTCGTTTTCGGCAATCAGCATAATTTTTTTTGATTTCTCGGAGGCAAGTATTGAGGGCGCTTGTTCTTTTTCTTCAATTATCGTATTAATTTCTGCGGCTTGTTTTTGGTTCAGGCGAAGAAATTTATTGTATTTAGAAACTACACTGAAAGAAATTGGAAAAATACCTACCGTAAAAGTTATAAATATTGAACGGATGTATTCCTGGGCATTGAGGTGGGCAATGTTAATAAAGGTTGAGTAGAAAAGATTTCCGGTGGCAATAAGCAGCACCGAAAAAATAATATTTACAAGTTCTTTCCATACTTTCCAGTTATCTTCCCGTTCTTTTAAAGGTAAAAACGTCAAAAGTAAATTGAATAATACCGGTATTACAAAAGAAACAACTCCAAAGCCCGCGAGTTTTATTTTTTTATCGGGGTCTTTCCATAAATTTATTTCAAACGGCTGAAAAATGATAAGAAACAAAGCCACAAAAGCGCCAATGCAAAAACAAACCAAAATATTTCTTTTGTAATCGGATGAATGGGGGTATGGTTTGTTTAGGAAAGAAAGCATTAGTTTGCAATTACGCCATACAAATCAAAATCGGTAGCCTCGGTAATTTTTACGTTAACAAAACTGCCAATCGATAAATATGTTTTATCATCCGCCTTAATCAAAACTTCATTATCCACATCGGCACTGTCAAATTCCGTGCGGCCAATAAAATATTCCCCTTCTTTGCGGTCGATAATGGTTTTAAATATTTTGCCTATTTTTTGTTGATTGAGTTCAAAAGAAATTTCCTGTTGCACTTTCATTACGGCATCTGCACGTTGTTTTTTTACTTCGGGTGGAACGTCATCCGTAAGTATATGTGCATGTGTATTTTCTTCATGCGAGTAGGTGAAAATTCCTAAGCGGTCAAAACGCGTTTGTTTTACCCATTCAATCATTTCCCGGTGATCTTGTTCAGTTTCTCCGGGATAACCTGCAATTAAAGTGGTGCGCATGGCTATGCCGGGAATTTTTTCGCGAATTTCGTTTACTATATCGATTGTTTTTTGTTTGGTGATACCGCGACGCATGCTTTTAAGCATGTTATCAGTAATATGCTGCAAAGGCATATCCAGGTAATTGCAAATATTGGCTTTGCGTTTCATCACATCCAAAACTTCCATGGGAAAACCACTTGGAAAAGCGTAATGCAGGCGAATCCATTCAATCCCTTCAACGTCGCTTAATTTATCCAATAAATTAGCAAGCTCGCGTTTTTTGTAAATATCCAACCCGTAATAGGTAAGATCTTGTGCAATCAATAAAATTTCTTTGGTTCCTTTTTGCGCTAATAATTTTGCTCTGCTAACCAATTCTTCAATAGGAACCGAAATATGTCCGCCACGCATTATAGGAATTGCACAAAAAGAGCAGGGGCGATCGCATCCTTCCGATATTTTTAAATAAGCGTAATGCGAAGGAGTGGTAAGCAAACGCTCGCCAACCAATTCGTGTTTATAATCTGCCTTTAAAGTTTTTAAAAGTTTAGGCAAATCGCGTGTACCAAAATAAGCGTCTACTTCCGGAATTTCTTTTTCCAAATCACTTTTATAACGCTCGCTCAAGCAACCGGTAACATAAACTTTCTCTACATGTCCGTTTTTCTTTGCCTCTACGTATTGCAAAATGGTATCGATGCTTTCCTGTTTTGCATTATCAACAAATCCGCAAGTGTTTATAATTACAATCTGATGGTCTTCGCTTTCGCCTTCATGCTCCACATCAAATTTATTGGCACGCAATTGCCCCATCAGCACTTCGCTGTCAACAATATTTTTGCTGCAACCTAAGGTTACTACATTGACTTTATTTTTTTTCAGCGATTTGGTTTTCATTTGTGGCGCTTTAGCGGATGTTTTTTTGCATGAATAAATTTATTGACCAGTATTTGTGTGCTGTAAATTCTGAATACAACCAGATGAGGAAATTTTGTAAGTAAAGCGTGCCTGAAATTCTTGTTGATTTGCTGAAATGAACGAGGGCTTTTTTCTATGACATATAAAGTGTTTTCGAAATCATCATATAATTTGTCTCCCAATCCTTTTTGCTTAGCATCATAATAGGAGGCAGCCTCATTTACTTCTAAAAGTACTTCTTGTGGTACTTGTACTATCAGTTTCATTTTGGACGACTTTGTCTAAACTTTTTTCGAGCCTCTTTAATGGTATAAGTTTTAAGCTTGCCGGCTTCGTATAAAGTGCTTCTTTCTTCAATGATTCTTACATCTTCGTTACTCAATTCAAATGCGTAAGCATTATTTGTTCTGTCTAATATTGTATAAATTGCTTCAAGAAGATTGTTGTCGTCTGTATCATCTATTGCTTTATGTAATTTCTTTTTTAAAGCCGTTTGTGTCATGATAAATGGTTTTAACCAAAATTAGTTCATTTTTGTAAATGTTGGTTATATAAGTTAATATTTTCTTCAATATAGCTCAAAATTTCTGCCTTGCCTGTTTTCTTTTCTGCTGATGAAACAAAGTTGTCGGGCATTTCTTCCCAAAGGCCTAACATACGCAGGTGATATTCATCTAAGTTTTTTTTCAATTCATTTTTCGTAAGCTTATCTGTTTTGGTAAACAAAATGCAAAACGGAATTTCGTTTTCGCCCAGCCATTTCATAAACTGCGCGTCAACAGGCTGAATAGGAATGCGCGAATCAATTAATACAAAAACACAAACTAAATTTTTTCTTTCTAAAAGATAAAACGAAATAAATCCTTCCCATTGCTCGCGCGCGCTTCGCGCAACTTTCGCGTACCCGTATCCGGGTAAATCAACCAGGTACCAGGCATCGTTAATTAAAAAATGGTTTATCAGTTGCGTTTTGCCGGGCTTTGAAGAGGTGAGCGCCAAATCTTTTTTATTGCAAAGCATATTTATCAGCGATGATTTGCCCACGTTGCTTCTGCCAATAAATGCAAATTCGGGAAAATGTGTTTTCGGACACAATTTTACATCGGTATTACTTACTTTAAATTCTGCTTTATTAATTTCCATTTTATTTTGTGGGCGTATAAGTACTTAGATGTCTTTCTTTTTTACTTTCGTAAATATCGTCGATGCAAACCATAATACCGGTTTCTTCTACATCGCCAAAAGTGGGGTTAACAGCAGTGCCAAAAGATTTCATGGTAGGCGAGAGGTTCATGTAAGCATTTACCAGGGGCGGAATGTGTTCATTAAGGGCGCGTACGTTTTTATTTAACACAGCGTGTCCGTCTTTATAGTTTAATCCTTCTAAACTTTTTATAAAAGCGGTTATATCTGTTTTTATAACCACCGGGTGTATAGGGCTCACTAAATTTTCTTTGTCGGGAAAATAATACTGCATAAAAGAAAGTATCATGTCCCTCGCTTCTACATTAAAATGTGTGTACATGGTAACTTTGCCGAAAAAATATTTTATATCGGGGTTATCAATTACAATGGCCCCAAGCCCGTCCCATAAATTATCCAATGAAAATAACCCTTTCCTGAAATGTTCGCCGGGCTGGTAATTAGGTTGCACAAACGAACGGCCCAACTCAATAGTTGTATTTAAATAATTTTTATAAAATGGTTCCGAGAAATTAAACAAGTGTGTAGTAGCCAGTTCTACCTTACCGTGTATAAATTCGCCCTCTCGGCATTTTATATAACGATAAGCACCAACAATTTCTTCGTCTTCGGGGTCCCAAACCAAAAGCTGATTGTAAGCATGTTCGCAGGTATCAAATTCATCAATGTCTATACTTAGTCCGGTGCCGCCGCCGGCATAGCGAAAAGTAAGTTCGCGTAGGCGAGCAATTTCAAGCATCACGTTGGGCGAATCGTGATTGGTAATAATATAAATTTCGTTATTGCCTTTGTTTGTTTTGCGCACAAACTTATCCCTTGCTAACTCTTCTTTAAGAACCTTGCGGCCTATTTTATCGATGATGGCTTGCATAAAATCTTTTCAAAGATATTAATTTCTACTACCGTATTCCATTAAATATGCTTTTATGAAATCATCCAGTTCTCCGTCCATTACACCATATACATCGCTGGTTTCGTATTCGGTACGCAGATCTTTCACTAATTTGTAGGGATGAAAAACATAATTTCTTATCTGACTTCCCCACTCAATTTTCTTTTTATTGGCTTCTACAGCATCGCGTGCTTCGTTGCGTTTGCGCATTTCTATCTCGTACAACTGAGATCGCAACATCTGCATAGCTCTTTCCTTATTGCCCAATTGCGAACGATCTACCTGACACATTACCTGTATACCTGTTGGCAAATGTTTGATAAGAACCTTGGTTTCTACCTTATTTACGTTTTGTCCGCCCGCGCCGCCACTTCGTGCCGTTGTAATTTCTATATCGGCAGGCGGAATATTTATTTCTATAGTATCATCCACAACAGGATATACATAAACCGAAGCAAAAGAAGTGTGTCGTTTTGCATTGGCATCAAAAGGAGAAATACGCACCAATCTATGAACCCCATTTTCGCCTTTTAAATATCCGTAAGCATAATTCCCGTCAATTTGTAAAGAAACCGATTTTATTCCGGCAGCATCTCCGTCTGTACGGTCGTTCTCACTAATTTTAAACCCCATGCGCTCGGCATACATCATATACATACGCATAAGCATATTGGCCCAATCGCAGCTTTCTGTTCCGCCTGCGCCTGCGTTAATTTCTATGATGCAGGGCAAAGCATCTTCCTCGCCGCTAAGCATATTTTTAAATTCAAGTTCTTCTAATTTTTTGGAGCTTAGTTTAAATTGCTTTTCGGTTTCTTCTTCGCTGGCTTCGCCTGCTTTAAAAAAATCATATAAAGTTTGGGTATCATCAACCAGACCGGTTAAGTTGGCAAAGCTGCTTGTCCAGTCTTTTTTTAATTTAATTACGCGTAAAAGCGCTTCGGCTTTTTTTGGATCGTTCCAGAAGTTGGAGTCAAGCGTTTTCTCTTCCTCGAGCGCTATTTCGTGAAGCTTTTTATCGATGTCAAAGATGCCTCCTCAGCGCTAACGTGCGCCCCAGAAGGTCTTTCAACTGGTCTGATGTAAACATGCAGCAAAGATAGTATTTTAACAATGATATACCGTTTATAGTTGAATTATTGCCTTTTTTCAAATAAAGCCCTAAAATTGAGGTGAACAGTTTGCTTTTAGCTAACAAATTTGCTACATTTGATAACCTTAAAATTTTTATGAAAATGAATAAATTTTTACAATTGAGCGCTGCAGCATTTATGTTTACAGCAACTGCTTTTGCGCAGGAACCCGATGGTTGCATTACGCATAAAGCGATGAACGATTATTTTAATCAAAACCCCGCAGCTAAAAAAGCCTACGAGGCACGCGAAGCCATTTTTGAGCAGCAAGATGCCGAGGCCTATAAAACCGGGTATAAAGAAAATACAGCTACCCAAAAATCAGGAACAAACACCACGCAGGGAACAGTTTTTTATATCCCTGTAGTGTTTCATATTTTACACCAGGGAGGTGCGGAAAATATTACCGACGCGCAGGCCATAGCCTGTGTTGCCGAAATGACTACGCGTTACCGTAAACTGAACTCAGATACTGTAAACACAATACCTGTTTTTAAAACCTTAGCTTCTGATGTGCAAATTGAATTCAGGTTGGCAACCAAAGACCCCAATGGAAATTGTACCAATGGAATTATTCGTCACGTTGACCCAAATACAGTTTGGATACAGGGTAACTTTTCGTGGTATGCTTATACCTGGAACCCTACAAAGTATTTAAATATTTATGTAGTTAAAAGTATTAACGGAACTGCCGCTGCGTATACGTATTTACCCGGCACATTTAGTGCAGGAAATTCGGCAGATTGCATTGTGGCAAGATATGATTACACAGGTAGCACGGGTGCAAGCACAGGCTCACATGGATTTTGTATTTCACACGAAGCGGGTCACTGGTTAAACCTTCAGCATACCTGGGGTAATACAAATAACCCGGGCGTTTCTTGTGGTAATGATGGTGTAACCGATACACCAATTACAGAAGGCTCTAATCTTGTTTGTCCGCTAAGTGATCAAAGCTGTACCGCAGGTATTACTGAGAATGTGCAGAATTATATGGATTACTCGTATTGCTCAACTATGTTTACTGCAGGACAAGTAACTCGTATGCGTAACGCAGCACAAAGTTCTACTTCCGGAAGGTCAACAGTAATAAGTGCAGCTAATTTATTAGCAACGGGTGTAACCAATCCGATTATATGCCCTCCGATTGCAAATTTTCATGCTAATTTACGTACAGTTTGTATTAACGCAACAATAACATTTAGCGATAGCTCTTCTAATGCGCATCCTACTTCGTGGAAGTGGAGTTTTCCCGGCGGTACAATGCAAGGAGGCACCACTGTAAATGATTCTATGCCAAAAGTTAGTTATGCTACGCCTGGAACATACGCGGTTTCCTATACAGCAACTACATCAGGCGGTAGTGGTAATATTACTAAAAACACCTATATTGATGTATTAACAAACGTGGCTTCTTATAATACACAGTTTCAGGAAGGATTTGAAACTGCAACTTTGCCGGGAGCGGACTGGTCGATATTTAATGTAACAGGAACAGATTGGGCTACCACTTCATCCGCTGCGGCTACAGGTGTAAAATCTGCGAAGTTGGATAATATGGTTAACTCGGCCGGCAATGCAAGTGTATTAGAAAGTACTTCGTTTGATATTTCTTCTTTTACCACTCCTAAACTTGTTTTTAAATATTCTCATAAACAAAAAGCAAGTACAGATAATGATAAGATGCAGATTTTCTCTTCTATTGATTGTGGAGCAAACTGGATATCGCGCTGGAGCCGTAACGGATCAATACTGGCAAACGTAACTCCGCCAAGCGCATCAGCCTTTACGCCCACATCAGGTCAATTTACTTCTTATACTGTAAATATTAATGGTGTTGCCGGGCAAAACAATGTGCGTTTTCGTTTCGAGTTTTTTGCTGACTATGGCAATACGGGCGCAGTAGGTAATAACGTTTATATTGATGATATTAATTTGTATGACGCTTCTTTAGGAATTACTTCTGTAGAAGAATTAGTTGGGCTGAATATTTATCCGAATCCTTCATCCGGCACTGTTAATTTAGATATAAATTTATCTGAAGCCCATACGATTGCTGTTGTGGTAACAGATGTACTGGGCCGCACTATTGAAACTATTCCTGCTAAGGAATACGGCACAGGAGCAACTACTTTAGCCGTAGCGCAAAAGAAAGTGTATCAACCCGGTGTTTATTTTGTAAACATGGATGTGGATGGCAAGCAGGTTACCAAAAAAATAATTGTACAATAAAGTAATTTTAAACTGAATTAAGCGGCTGAGAATTTTCTCAGCCGCTTTTTTATTTTTCAAACCGAAAATAAATGTCAGAACAAATCAATAATCCTTTGCATGGCGTTACTCTTCAAAAAGTGATGGAAGAATTATTAAAACACTATAGCTGGGAGGAACTCAATCAAAAAATAAAAATCAATTGCTTTTACGAAAACCCAAGTATAAAATCAAGTTTAACGTTTCTGCGCAAAACGACTTGGGCCCGCCAAAAAGTGGAAGATTTGTATTTGAGTTTGGAGAATAATAAATGATTTTTACTTAGGAGTCAAAGTTATATAAGGTATAATACACTCTTCTAAGGAAACACCGCCGTGCTGAAAAGTATCCCTGTAATAATTTACATAGTGGTTGTAATTATTAGGGTAAGCAAAAAACTTATACTCTTTAGCAAAAATATAAACCGAGCTTACATGCTGCTTTGGTAAAAAAGCATCGTTGGGGTTTTTAATTTCAAACACATCTTTTTTATTATAATCTAAAGTCTTGCCGGTTTTGTAACGCAAGTTGCTGTTTACATTACGGTCGCCAACAACTTTAGAAGGGTCTTTTACATGCACAGTGCCGTGGTCGGTAGTAATGATAATTTTTATTTTATGATGCGCCAGTTGCTGTATAATACCCATTAACGGCGAGTGCTCTAACCACGATTTTGTAATTGAACGATACGCAGGCTCATCATCAGCCAGCTCGCGTATCACTTCCATATCGGTGCGCGCGTGCGAAAGCATATCTACAAAATTATAAACTATAACATTTAATTTATTTTGTAAAAGATTAGTGATGTTATCCGACAAACGTTTACCCGCAGCGTGATTGGTAATTTTGGTATAACTCATTTTAATGTTTTTACCCAGGCGCTTTAATTGCTCCTGCATAAAAAATTCTTCAAACTGATTCTTCAAACCTTCATCTTCGTCGTTAAGCCACTTATCCGGAAAAAGTTTCTGGATTTCTGTTGGAAGTAGGCCTGCAAATAAAGCGTTACGCGCATATTGTGTGGCGGTCGGTAAAATACCGTAATACAATTCTTCACTTTCGGTTTTATAAAGATCGGCAATAATGGGTTGTATTACTTTCCATTGATCGTAACGCAAATTATCGATTAAAATAAAAAATACACTTTGGTTTTTTTCTAACTCGGGTATAAGTTTTGCTTTTACTAAAGTGTGCGACATAATCGGAGGATTTTTATCCTTGCCGTTAAGCCAGTTAACGTAATTTTTTTCTATAAACTTAAAAAACGAATTGTTGGCTTCCAGTTTTTGCATGCGCACAATCTCGAGCATACTTTTGTCGGCACTTTTATCAATTTCCAATTCCCAGAAAACAATTTTTTTGTACAACTCGCACCATTCTTTATAATTTAAATCAGAGTTAAGCATGATACTTATCTCCTGAAAAGCCTGACGGTACGAGGTGTTTGTTTTTTCGCCCACCAAGCGGCGGTTATCTAAAGTTTTTTTAAGCGAAAGTAAAATCTGATTTGGATTAACGGGCTTAATAAGATAATCGGCAATTTTAGAGCCTATGGCATCGTCCATAATGCGTTCTTCTTCACTTTTGGTAATCATAATTACCGGCACTTCGCTGCGTATTGCCTTTAGCCGCGATAGTGTTTCCAATCCCGATAAGCCGGGCATGTTTTCATCCAGCAAAACTACGTCGAAATTTTTTTCTTTAGCGTAGTCAAGGGCTTCATCGCCGCTGCATGCCGTTGTTACTTCATATCCTTTTTGTTCTAAGAAAAGCACGTGCGGCCTTAATAGTTCAATTTCATCGTCGGCCCAAAGCAAACTTATCTTATCCATAAAAATGATTTATTGGTGAAACGAAGGTAACTCAAAAATATTTGAGCGCAGTGCTTAAATTATCTTAAAACTAAGCAACAGCCGCGGCGTTAGGACGGCCCAGGCGCCACAACATTTTTGTATGCGAGTAAAGAGCGCCTACAAAAGTGGGTTGTGTATGATAAGGGAAATTAAATTCTTTGGCGGTGCTTTGTACAATTTTAGAGATATGACGGTAGTGTACATGGCAAACCGAAGGAAACAAATGGTGCTCCACCTGATAATTTAAACCACCCACGTACCACGAAAAAATGCGGCTTTTAGGCGAGAAATTAGCGGTTGTATAAAGTTGGTGCACGGCCCAGTCGTTTTCCATATTACCTGATTTATCGGGTAGGGGGTATTTTGTTTCTTCAACCACGTGTGCCGATTGAAATATAGCAGAAAGCAATAAACCTGCAGTAAACTGCATACTAAAAATGCCAATCACTATTTTCCACCAAGGAAGATCAATAAAAACTAAAGGAATTATAATTAAATAAGCATAATACACCAATTTAGAGATAACCATAATGATTAAATGTTTGCTATACTTTTCTTTATAGGTATCCAGCAAGCCCATTTTTTTGTAACGCTCTAATTGCTTAAAATCTTTTGTGGTGCCCCATAATACAGTTAACAAGCCATAAAAAAACCAAGCATATAAAAACTGTAAACGGTGAATTTTTTTAAGTTCGCCATGTGGCGAGAAACGTAACATAAATGCAGGCGCGTCAATATCTTCGTCGTGCCCATCAATATTGGTATAGGTGTGGTGAAGCGTATTATGCTGCATTTGCCAGTTTAAATAGTGACCGCCGAGCATGTTTAGACTGTACGATAAAAACTTATTTACCTTAGGGTTTCTTGAATAGCTGCCATGGTTAGCGTCGTGCATGACAGATAAGCCAATACCTGCCATACCAAAACCCATTACAATTGCAAGCCCCCACATTACCAAGGCGCTGTGAAAAACACCCAGAATAAGCATAAAGTAAGGAGTAAAGAATAGAGCAAACATAAAAATGGTTTTAATAACCATGCCTGCGTTTGCATGTTTGGATACTTGTTTTTCTTTTAAATATTGATCAACCCGCTGGCGCAGTGTTTGAAAAAAAAGGCGTTGCTGCTGGGGGAATTTTATACGTTCGGTTTCTGACATTGCTTGTTATTTGTTTGCAAAGGTAAGGCATAATTGCCTTCAGTGGTTTAAATTCGACCAAAGTTATTAGTTTCAAAATCTTTATAAGTCTTACCATTTAAAGGGTATATGTTTTTTTACAGTTTTGATTTACAGCCATTTAAGGTAATGAAAGCCTCTTGCTATAAAGCCTTGTTTGTAGTAAAATTTATGCGCTTTAAAGTTTTCGACATAGGCATCAAGCAGGGCTACTTTACATCCCCGTTTTTTGGCTTCATCAAGCATCCAATCAACCAACATTTGGCCAATGTTTTTAGAGCGATACTCTTTGGCAACTACAAAATTGTCAATCTCCAGGTATTTACCGCAGTAAATTTTGGTACAAATCCAATAGCCCGAAACAGCAATTAGTTTTTTTCCTTCGTAAACGCCAACCTGCAGATAATTATGAGGAATCATTTCGAGCAACATACTTTTATAATCAGCCTCTAAAACATCCGGCGTTAACTCTTTTACCAGGTTAAGTGTACCAAGCATTTCATCAAGAATTGTGAGCTTTTTAATAGTGTAATTCATACCCCAAAGATACTATCCCTCCCGATTCAGCCTTTTAAAATTGCCCTTTAAGAGCTAATTGACTGAATTCGTATTAATTCGTACCGCATTTTGGGCTTAATTGGTATCTTATTTGTACCTTCGCGCCCGATTTAAAAAGAACCGATGAATATTAAGAACATTGCCATTATTGCACACGTTGACCACGGTAAAACTACGCTGGTTGATAAAATTCTGCACACCTGTAACCTTTTCAGAGAGAACCAGGCAACCGGAGAACTTATTTTAGATAATAATGACTTAGAACGTGAACGCGGAATTACCATTCTTGCCAAGAACGTTTCTGTAATGTATAAAGGCACCAAAATCAATATTATTGATACTCCGGGCCACGCCGATTTTGGCGGAGAAGTTGAGCGGGTACTTAACATGGCTGATGGCGTGTTGCTATTGGTAGATGCTTTTGAGGGGCCAATGCCTCAAACACGTTTTGTACTGCAAAAAGCAATTTCTCAGGGCAAAAAAGCTATTCTGGTTATCAATAAAGTAGATAAGCCAAATTGCCGCCCCGATGAGGTGCATGATTCGGTTTTTGATTTATTTTTTAACCTTAATGCAAGCGAGGAT
>JBBQRR010000050.1:0-28064 GCA_038214655.1 Bacteroidia bacterium | reverse complement strand
TGTTGTTACAGATGCCTCAGTGCATGATTCGCAAGCTTTAGAAGATTTATTGGATGAAAAAGATAAAGGGCAAGTATTACATGCCGATAGTGCTTATACAGGCGAAGAACAAGAGAAGACGATTGAAAAATATAAAATGAAAAATAAAGTTCACGAGAAAGGTTACCGCAACGCACCATTAACAGATGAACAAAAAGCCGCCAATAAAGAAAAATCAAAAACAAGAGCAAGGGTAGAACACGTATTTGGCTTTATGGAACAAAGCATGAATGGCTTATTTATACGCTCAGTTGGAATAGTATAACGGGTTCTCCGATTTTTATTAAAATCCATAAAAATGAATTTTTAGAACCCACCTTTAGAGAAGAAAAATTTTACGCTTGCATTATTTAAAAACAATTTTCTTAGCCCTTATAACACAAATTTCTTTTTCGCAAAACGAAATTGGTATGGATGTGGGGCAACCCATCAATCCGTCAACCGGCGACATTAACTGGGGAACAGACACATCTGTGGTAGGCGCAACCTGTACTCCTTGGGTGCGGGTAAATTTTATTCTTGGCCCCTGGTCCTCGCCCGGCGATTTAACTTTACACAGCGGTCGAACTTGGCAACAAGCTTATAGTGAAATTATAAATGCTTACATCGCTAAAGGAATTCAGGTATATGGTTTGATTGGCGCAGAAGCGTACACCTATCCCGCCGATACTTTAGAGCAATATCCGGGTGCCGACTCGGCATCTTCTGTTTTGTGGATACAAAATTACACAGCAAATTTTGTGCAAATTGTTGATATGTTTAAAGATCGGGTTCGCGTTTACGAATCTTTTAATGAGCCTAATAATTGGACCAATAGTTCTACCGCTATTGTACACGCGGCTTGGTTTTCTTTATTGTTGCAGGAAGTTTATTTAAACACAAAATATTATGCGGGCCACAATACTGATCCCGCTTGGCAGGTTACCCTGGTAAGCGGCGCGCTTTTTACTTTTGATTTAAATACCGGCGGACAATTTATTAACGACACATACTGGTATGGTAAAAATGTTTTTGCCTGGGACTGGACGCACGCTAACGCGGGCGCCTATCCGCTGGATGGGTTTGGCCAGCATATTTATGTGACGCAGGGCGATTCGGGTGTTGGCATTATAACAACGGCCATGAACACTAACTTAAATGATTTTTGGAACAACATTTATACTTACGAAGACAATCCCAGCAAACAAATCTGGATTTCGGAATTTGGCTGGGAAAGCAATGTTTACGGCGAATCCTTTCAGTCTAAAAATTTAACCACGGGTTTTAATGTATTACAAGGCGATGCGCGCGTGCGTTTGTCATTGTGGTTTACACAAAGTGATTTTCCGGGCGGCGATTGGGGCTTGTATTATATGGGCAACTATTTGCCCTCTGATCAAAAACAATCTTTTGCGGCTTTTAAAAATAGAAATAATTGCTTGTTTACAACCGATGTTACAAGTGGATTTTCAGAATCTGTTTTACTACAGAATGATAATGGAAATTATTTTATTAGTTATAATTCAAGCGGGGCAACAGAGACGGGGGCCTCTATTTATAATTTGCAGGGACAAAAATCGGTTTCCGAAATAAAATTGCCCTCTGGAAAAAACAAGATTGAAATTAAAACCAGTGAGCTCGCCGCAGGGATTTATTTGCTAAGTGTAAAAACAGAAACGGGTCAGAAAATCTTTAAGTTGCTGGTTTATTAAACCATGTTTAATCGCTGCAACAACTCATCCTTATAAGAGCCGCCTATTGGAATTGGCTTTTTATCTTTCTCTAAAATAAGATTATGATTTTCTATAGCAACAATTTTATCTACGCGCGCAATGAACGAGCGGTGTACGCGCAAAAATTCATTAGGGGCAAGTTTTTTCTCTATGTCTTTCATCGTTGAGTGCACAGTGTAGCGGGTAAGCTCTGTGTTAATTACCACATAGTCTTTAAGTGCCTCAATAAAGAAAACATCTTTCATATTAATTTTAACCAAGCGGCTATTTGTTTTTACAAACAACACGTCTTTACTTCCTTCCTTATTTTCTACTAAAGAATAAAGGAAGTCACGTTCTTTCTTTAGTTCGCTGTGCTTTTTATGGCGGTGTATGGCCATCTCTATAGAGATGTGTAGATCTTTTTCTTTAAACGGTTTTAAAATATAACCGTAGGGCTCTGTAATTTTTGCTTTAGATAAAGTGCTCTCGTCGGCATAAGCAGTAAGAAATATTACAGGAATATTCATTAGTTTAATTTGTTCGGCCGCATCTATTCCTGTTTCCGGGCCCTTTAACATAATGTCCATTAGCACAACATCCGGGTGCTGCTCGCGCGCAAGTTCAACCGCTTCGGCCGCATTGTTACATGCGCCCACAATATTATAGCCTATTTTTTTTAAGCTGTTTTGAATGTCTTTAGAAACGATGCTTTCGTCTTCAACGACTAATATGTTTATTCCTCCTGCCATGATATTAAAATATTATTTCAAATGTAGTTCCTTTATTTCTATTCATTGTTATGGTGCCGTTAATTTGTTCGGTTAGTGTGGTAACCAATTGCAAACCTAAGGTTTCTGTGTTTCTAAAGTTAATATTTTCAGACATTCCCCTGCCATTATCGGCAACAATCATTTTTATTTTATCTTTTTCCTTTTTAAGTTTAATAAAAACCGTCCCCTCTCTTCCGTCATCAAACGCATACTTTAGCGCGTTAGAAACCAGTTCGTTTATAATTAGCCCGCAAGGAATTGACAAATCTAAATTAAGAAAGATTGTGTCAACCACAAAATTTGTTCTTATTTTTTGTTGATTTGCCTCAAACGAGTAAAACAGGTTTTTAACCAGGGTTACTATATATTCGCTAAAATTTATCTGCGAAAAGTCTTTGTTTTGATAAAGCGACTCGTGTATAAAGGCCATCGTTTTTATACGATTTTGGCATTCTTTAAGCAGGTTTATTGTACCCTTATCTTTCAGATAGGCCGTTTGTAAGTTTAGTATACTGGAAATTACCTGCAGGTTGTTTTTTACGCGGTGATGCACCTCTTTTAAAAGCACCTCTTTTTCTTTCAGTGATTTTAAAATATCTTCTTCCGATTTTTTTTGTGCCGAAATGTCGCGCGAGAAAATTGCAATGCCCGTTATTTTGCCGGCGGTTTTTATTGGGTTATAATGTGTTTCTAAAAACATTTTGCTTTCGCCCTGGCCATAACTTTCTACCGAGCTGGCGTTTTCTCCTTTAAAAACACGCGTATAAATTGCCTTAGTTTGGGCATGATATTGCGCCGACATGGTTTCAAAAACCGACGTTCCCTGCTTAAGATCAACATTAAATGCGCGCTTAACTATTCCGCGCAAGGCCTCATTAAACTCAATAAGGTTGTAGTTTTTATCAATAGATAAAATAATGTCTTGTGTATTATTAATAATTGCCGACAGCCTTGATTGCTTGTTTAATATTTCTTCTTCGTTATGTTTTTGTTCCGTAATGTCTCTCGAGAAAACCGCGATTCCGGTAATCTTGTTTCCTGTTTTAATGGGATTGTAGTGCGCCTCGTAAAGCCTTTCCTCCCCGTTCACATCAAACGTTTCTATCGAGGTAACACTCTCTGCGTTCAATACGCGTTTGTAAATTGTTTTTAGCGCGATCTGGTGTTGAGGCGGCATAAAATCAAAAAGGGGCTCTCCTTGTTTTATTTCTTTTTTTGTGCGGTCTTTAATTATTTTCTTTAGCGCGGCATTAAACTCCACTACTTTAAAATTGTTATCAATCGAAAAAATAATGTCGCTGGTAGTATTAATTATTGCAGAAAGTTGCGCTTGTTTGCTTAAAGTTTCATCCTGGGATCTTTTCTGCTCGGTTGTGTCATATCCAACGCCCGAAACTTCGATTACTTCGTTTTTTTCGTTGTAAATAGGGTGCAGAAAAATGTGGTTGTACATTTTCTTACCCGAAGTTAAAGTTCTCTCCGTGTCCATCTCTATGCTCTTCCCTTTTAGCACCTCTTCGTATTTTCCCGTCCATACTGAATTATACTCCTGCGAGCGCATTTTTTCCGGCAACCGCTTTATATCTACATCTAATTCGGGATATACGCCATATAATTCGAAAACAGTATTTGCGTAGTTTTTATTAAACGAGGTAAGTTGTAATTTTCGGTTAACTGTCCACATTAATTGCGAGCCGCTCTTAAAAATTGCGCGCAGCCTGGCGGATTGTTCGATGATTTGCTTTTCGTAATTTCTTCGTTCGGTTATGTCATGCGCCACGGTTGTAACTTCAACAACTTCCTTTTTGTTATTAAAAATAGGACTCAAAAAAACCTGGTTATGTTTTTGTGTTCCATCGGGCATTATATAAACCGATTCAAATTCCAGATTTTTTCCGGTAAGGGCTAATAGATACTTTTGTCGCCATTCCTTATCATAACTGGTATTTTTAACGGGTGCCATAACCGACTTATTTAGCACCGGGTTTTTTCCGGTAGAGGCAAAAAGTGCATTTGCATAGCGGGCATTATATGAGGTGAGTTTAAGTTCTCGGTCAATTGTCCAAATACTTTGGTTGCCACTGTCAAAAATTGCTTTTAGTTTAGCGGCCTGGCCTATAATTTGTTTCTCGTAATTTCTTCTTTCTGTTGTGTCTTGCGCCACCGCCGCTATTTCATTTATCTCGCCATTAATAGAAATGGGATGGAAGTGCATTTCGCGGTAATGTGTTTTTCCATCAATGGCGCGCAGCGGAATTTCTATCTTAGTGTTTATGCCATTAAATGCATTTGTGTGGGCTTCGCGTAGGGTTTTGTAATCTTCCTTAGAAAACGCCCACTTAAATGTTGTAATTTTTACTCCCGGTTTTAATTTGGTTCCGCATAAATTTTTTACTGCCTCATAATACGGCTTATTGTAAGATGTTATTTCAAGCTCTCTATTAATTGTCCAAATTAAATGCGAGGTGTTTTCAAAAATTGCTTTTAATTTTTGTTCAGACTCAACACGAAGTTCTATTTCCTTTTGAAGCTCCTTGTTGGTTTGCTCGGTAAGTCTCGTTTTTATTCTTTCTTCTTCCAGCTGTTTCTCGTGTGTTATATCCTGTATAACAATTTGAATGGCCTTAACCGAATTGTAAATTATCAAACAGGATTTTGTGCGAATTATTTTTTTATTGCCTCTGCGCGTTACAATATTATATTCTACAAAAGGCGTGTCTTCTCCGGCCATCGCACGTTTTATTCGCTCAATACCAAAGGGGCGGTCTTCGGGTAATAAAGAATCTACTAACGAAAATGAGTTTACATCATCTTTGCCCGTGATTTCTGCGATAGTGTATGCTTCTTTATTACCAAACCGTATCTTTCCGTCAATGTGAATAAAAACACCCACCGGCATCGAGTCGATAAGGGCTCTGTAATTTAACCAGCGCTGATTTAATTCTTGTTCAGCTATTTTTCTTTCCGAAATATCATTTATAAACCCTTCTATATAAAGTAATTTTTTTTTGTGGTTGTAAACACCCGAACCTTTTTCCCAAACCCACTTTATATTTCCGGCTTTGTCAATAATTCTGTATTCTATTTCAAAAGATTTTTTTTTACGAAGTGCTTCGCGAATTTCCTTTTTTCCAATTCCTTTGTCTTCGGGGTGTGTTATAGACGCGAAGCTTCTTTTTTTATTATCAAGCAGCTCTTCGGGCTTATATCCGGTTAGGGCCACTACGCCCGAAGAAATAAATTTCATAGTCCACTCATTGTCATTTAAACAACGGTACGCCATCCCCGGCAGGTTTGATAAAATGTTTGATAATTTTGTTTTACTATTATCAAGCTCTTCTTCTTTTTGTTTTTGCTCGGTAATATCGCGGCAAATACAATGCAGTGATATAATTTCCTTGCCATTATAAATTGGTGTGTATCTGTTTTCAAGCCAAACAACGTCGCCCTTTTTTGTAACATATCGCGCAGCCAGCTTACTAAACGTTTTTCTTACCGCTTTTCCCATCCCGATGTTTCGTCGAGAGTCTAATAGTAATTCGCGGTCGGCGGGATAAATCATCTTAAACCCTATGTCGGCGTCTTTATAAAACTCTTCAGGCGAATAACCTAAAATCCGTTCGGCCGAAGGGCTAACATACGTATAAGAGGGGCTGGGCTTAAACTGAAAGTGGAAAATTATGTCGGATGAGTTTTCGGCCAATAACCTGAATTTTTTTTCGCTATCCGTTATTTGCGCTTCAAATTTCTTTTCGTTTTCAATGTTACGCGAAACTCCAAAATACCCTATTAATTTTTTTGCGTCATCCAGTTGCGGATAAATCGTCTCCTCTATCCATAAATATGTTTTTTTTTGAGGATTATAAAAACGATATTGAAACGAGCCCTTTGTTTTTTTCTTTAAAAGCTTTTGTATATTAGAAATAATTGAGGTGACGTCTTCTTTGTGGCAGTAGTCAATTATTTTTTTGCCCAGCGAAAAATATTTCTTTTTTGTAATCCCTAAAATTTCTACTATTTTATCCGACAAAAAAACAATTTCTTTTTTTCCTTTTTTATCTATCGTAACATAATAGATAACCTCGTCAATATTTTTTAATATTAAATCCGTGTGTGCATTAAAAACATCTAAAGGATGTTGCTTATTTTTTATTTTCCGTTCCTTCATCCGGTTTTTTATCGTTCTTCTTTTGGCTTTGCTTGGTGTCTTCAAAAACTTTTAAACCTTCCTCGTAAGTAGGTAAAATTTTCTGACCGTCCCATTTGCGCTCAATGCCATTTTCGTAATTTACGGTTAAAATCAAAAAGCCGTCTTCTTCAAAATAATGCCAGTCGCCCTCTTTTTGTCCGGCAACATATTTTCCGCTGGCCTGAACTTTTCCGTTATCGAAATAATAGGTGTGCTTACCGTCCGGATCTCCGTTCACAAATTTTCCCTCAAAACGTAATTTGTTTTCTTTTACATAATAAGCCCTCCAAACACTATCTGGTACGCCACTTCGATACACGCCGTACTCTTTATAATTTGCAATTTCATAATACCAGTTTCCTTCTTTCTGGTCGTCCAGGTATTCTCCCTTAGTAATTAATTTTCCGTCTTCGGTATATTCTTCTAAAACACCTTCGCGTTTATCATTTTTATAATTTTCTTTTCTTAATATTTTACCGTCGTCGTAATATAAAATCCACTCGCCTTGGGCGCGGCCTTTTTTATCATAACGTCCTTTCTGTTCTGTTTTTCCATTGGGATAAAAGAATTCCCAATTACCAATCCGTTTATCATCTACATACGGGCCCTTAGAGCGAAACTCGCCAGTAATATTATATTCTATCCATTCTTTTTGACGTCGGCGCAAAGAGTCAACGGGACCGCGCTCCAATAAATAGCCTTCCTGATACACAAAAGCCGAGTCGGCTATCGATAAATTAAAACACTTAAACTGCATGGTATATTTTTCGGTACTATCGTCATACACTCTTACCGAGTCGCAGCGTTTAGATAAATGAAATTTATAATGCGTACCCAATGGCATTCCGTTTAAATACAATCCTTCGTAGCGCACATTGCCGTCTTCAAAGTATGCTTTAAAAATATCCGGCTTGGCTAACTCAGGGGCGTTTTTTACTTCTTTACCGTAGCTGTACTTTTTCATTTCGGTTAAATCACCCTTCTTATCGTAATCTTTTACATAACCATCAACCGTATTATCTTTATAGCGCGTTTCTTTTTTTACTGTGCCGTCGGGATAAAACTCTTTCCATAATCCTTGTTTATTTCCCTCCGCATCGGTTTGATTAATTTTTTCCTGCTTTTCTATATAACCCATTTTGTATTTTATAATGGATGTTATCATTGAGTCCTCGGCGTACACATAAGATATACCATCGGCGCGGCCATTTTTATACGGAATGCTTTGTTTGGTACTACCCGATTTATATAAATTATAAGAAAGCCCTTGTTTTACATCGGTAACATAATTTTCTTTCGAAATAATAAATCCCGCGGTATCATACGTATTGGTAAAGCCATTCTTTTTTCCTTCTGCGTAATTTATGGCTTTGGTAATTTTTCCTTTATCGTTATAAAATTTCCAAACACTGTCAAGCTGATAATTTTTACGGTTTCCTTCGTTTTTTAAAACTCCGGTTTCGTAATAATTTTTCCAGTACCCTTCGGGTTTACCATTAGTCATTCTGCCTTCAGAAGATTTATTACCATTGTCGTAATAAAACACATTATATCCGTTTGGATTTACCGGGTTTTGTGCGCGTAAAGTATAAATAGCACAAATAAAAATAAAAAGTATAGAACTAATTCTTCGCATAACTTATAATCCGAATTTAGCAGATAATTCGAGCATGCGCAAGATAGGCTTTTTTGCGCTTTCTAATAGGTCTTTTGGTAAGATTAATTCAGGTTTTTCGTACTTTAAAGTAAGGTATATTTTCTCCAAAGTATTTAATTTCATATACGGACAATCGTTACAGGCACACGAGTTGTTTGGTGGTGCCGGAATAAAGGTTTTACCCGGCGATAATTTTATCATTTGATGTAAAATTCCTGCTTCGGTAGCCACAATAAATTCTTTGCAATCTGATTTTTTAGAATAATTTAATAAGGCTGTTGTACTTCCTATAAAATCTGCTTTATCTAAAATTACAGCTTCGCATTCGGGATGAGCAATTAATTGGGCGTTTGGATGTTGTATTTTTAATTTTACTATTTTCTCTAAAGAAAAAATTTCGTGCACCATACAAGCACCATCCCATAATAACATATTTCTTCCGGATACTTTATTTATATAAGCTCCTAAATTTTTATCGGGCGCAAAAATTATTTGCTGTTCTTTTGGTAAACTATTTACAATTTGTACCGCGTTACTTGATGTACAAATTATATCAGATAAAGCTTTTATCTGCGCACTACAATTAATATAAGAAATTACAAGATGATTAGGATGTTGTTTTTTAAAAGCTAAAAAATTTTCGGGCGGACAAGAATCAGCTAACGAGCAACCTGCATTTAAATCAGGAATTAAAACTTTTTTAGTTGGATTTAGTATTTTTGCGGTCTCGGCCATAAAATGCACGCCGGCAAATAAAATAATATCAGCTTTGGTTTTTTGTGCTTCTTGCGCTAAACCTAAACTATCTCCAATAAAATCTGCGATGTCCTGTATATCGGCGTCTTGGTAGTAATGGGCTAATAGGACTACATTTTTTTGCCGCTTGAGAGCTTTTACCTCTGCAAATATATCAATTGTTGCGTTAATCTCTTCTTCAACGTAACCCTTATCTACACTATACATATTCTTTTTTAAAAATTAATATTATTAATACTATAGCTGTTAGTTCGGTTAATAATTTTTTTATCTTTTACTTTAAGTATCAGTTATTAAGAAAGCACCAACATGTTATCAGCCTACAAAATTAGCTATTTACTTGTAAAACAGGAATTAATATAAGTTATTAAATACTGTTAATAAGAGTTAAGTCTGATAAGTATATTTAAAAGTAGACTAGCTTTTGGTGATAGACTTGTGTAGATAAAGTAACAGATTAAAGCTATTAAAAGTGGTTTTGAACAGAAAAGAGTTTCCTATAAAAAGGAACGAACAAAACAGGAAAAATTAACCTTTAGTTTTAAACAGGCCCTACATTTTTTTTTGTACCGAGGACTGATAAGTAAAATTATCAACCATAGAAATACACATCTTTTAATAGGGTTTTAAACAGGGTTTATTAACTTTGCCTTATAAACTTTTTGTATGTTAGACTTGTTTGATAAGATTAAAAAGAATATGGGCGAAATTGGCCGCTATTCTAAAGAAAGCCACGGCTACTTTACTTTTCCTAAGTTAGAAGGAGATATTAGTCCGAGAATGGTTTTTAGAGGCAAAGAGCGCCTTAACTGGAGTTTAAATAATTACCTGGGATTAGCAAATCACCCCGAGGTTCGTAAGGCAGACGCTGAAGCAGGAGCAAAGTATGGTTTTGCAATGCCCATGGGGGCGCGTATGATGAGCGGAAACACCAATCTGCACGAGCAATTAGAAAAAGAATTAGCGGCTTTTGTACATAAGGAAGATTCTATATTGGTAAATTTTGGCTATCAGGCCATGAGTAGCGCTATAGATTGTTTGGTTGACAGGCATGACGTTATAGTATATGACGCCGAGAGCCACGCCTGTATATTAGACGGAGTGCGCCTGCACATGGGTAAGCGTTTTGTGTATACACATAATGATATGGCTAGTTGCGAAAAACAATTACAGCGCGCCACAAAACTTGCTGAAAAAACCGGCGGATCTATATTAGTTATTACCGAAGGAGTTTTTGGAATGAGCGGTAATCAGGGAAATTTAAAAGGAATAATTGAACTTAAAAAGAAATACAAGTTCCGTTTATTTGTAGACGACGCACATGGACTTGGAACCATGGGAAAAACAGGCGCCGGTACAGGAGAAGAGCAGGGTTGCCAGGACGGTATTGATATTTATTTTGGCACTTTTGCAAAGAGCTTTGCCATGATTGGCGGCTTTATTGCCTCTAACGAAGAGGTGGTTACTTATTTACGTTATAATATGCGTTCGCAGATTTTTGCAAAATCTTTGCCGCTGCCACTGGTAGAGGGCGCATTAAAAAGATTGGAGCTTATTCGTAATCACCCCGAGTATAAAACAAAGCTTTGGGAAATTACGGACGCTTTACAAAGCGGGCTTAAAAAAGCCGGCTTTAATATTGGAACCACAACTACGCCTGTTACTCCCGTTTATTTAAACGGAACCGTTAACGAAGCAACCAATCTTACGTTTGATTTACGGGAGAAGTATAACATCTTTTGTTCTATTGTGGTTTATCCGGTTATTCCAAAAGGGCAAATTATTTTACGATTGATTCCAACAGCCGTTCACACGCTTGAAGATGTAAAATATACCCTTGAAGCTTTTAGTGCCATTAAAGAAAAACTTACCAGCGGCGAATACGCCAAGGGCGGGTTTGCACAAGTGCAGGGGTAAAAACTATTTAATATTCTCTAAAAAGTTTTCAATTTCACTTCCTCCCCATTCAATTACGGTATAGCCACTTCGGCTAAACGGAGGAAATATTTGTGGATACACAGAATAGTTTTTTTCAGAAGCAAGCGGCGACCAAATAACAAAAACGCGGATTAAATTTTTAGGCGGCGGATCTATTTTAATAGTTGCAAAATAGTCATACTCCTGCGTGAACATAAAATGAACATAGTTTTTATCGTGCGCTTTCATTTTAGGAACCCAGTAGGTAATAAAGTCCTGGGTTTCTTTTTCGTTTAGCCCGGCCATTGCCAATGAAACCTCAAAAAAATCAACCAACGAATCAGAACCAACAATAAACCCTTCCGCGGCATTGATAGGTAAATCTGCCATTTTCATGGAGCCCTCCCAAAACAAATAATTAAAGTTTTTATTTTCTATTTTGATATTTCCCGATGGCTGAGCCGTAAAAGACCAGCCCTCGTTATATTTTGGATAAGAAAAAACCATTTCTCCCTTTACATCAAGCTGTAGTTTTATTTTTATTGTTTCTTCCGGATAAACATAAATAACCGGTTTGTCGAGGGCATAAAGCACGGCCGGAAACTTTTGTTCTTCATATAATATAGCTACCGTAATATAAGTTACGGTATTCTTTTGAAGTAAAATAGAATCTGTGTTGACTGCGGACACAAGTTTAACAAAGAAATTAAATTTGCAATTCTTGGGCCTTACAAAGGATTTGAATGAGGCGGTTTCGCTTAAAGCAGGTATAAACGAATCGGCATTAATTGTATATCCTACATACATGCTTCGATGAATTTGAAAAGCGTGTCCGTCGACCCCAATAAATTTTACAACCAAGGCCGCCCTTCCCTTAGTAATCGCAGAATCCATTGGCAAGCTTCGCACAGAATATCTGGATTTAGGAATTACATCTCCTTTTGTACAATTATCCGCTTCGGTGCTCGTTTTTGAAATAGACCTTTGTGGAATGCGGCGGTTTGTTGTGGGAGATTTTTTTGGTGTTTGTGCGAACACAAAAAAGGAACACAGCAACAAGGAAAGAAAAATAGTTTTTCGCATAATCAAAGATAAGATTTTATTTTATCAGCGCATCCGGTTTGGTTTTATGCTTCCGATAATTCTTATCGTCGTTAAATAATTCGTCGCTTAAGCAAGGGCCATGTGGACGATAAGAATTACCGGAAACACGAATGAAAGAGGATTTTGCCTCTAAATAAGTGATTTGTGTAACAAAAATTAAGAGAAAAGCATCCCTTTCTTAACCCAAGGAAGGGATTTTTCTTTTAAATTCGTAGCCAACAAACAACAAAGATGAAGCGAGCGCCAACACGAGGCCTCATCACTAAAAACTAGATTATGAAAAAATTTCTCAAATGGACCGGCATTACTTTGTTAGTGCTTATAACCCTAATTATTGCGCTGCCCTTTGTGTTTAAGGGTAAATTAATTCAAATGGCAAAAGACGAAGCCAATAAAAGCCTAAACGCGAAAGTGGATTTTGGGGAATTTGATTTGACTATTTTTTCTTCTTTTCCGGATTTCCGATTTTCAATAAACAACTTAAGCGTTATTGGGGTGGGGGTTTTTGAAAAAGACACACTGGCGTATTTAAAAAAACTACAGCTTGATGTTAATGTAATGAGCGTTATTAAAGGTGAGCAAATAAAAATAAAGGAAATTATTTTAACCGAGCCCAAAATAAACGCCATTGTTATGCATGATGGAAAAGCGAACTGGGATATTACCAAACCATCGGTAGATACAACCACGGCTACTCCAGACACGGCGGCCACAAAATTTAAAATGAAACTAAAGAAATTTGAAATTACACACGCAAAAATTTCTTACAATGATATGCAGGGAAACATGAGCGCCTCGCTTACTGATTTTGATTTTACCTTAAAAGGAGATTTTACGCAGGATAATTTTTTACTGGCAATTGTTTCCGAAATCCAACAAATGAGTTTTTCTACAGGCGGCGTTGCTTATGCAAAAAATATGCACGTTAAATTAAAAATGGATCTGGACGCCGATATGCCTAATATGAAATTTACTTTTAAGGAAAACGAATTTAGTTTTAATGAACTCGGCCTGGGGCTTGATGGGTTTGTGGCAATGCCGGAAACGAATATTACCATGGATTTAAAGTTTCTGTGTAAACAAACCGAGTTTAAAAATATTCTTTCTTTAATTCCGGCGGTGTACTCAAAAGATTTTGCGAGTATACAAACAGCAGGGAAATTGGCGCTTAATGGTTATGCAAAGGGAACGTATAATGCCGCCTCTATGCCTGCGTTTGGAACACATTTAGAAATTTCTCAGGCGATGTTTAAATATCCTTCGCTTCCAAAATCTGTCAACAACATTAACATAAAGGTTGACGTTGAAAATCCTAATGGCAAACCCGACGCAACCGCAATTGATGTAGAAAAATTTCACGTAGAAATGGCCGGCAACCCTGTTGATATGGTTATGCATGTGCGCACCCCGGTGTCTGACCCGAATTTACACGGAGAGATAAAAGGCAAGATAGATTTAAGCAGTGTAAAAGATTTTGTGCCAATGGAAAAAACCGACGACATGAGCGGCATGGTTACTGCCGACGTGAAACTAAAAGGAAAAATGAGTAGCATCACCAATAAAAAATACGAGGAGTTTGATGCGCAGGGTACTGTTGAGGTAACTAAAATAAATTACAAAACAGCAAGCCTTGCGTATGATGTAACGGTTAATGAAATGAAATTAAACTTTACTCCGCAATTTGTAGAGCTTACTTCTTTTGATAGTAAAATAGGCAATAGCGACATTAAGGCGAATGGAAAAATTGAAAACTTTATGCAATACATTTTTCAGGACAGCTTAATAAAAGGGAAGTTTGCGATTAACTCTTCTGTAATGGACGTAAATCAATTAATGGGAAGCCCTACGGCAACAGCTACCGCTGCACCAACAGCAACTACCGCCGCAACGCCAATGGCCGTTGTTGAAGTTCCGCGCAACATAGATTTTGTTTTAAATACCAACATAGGTAAAGTGATTTATGATAAGTTAGATATTGCTAATATGGTAGGTGAGGTTGTTATACGCAACGCGCGTGTTGCCATGACTAATTTAAAAATGAATTTACTTGATGGTTCCATGATAATGAACGGGTATTACGATGCCAAAAACAAAATGAAGCCCGAAGTAAAATTTAATTTAAATGTTTCGGATTTCGATATTCAAAAAACATCAACCGCCTTTGTTACAATAGAAAAGCTTGTGCCTATTGCAAAAACTGCTCGTGGAAAATTCAGCACAACGTTAAGCGATTTTACTTCTATTCTTAAAACCGACATGACGCCAGACATGAATACACTTAGCGGACGCGGAACATTAAAAACAAAATCTGTTTCTATTGAAGATTTTCCACCTTTTGTAAAATTGGATGACGCGCTGCATTTAAATAAATTGAAAAAAGTAAATATCAACGACGTTGCGCTTGAATATGAATTTAAGGATGGCCGCGTTTATACTTCGCCGTTTAAAACAAAAATAGCCGATATTCCGGTGGAGATAAGCGGTTCTACCGGCATTGACCAGACCATAGATTATAAATGGATCATGGAACTGCCAACTAAATTAATGGGAAGTCAAGGCCAAGAAATGGTAACGGGCTGGTTAAGTAAAGCGAGCGCGGCAACGGGTGGAAAAACAGGAGCGGCTCTTCCAGACAAAGTTCATGTTACCGCATTAATTGGCGGAACGGTTACAAAACCTGAAATAAAAACCGGACTGAAAGATGCGATGAAGGACGTTAAAAACGAAGTGGTTAATCAGGTAAAAGAAGTTATAGAGCAGAAAAAAGAAGAAGTGATTAAAGATACTAAAGCAGAAGCAAGCAAGCAGGCCGAGAAAATTTTAGCCGACGCTCAAAAAACTGCTGATGATATAAAAGCGCAGGGAGCAAAATTAGCTGACGATATTCGTAAACAAGGAACCGTTTCGGCCGACTCGGTAAATAATTCTGCCAGCGGGCCACTGCAAAAAATCGCAACTAAGAAAATCTCTGAAGGAATTAAAAAGCAATCAGAGCAAAAGGCACAGCGTGTTCAGGACGAGGCAAACACTAAGGCTGATAAGGTAATGGCAGATGCGCACGAGCAAGCGGATAAATTGAAGTAAGAAATTAATTATCGGAAATAATTATTTTTTCGACACCTATCGTTTTATTATTTTCCCGAATACGGATGAAATAAAAACCCCTGGGTAAATCGTCGCGCGTTATACTAATCGAAGTCCCTGAAATGTTTTTTATTTGCCTTACTTCTTCTCCTAAGCGATTATAAAAGACCAAAGACGCGTTTGTTAAAACGGAATTTGCTTTTAAAACCGTTTCGGTTGAAAACGGATTGGGAGAAACGGAGAAAGTGTTTTTTTCTTTCAATTTACTGACGCCAATTGGGAAACCGCCAACATAAATAGAGTCGGCGTTGGCTATAGAAGCAACGGAATCTTTATTGTACACCGCTTTTACCGTAATCCAAAACGGGGTATTTACAAACCAATTAGAGGCCGAGGGAGCGCAAATATTAATATACGGACAGCCATACGTTGTGTCTGTTACAAAAGCATAAAAGATGTCGTTTTGGTAAATAGTATATCCAATGAGGGTGTCAACACTTAGGGTATCCGGTTTGTGCCAGGTAAGATAGAAGCAGCTGTATTGAGGGCACGACGAATAACCGGGAAAATTGTAAGCAGAATTGTAAATAAGATTTGTTACCGGATTAAACTGCGCTTTTGAAAACAGAAAGCCGAAAACAAAAACAGAAATAAAAAACAATTTTTTCACTACACTATTTTTTAAAATTAAACTTATCGTTAAGCAGATTGTTTGCCCCAATTTCAATTACCGAAGAGCCGTGTATACGAATGGTTGATTTAATAAAATCTTCTTCGTTGGCTTTATAAATATTGTCCACATATTTTTGCGGATTGCGATCTATATACGGAAACCACGTACTTTGTATCTGAATCATGATACGATGGCCTTTTTTAAATGTGTGTAAAACATCCTGTAGCGGAAATTCAACATCCGTAATCTCGTTAGGAATAAAAGGAGCGGGCTTATCAAATCCGTTTCTAAATCTTCCGCGAAAAACTTCGCTGCGCACTAATTGCTGATAGCCGCCCATTGCAATGTTTTTTGCATTGTGCTCGTAATTGGGATGATTAGCGGGGTAAACATCAACAAGCTTCACAATAAAATCAGCATCTGTGCCTGTCATTGATACTTTTAGTTTTGCCATAATTTCTCCTGCTAAAACTATGTCTTCTGTTAAAGTATCGGTTTCAAAAGTTAATACATCGGGCCTTTTAGATGCATAACGCTGGTCGTCGCTCATAAATTTTCGAGGCGTAAAAGCAAGTCCTTCGGTTTGCGAAGTGTAGGGAACGGGTTTTGCGGGATCGCTTAGGTATTCAAACACATTTTCTTTAGGCGTCGGCTGATTAATTGAAAGTTTTCCTTTTTCGGCAAAGTATAATTTAAGCGGAGCAAATTCTTTAGCGGGCCAGGTATCAAATGTTTTCCATTCTTTTTTTCCGGTATCAAAAATATAAGCCTCGGGTAAAGTTAATTTACCTTCGTCTTTTAAGTAGAATGCAAAAAACTTACTTTCAATTTCGCGCTGAAAAAATGTAGAAATACTGTCGCCAAAATAAATATGATTGTGTGTAGATTTTCCGTTCTCGCGCGCCCAATCGCCGTGGCCCCAGGGGCCCATTACCAATGTGTTTTTTGCTTTGGGACTGTTTGCCTCAATGGTTTTGTAAATGTTTAGCGGGCCGTATAAATCTTCGGCGTCAAACAATCCGCCAACGGTCATCACGGCGGGTGTAACATTTTTTAGGTGCGGCAATAAATTTCTTTTTTGCCAAAACTCATCGTAGTTTGGGTGGTCGATAATTTGTTGCCAGAAAAAATTATCAAAATGATATTTTGCTGTAATATTTTTTAATGGCCCGAGACGCAAATTAAAATCGTAGCCGTCTGAAATTTTCTGACCGTAAAAACGCATAATTTCTTTTACATACCAGTCTTCTTTAGTTTGCTCCTTTTTTTGATAACCAAACACAGCGAAGGCCGCAGTATAACTTTGTAGATATGCACCCATGTGATGAAAATCATCAAAAAAGAAATCTGAAATAGGAGCCTGGGGAGAAACCGCTTTTAATGCAGGGTGCGCATCGGGAATAGCGGCTGCCGAATAAAATCCGGGATACGAAATTCCATAAATACCCACCTTGCCGTTATTGCCTTTTAAATTTTTAACCATCCAGTCAATCGAATCCCAGGTATCAGAACTTTCATCAATATCGGTTTTGTTTTTTGGGTCATTACCCGGAATGTTGGGACGCATGTTATCAAAACTTCCTTCGCTCATATAGCGGCCACGCACATCTTCAAAAACAAGAATGTACTTGTCTTTTACCATAATGTTAGAGGGGTGCCCGTGGGTTTTATAATCGGCGTAGCCCGAGGCGTTATAACAAGTGCGGTTTAGCAGTATAGGATATTTTTTTGTTTGATCTTTTGGTGTGTACACAACCGCAAAAAGTTTAATTCCGTCGCGCATGGCAATTTGATGCTACGTTTTTTCGTAATTGTTGCGCATGTAAATGGAGTCGGATTTACTATTCTGACCATAAGCACATAGGGATAAAATAAAAGCAACGAGTGATGAAAGAATTCTTTTTTGCATAGGGATTTTTTAGGTGAACAAAAGTAAGGATTAAATTAAGTAAAGGAAGATAATTTTAGCGGCTTTTACGCTTTTATGGCCCAGCGCAATTTAGCTGAGCGCGCGCGGGGATTTGCAAAACATTCTTCAGCGCTTGGCCTTATGGGGTCGGGCGCTACTTCGCTGTAAATGCCTTCGCGAAATAAAAATTGAAAAGATTTTTTTACGCGACGGTCTTCTCCCGAATGAAAAGAAAGTATCGCAACGCGCCCGCCCTCAGCAAGCGCATACGGAAGCTTTTCTAAAAACTCGTCCAGCGTGTCAAACTCATTATTTACCGCAATGCGCAATGCCTGGAAGCAACGCTGACATGATTTTTTAATTTCCTTGGCGCGGGTTTCTTTAGGAAGAAAAGCAAGGGCCACCGTAATTACTTTTTGCAATTGTGTTGTGGTTGTAATGGCGCCGCCTTTTGCAATGTGTTTTACAATGGCCTCGGCAATGGGCTCAAAATAAATTTCGTCGGCATTGTCAAATAGTATTTTTTCTAATTTATCTTGCGAAATTCTTTTTAAAAGACCTGAAGCTGATTCGCCTTCGGTGGGGTTAAGTCTTAAATCTAAAGGCCCCTCAACTTTAAACGAAAATCCCCTTTCGGGATTATCTATTTGCATTGACGAAACACCTAAATCTGCCAATACAAAATTAAGCGGACCGGCTTCTTCGGTAATTAAATCAATTTCGGAAAAATTTAAATTTTTGGTAATAAAAATATCAGGACTATAACCCAAAGCAGCCAAACGCTCTTGTGTTTTTGGTAATTCAATGGGGTCAACATCCGTGGCGTATAATTTTCCTTCGCCCTTTAAACATTTAAGAATTTCTAAACTATGTCCCCCATAACCAAGCGTTGCGTCCAAACCAATTTCGCCGGGCGCCACTTTTAAAATATCCATAATTTCTTTCACACAAATAGAAAGATGCATGCCGGCAGGAGTTTTTCCTTGCTTTATAACTTTTGCAACATCGGCCGCGTATAGTTCGGGATTTTGTTCTTTGTATTTTTCTTTAAAAGCCTTGGGGTGTTTACCTTTATATCTTACACGACGAACGTGTTTGGGTTTTTCGCCTTCTTCCATTTGACAAAGCTAAGAAAAATTTTCTTCAACGATTTATTACAAAAGCAGAAATAAAATTAATCCTCTAAGCCTTTTCCGGCTAAAATTTGTTTGATATATTTTTCAACCCTCGCCTCGTGGGTTTTGGCTTGTTTGGCTGCCGAAAAATAAAGAAGGTAACCTCTTTGTCGCCCCGGTGTAAGCGCCTTAAACGCGGCCTTGAGGTCGGGCATTTTATTTAATTTTTTTTGAAACTCTTCGGCAACTTTAAATTCTGTAACTTTTTTTAAGGGCACCGTAAGCCCCGCTTTTTCTACTTCAACTGCTTCATAAATGTATGTTTTTATAAGGCGCTCAAGTTTAATTATTTCCTTAAGGCTTGTAAATCTTATCTGCCGCGCCGATTGCACGTTTTCTGTTTGCTGAATTAAAATGCCCTTGGTGTCTTTTATGTTCTTTAGAATATAATTTATCGGCTTTGTCAATTAGTTTAGTAACGTCTTCCCCCTTTTCTAATTTAAATTTTGTCATAAATTCAAAGTACTGGTCGCTATTTGATTTTGGTTTTAATTTTCCCTCCATTGACTTTAACAAACGGATTGTTTCTTCATCACAACCCATGCCAACACTATTTTTAACTTTCATATCGATAATTTTTGCGTCTTTGGTTAAAATAAAGCCTACAACAACTGTTCCTTGTCTATCGTTTTCTCTCGCATCTGCTGGATATCTCACTGCGTTTACAAGAAAGTTCCCGAACTCCTTTATACCACCTTCGTATTGCGATTCATAGTCGATAGAAAATAGTTTTGATGCTTGACCAAATGTCAAAACTGTCATAAAGCAAATAAGGATTGTCAAAAGTTTATGTTTCATTTTTATGTCTGTTTAAAGTTTGCTATTGATAAAACATTTTTGTCGACCGCGATTTGTCCCGTTGTACGAGTCGCATTTGTTGTTGCTAACTAACTTATATGTGTTACTTTATCACTGTTAGCGGCCTGCGCCGGCATGTAAACAGTGGTTTTTTATCTCCCTATCAAACATAAGTTAAATCTATAAAACCTAAAAAGCACTAATTCTTTGCCCCGCCCAATACCTTATGTTAAAACAAGCCCGCAATATAGCGTAAGGGCAGTGAAGATCGTAATTAAAAAAACTAATCCTTTATAATTTTTTCTACCCGCGTCTTGTTTCCTTCGCAAATAGTAACAAAATAAAGTCCTTTGTTTTCTAAACGTATCTCGGTTGTTTTGTCGGAGCACTGAAAGCTTTGTACAGTTGCGCCCAAATAATTTGTAATCGTAATTGCCTTTTTAGAATTAGTAGCAAAGCTTAAAACAAAATTACCCGAAGATGGATTTGGATAAACAGAAAGAGCCTGCGCCACAGCAGCATTATTTTGTATGCCGTTAGTAAGCTGGTTTAACTTGTATTTTCTAAAAAAGCGCCATATCACCACACTGGCACTAAAATCCATATTGGTGGTATTAATATTAACGTAAGCGCCCGGCCAGGAATGATCGCCCCCTAAAACTCTGTAAAATTCTACAGTGCTACCCATGTTTCCGCCGCTGTATAAATAATTATCTGCAGTGCAGCCATCACTCGTATTTGTATTGGGTACGGGGGTGATAACAGGTGTTAAGGAACAATTATTGTATTTTACCCAATAGCGCACCAAAGAATCTACAGGAAGAAAAGAAGCGGTTCCGGCATAAGGCACGGTCCCATCAGCCGTTCCGTGAATTTGCATAACCGGAGTAGGGTGTGGCGCGTTGCAAGCATTTTTGTGAATGTAGGTCATGTCGCCCGCAACAGAAGCAATAGCCGCAATTCTATTACCGAGCTGGCAAGCCAAATCGTAACTCATAAAACCTCCGTTACTAAGGCCTGTGCTGTAAACACTGTTAGGGTCGATATTATAATGAGCGCTAATAGTATCTAACAAATCAGAAATAAAACCAACATCGTTTACAGTAGAGCCGTTAAAACAATTCCAAAACTGTTTGTTGTAAGTATCCAGTGTGCCGTTTGGGTGAACAAGAATAAAGTTGGCGGTATCTGCTATAGGACGAAAATCGCCGTACGATTCCTGTTGCACATTATTAGAACCGTAGCCGTGTAAATTAAAAACTAAGGGAACGGCGACAGACCCATTGTAAGACGCCGGAATATACAAACGATACGTGCGCGTAAGGCCCCCGCTTACTATGCTTGCCGAAATAGTTGACTGAGAAAAAACGGTTTGCGCTAAAAATAAGGCGCAAAATAACAAGAATGTAATTTTGGCGCTCTTTAGTAAAAGGTAAATTTTAGTCATGGGAGGTTATTTAGATTAATCAAAAATACAAAATTTATAGCGATTTTGCCATATTAAGCGATGTAGCAAGAAAACGACCCATACTAAAACAGGCCTGCAGTAAATAGCCGCCGGTGGGGGCGTCCCAATCAAGCATTTCTCCAATGGCAAAATAGGTTGGGAGTTTTTTTAATTGAAAATTTTCGTCTACCTCGTTTAAAGAAATTCCACCTACAGTTGAGATGGCCTCATCAATTGGCGCCATGCCGGAAATTTGTAGCGGAAGCGATTTTATTTTTTTGCAAAGCTTTTCAATATCGGTAAACTCTTCTTTTGTGGAAGCAGATTTTAATAAAGCAATTTGCAGCGCACTTAAATTTAATTGATCTTTTAAATTTTGTGTCAGCGACCCGCTTTTTATAATGAGCAATTTCTTTTTTATTTCTTCTGCCGAAAAGCCTGGTTTTAAATCAATAAATACTACGGCTCCGTTTTTAGTTAAAAACTGTTTTCGTATTTGCGCACTCAACGCATAAACCGCTCCGCCCTCAATACCGAACTTTGTAATTACCAATTCCCCTTTTTTTTCAGCGCCACCGCAAGACAAAGAAATATTTTTCAAAGATTTTCCTTCCCACTGAGAAATAAAACCTTTTTCCCAATCAATTTTATAAGTGCAGTTTGAAGGCTGAAACGGAATAATTACAACCCCTCTGTCTTCCAATAATTTTGTCCATCCACCATCAGAACCTGTTTTGCTCCAGCTTGCCCCGCCCAAAGCAAAGACGGTAAAATCGGCGCCAACATTAATTTTCTCTCCTTTGTAATCGAAAATTAATTCATCCTTGTTCCACCCTTTCCATTCGTGCAAAGTTTTTATAGAAACGGTTTTCTTTTTTAATTCTTCTAAAATTGCATTTAAAACGTCAATAGGCTTAATTCCTTTTGTCGGAAAAACTCTTTTGCTGCTGCCAACAAAAGCTTCAATGCCAATTTTCTTGAGCCAAACGCGTAAATCTTCATTGGTAAAAGCGCGTAAGCAGGGTTCTAAAAAATTATTGGGAGTATAACGCGAAACAAAGGAGTCAATATTTTCTGAATGAGTAAGATTAAAACCACCGTCGCCCGCCACTAAAAATTTACGGGCAAGCGCAAAATTCTTTTCGTAAATAGTTATATCAAACTTTTTTTCATCAAGGGTGCAAGCCAACATCAATGCTGCGGGGCCACCGCCAATTATAGCGACTGATTTTTTCATTCAATACTTTCTATTAAATAACTTGTGCCATTAATTTCTGTTTGGTCGCCGGATTTTAGTCCGTTAAGATTTATTCCCAATGGGGATTGCGGAGAAATGGCCATAACAGTAATATCATCAACCGGCACTTTTCCCAGCGGAACACATAAAAATAAAAACCCTTTGTTAGTTTTTACCAGAACGCCGTTTTTTTCTAAATGTGATTTTTGCTCAAGTAATTCGCCTAACTGGCGCGCAATTTTTTCTTGCTCTATTTGCATCATTGCGCGGGCGGTTTCGTGCTTATCGCCTGCAGAGCTTTTACTATCGCTTTGTGTTCCCTCTTCAAGTTCGGTCAAAATGTTTTTAAGAGAAATTATTTTTTCCTCTAACAAAGCACAACAAGCGCTAAAAACTTTTTGTTTAAACGACATCTTAAAAATATTCCTGCAGGTTGCCAAAGTAAGCGCTGTTCCAGCCCTCTACAATATCATCATAAGTCTCGTCGGGAATATTGCTATGTCGCAACTCAACTGAACTACCTTCGGCGTGCGCGTGAATTTTTATAGTTACAATCGATGCGGCTTCTTGTTCGCCAAAATACCATTGCTGTACAATTTTTTTATTCTCAACAAACTCAATATTTTTCCCCACAATGTTTCCGTCCATTATAGAAAACTCGCTGCCCGGCTCTGTGCTCATCTCCGCTTCTTCGTTTGTCCAAAGTTTAATGGTTAGCGGATTGGTAAGTGCAATGTAAACCTCTTCGGGGCTTGCATCAAGGGTGTAATATTTTTTGTAGTCTTTCATTTTATTTCATGTTCATTTTAACATAATCGGTTCTTATCATTGTAGAAATTGTGGTGTCAAGAATATTGCGCTGTACCAGTAAAGAAGCATTATCTAACCATTTTATTTTTTCGGGGCCCCATTTATCAATGTACTGCTGGCCAACGGCTTTAATTTGTTTGTTGTTTACTTCGTACATATCAAAACCATTTAGCACAAAGCCCGCAATTAAATCTGTATTACCGCAAATAAAATATTTTTTATCGGGACTAAAAACCGGCTCACCGCAAAGATGAGTTGTGTCTCCGCTAACCGGGTTGATTAACCAATAACTGAACGACTCCATAAATGCGCCTAGAATTAAAAATTGATTTATTTCCGCGATTTTGCCCCGGTAGGTATAGTCGGCGTAGGTATCATAACCCTCAGTAGTGTCGTTTTTAAACGACATGGTTTCGTGCTTGCCACAATTTAAAACCAACACAGACCCAAGGCGGAAGGCCTCGGCCGAATCACGCAGTAAATTATTTTTTTCTAAAGAATCAAAGGTTGGGGGTGCCGGAAATTTGTCAAAATCTTCTTTGGTTGAGGGATAAACAGAAAAAAATTTATTGCCTATTGAGAAAGTATCGAGTAAGGGGAGGGAATCTTTTGCTTCTACAGATTTTTCTTCGGGCTTATTATTATTGCAGGAAGAAAGCAAAATAAGGGCTAAAGATCCGAGAACAAAAAAAGACTTCATACAAAAAGATTTGTTTCAAAGATACAGTATTTGAAACAAAATCTTTATGTGGTGCTTTAAATTAAAGTTTTAATATATTCATTTAATTGGTCAAAGGTTCCCTTCATACCGTAGTTCATTCCGTCGTGACTATTATCGAACAGGGCGGCCTCTTCTTCGCTGCAGTTAATTGCTTTCCAGTTTACTGTAACTTTTGTTTGCGCGCCCATATCTTCAAAGGTTGTTACCGATAATGTTTCCAGTGGCCACATTGGCGCTAGCGGGTGGCGAGAAAAACCTGCGTTTTCATCCGAAAAAGAAACAGTGCATACTAATTTTTTGGGCGCAACAATTTCACCAAAAACCAATTTGCCCCACATAATACTTCCGTCGGGCGCGTACATTCCGTAGTGAAACATACCGCCTGATTTGAAATCTAATGTTGCCTTAGCCATTTTTACTCCGGCTGGGCCCCACCATTGTAATAGGTGTTTTTCTTCCGAATATGCGTCCCACACCAATTGGCGAGGCGCATTAAGAACGCGCGTTGTAATAAAGTCTTTACTTTCTGCCATGTTTTTTGTTTTTTTTGCTTGATTTATCTTTTGCTTGTAGTTTTTCTAAATATATTTCCAGCGAGTCTAATTTTTGATCCCAAAACTTGCGGTATTGCTCTACCCAATCAGAAACTTCATTTAATTTTTTAAGTTTGGCTTCGCAAAAACGCTCGCGGCCCTGTTGTTTAACTACTATAAGGCCACACTCGGTTAAAATTTTTATGTGTTTTGAAATGGCGGGGCGACTTACTTTAAACTGTTCGGCAACCGAATTTAAATTAAGGGCTTTGTGCGAAACGATGTTTAATATCTTTCTGCGCGTGGGGTCTGCTATGGCCTGAAAAACATCTCTTCTCATTGGTAAATTGCAAAATCTGCAACAAATATACGTGTAACCATTTGGTTACGCAAATTTATTTGCAGAACCTTGATTAATTGATTGAAAATAAGAAAATTATTTATTAGTCACTGAGGTAAACCTCTTTTTTAATTTGAGAATTGGCCTTTCGTACAAATAGTACAAAATAGAGGCAACGAAAATACTTAGAAGTGTTGTCACGCAAGGAAACCATAAAGAAAGTTCAATCCCCTCGGGACGAATATTGTTTCTTAAAAGGTAATTAATAGAAACCGTGATTAGCACAATGTGAACCATATACATGGCGTAAGAAATATTTCCGGTAAAGCGGGAGAGAGCAGGGCCCAATTGTAAAATAAAATTTTGACGGCTTGCTGCGGCAACCAGGTAAGTGCCAAAAAATCCGCTAAGCAAAACCCATACCGGGAAAATGTAAAAAGCTGCAGGTAAAAAATTAAAAACACATAAAATCAACAATGTATAAATAAGGAGCTGTGCGGGAACAGTAAAAAGAAATTTAATTTTTGGAGAAGTAATTTGTTTATGAAAAACCGCAAGTAACATGCCTGCGCCGAAATAATAAAAATAACAAAGGCTGTTAAAATAAGCAGAGGGCCATTGTTGCGAGGCATGAAGAAAACCAAAGCAAAGCCAAGAGGCCAGGCCGACAACAAGAAGAAAAAACGAAAGTCGTTTAAAATTTCTCTTGAAAATAAAAAGCAAAAACGGAAGCACTAAATAAATATGCTCCTCTATACAAACCGACCACAATACCGAATACGTTTTAGCGGCACCATCAAACAGCAATTGAAAGTTAACCGAGAAGCCGAGTGCGTAGAGCGCGTTTGTTTTAATAATTTCGGAAGGACTGTGTTTTAGAGCGGGAACAAGAATAATAAGAATAGCAACTGCCAAAAAATAAAGCGGCCATATACGGATGATGCGGCGCAGGTAAAAGTTTTTTAAACTGTATGTATCACTTTCGTTTTCCTTGATGAGAATAGAAGCAATTAAAAAACCGCTGATAATAAAAAAGACATCTAAAAAAAACGAGCCGGTAAATTTATGCGCCCCGCTATCTGTTAAGGCAATACCCCTTGAAAAAAGTTGTTGCGCCGTATGATGAAAAATTACACCCGTGGCGCAAATAAAACGCAAAACATCTAAGCCCGGAAAATATCCGACAGAGAAACTGTTTTCTTTTTTTATAGTTTTCTTTTTTGCCATTATTTAAAGGCAAGGTACAGAAAAATTAAAGATGGGCAATAATATAAGCCTACGCACCTGAGAGTTGTGCGCGTTTTTTTGGCCGTTGTTAGCAGCTGTAATATTATAACGGCAATAAGGGCAAAGTTCTATCTACACTTTCTGATTTGCAATTTAAAGTCTCAACAATTTTAAAAGGGTCTGCTATAAAACAAGTTATAACAACATAAGTCTTGTCGTTTAGAATAAACCAAACGTATGCATATTTATTCCAACTTGCACGATTCGGGGCGGTGGTTATTTGGCACCTAAAAACATCATCTCTATTAAATTTAATTTCTTTTGCCCCTTTAATGTATGTTAAGTCGTGGTTTTTCGTATCAATGATAACTTTAGCGGAATTATTTTTGATAATATAAGTCAAGTGTAAAATTACAGTAGGAAACCAAGTGAGTGCTAAAGCAACATGCATAATTATCGGAAAATCACTTTTGCGAGTTAGAAAATAAAGTCCTGCTGAAAAAGAAAACCAAATGAACGGCAACCATCCAATTGTTTTTAAATGATTTGGTTTAAAATTGAATTCAATGTTTTTTGGAGCTTTCTTTTCTTTTTCTTCTGTGGGGTGATTTATTGGAGGAGCAGGAGTTGTTTTTAATTTAATATGTTGCTCTAATTTATTGTCAAAAAAGAATTCAATAATTTCTTCTGTCGTGAAGTTCTTTTTTTCAAAATCATTGGAAATGTAAAAATGAGAACGCTGATTTGTCACAAAATTTGAATAACGAATATTAAACCCCTTTAAATTAATGGCGTCAATTATTAACTCTCTTTTGTCGTCTGATACGAAAATTATTTTAGGTACACACGAGTCCTCAGCCTTGCGCCTATAGTCGTCTGTTTGTTTATCCCAAGGAAAAAATTGAAATTCTTTAACGGCATTTTCTTTGTCGACAAGGCCATTGTTTTTAAATTGGTCTGAGTAAAAGTCAGCGTATTGTATTTTCCAGTTGTATGTCACCATTGTTGCTGCTACGTTCCCCGGCTGCAAATGCGCGGCTTTGGAAGCGCAAACTGGCGGCGAATGGAGTGTTAGATAAAAGTACGAATGTTTTTAAAGCGGAGGCGAAGAAAAAAGAGTCCAGCGTGAAACGGGAGGAAATAATGTAAGCCGAAGCACTTGTATTTCGCCCGCGTTTTTGCAAGCACCTATGTTAGGCACAGTATTATTCATTAACACCTAAGAACGCCGGACTAATACGGAAATACTGTTTGTCCCTTATTTTTTGTATTGTCCGACCGAGTGTTAAGTCATTGCGGTCTGCGCCGAAAAAACGAAATCCATTAACGTTATAAGAATTTTTGTCGCGGTCTATGTAAATATATTTTGTCCCATGCGCCTTTCCACCAAACGATACACTTAAAACCCAATGGTTGTTATTGTCCTTTGCTAACCAATTTAGTCTATTACCCGGCAACCGTCCAACACAACCTTGTCTGTACCGTTTATTTGCACTTACAATTTCACTTAAATTGTCGATACCGACATACTGATAAAAGTCCCTGGGAATGGCTCTTTTTTTATAATATATTTTGAATTTTGCCGAGTCAATATTTGTAAGCCATGCCGCGGATGTATCTTGGCAAAACAAATGTCCAAAAGTTAGAAGGAATGTCGTAAGAAAAACTGTCCGCATAATATTGTGCCTAACGGTTGGCAGCTACAAGAAGTTGGCGATTTCGAAGCACAAAACTTTCTTCCACCACAAAACGTGATGCGAAAAACACAGCTTCATTTAACCACTGAGCCGCCAATTTTTTGTAGGTGCTGTTACCTGCTGTTATTCTTTCATTCGTCATTTCGTTTCAAATATTTTGTCGGCACATTGTCTGTCAACCAAACGCCATTGTCTGAAATGAAAAACTGGTAATTGTCATTATACATTTGGTCAGCAAACACTTTGAAAACAAATGGTTTTCCGTGTCTCTGTCCAACTTTTAAAGC
>JBBQRR010000049.1:0-29440 GCA_038214655.1 Bacteroidia bacterium | reverse complement strand
ATTACTATTTGCAGTTTTTAAAGACGCCGTTTCGCTATTATCCACATCCAAAACCGCAAATTGCGTTCTCTGTATGCTTTGTTGATACAAAGGATTTATTTTTTTTGCAGGATGAACACGTGCCGCCTCAACCACCGAAATGTTTTGATTTAAAGCAATTTGTTCAATCTTTTTTGTGCTTTGGGCAAAAGTTTGTATACCGCTTAGCAGTACAAGGGCAAGGCTGATTTTTAATGTTTTCATGTTTGTTATTTTTAGTGTAAATGCAAATGCTGTGCCAGTTTAAATTAATTTGGTTTTAAGAAGCTCCTTATGATACAATATTTGTACTTTGTGCCCGTTTAGAACTAGCTTGAAAAAAATTATAAAAATAGTACTCGTTTTTTGCGCTTTTGCAGCTAATTTTTTGCAGGCACAAACCGCTACCGTAAGCGGTAAGGTAATTGACGAGGACGGAAATCCCGCCGAAGACATACAAATTGCCGTAAGCGGCACCACCGCCGAACCTGCACGTACAGATGCCGGTGGTGTATACAAAATAACCATTCCCGCCGGCAAAGAAATTGAACTCGTTTTTTTTAACATAAACTTCACTGAGATTCGTAACAAGATAAACGCTAAGCCCGGTGAGAATATTGTTATAAACCCCAAACTAAAATTTAAAAACGAACTCCCCGTAATTACAGCAACCGATCAAAACCAAAAAGTAGATATCATCCGTATTGACCCTAAAAGTTATTTTAAGCTGGCAGGGCCAAACCCCGACATAAGTAAATTACTATTGGCGCAAGGCCTGGGTGTGCAAAGCAGCAACGAATTAAGCAGCAGCTACTCGGTACGTGGCGGTAACTACGACGAAAACTTAATGTACGTAAACGACATAGAAGTTTTTCGCCCGTTTTTAGTGCGTAGCGGGCAACAGGAAGGATTAAGTTTTCCAAATCCCGATATGATTTCATCCATGTATTTTTCTTCGGGAGGATTTGAGGCGAAGTACGGAGATAAAATGTCGTCGGTATTAGATGTTACCTACCGCAAGCCCCGTGATTTTAGCACAACCGTTAGCGGAGGCTTGTTAGGAGGAAGTATTCACACACAAGGCATCACAAAAAACCGCCTTTTTAGCTGGCAAATAGGAGGCAGGTATCGCAGCACACAATATCTTTTAAAAACCTTAGACACCAAGGGCGAGTACAAGCCCAGCTTTTACGACATACAAAGTTTAATGAACTTTGAGGTTTCTCCTAAATTCAATATCGAAATTCTTACCAATGTAAGCGGCAATAAATATTTAGTTAAGCCCAGCGATCGCGAAACAACCTTTGGTACATTTAACCAGGCCCTGCGATTGAAAGTTTATTTTGACGGGCAGGAGATAAGCAAATACAATACATTTTTCGGCGCTGTATCTGCTACTTACAAGCCGCGCGACAGTTTAAAATTAAAATTTATTGCCTCTGCCTATAAAGATTTAGAAGATGAAACATTTACCGTACAGGGCCAATATTACATTGACGAATTAAATACTGATTTTGGAAGCTCAGGTTTTGGTAACGTAGCTTTTAACAGAGGTATTGGCACCTACATCAACAACGGAAGAAATTCTTTAGACGCAACAATTATTAATCTTGAGCACAAGGGCCGTTATCAAAAACGCAAGCAGCAATTTTTATGGGGCGCCCGCGCGAAACACGAAATCATCAATGATAAATTAAGCGAATGGAATTATACCGACTCGGCCGGCTACAGCATTCCGCAAGGAAACACGGCTTTGGTTGATTTGCCTTACGTAGTAAAACAAAAAAATTACGTTGAGTCAAGCAAGATAATGGGGTATGTAGAATATGTTTTAACCAAGCAATTAAAAGATACCTCAACATTTACCTTTACAGGTGGTGTGCGCAGTAATTATTGGACTTTTAATCAGCAAAACGTGGTTAGTCCGCGTGCAACATTGGCCTACGACCCTAATTGGAAAAGGGATTGGATATTTAGGGCTTCTTACGGATATTATTACCAGGTGCCATTTTACAGAGAGATGCGCGATTTTTATGGCAAGGTTAATCAAAATATTAAGGCGCAGCAATCTATTCACTACGTTTTATCGAGCGATTGCAATTTTAAAATGTGGCATCGTTCTTTTAAATTTATGAATGCGCTTTACTATAAGCAGCTAAATAATTTGGTGCCTTACGATATTGATAACGTTCGTATCAGGTATTTTGCTACAAATAATTCAAGCGGTTATGCCACCGGAATAGATTTAAGATTAAACGGCGAGTTTATTAAAAACACCGAGTCTTGGATAAGCATGAGCGTTATGCAAACCCGCGAAAATGTAAAAATGACCTATTACACGTATACCGATACGGCGGGTAACGCGTGGTATCCGGGCGTGTCGGTAACCAAGCTTCAGGATAGTTCAGCTCATACTTCAACAGGATATATCCCAAGGCCTACCGACCAGTTAGTTACCTTTAATATGTTCTTTCAGGATTACCTCCCAAAACTACCTAAATGCAAGATGTATTTAAGCCTTATTTATGGTAGCGGATTACCCGTTACGCCTCCAAATCACAAGAAGTATTTGATGAACGATAATTTTAGATACCCCTCTTACAAACGGGTGGATATTGGTTTTTCGTATGAGTTTGTTAAGGAAGATAAACCCTTGCCGCCGGGGCATAAATTGGGTTGGATAAAGGCCGCATGGCTTAGTCTTGAGGTATGGAACCTTTTAGGAATAAACAACACAGTTTCTTATACATGGATAAAAGACGTAACCAATCGTCAGTTTGCGATACCAAACTACCTCACGAATCGGCAAATAAACCTAAAATTTCAGATTAAATTTTGATTTGTCAAGACAAGGTTGTAATTTTATCCGACGAACAAATCCTCATTATGCTTGTTTTGGATAAAATGACACTGTCTTTTGCCGAGCTTTCCCTTCTAAAGGAGAACCTCGTAGTGATTGATTATTTAACCGACGAACCGCTTAATGTTGAAAAGGGTATCGAGATGCTTGAAATTGTTAAAAAACTTACCAATAATCAGCCTTCCGCGGTTATACACAACATTGGCGATAAATATATTTTTAGCACCGACGCGCTTCGTTTTATGGGTAGCCAGTTAACTACCGACTCGCATAGCTACTCGGCAAGAGCTATTGTAGCTACCAATCCGGCGGCCCGTATTGCAGCAAACAATTTTATTAACCTCTACAAGCCCCTTACGCCAACTCAACTTTTTAGTGAGCTGGAGCCGGCTATATCCTGGGTAGAGGGTGTTTTGGCCCAAGCCAAGTAAAATTTCTTTTTTTAACAATTATCTTTAACTTGCGGGTTGTTTAACCCTAGAGTATGAGTGAAAGAATACTTCGCGCCTTAATGCAATTGTTTGCCATCATCGCCCGCGTTGATGGGCTTAATAACCACGGCAGAAACATTGTACAGTCTTTTTTAAAGCAGCAATTAAACCAGGAATTGGTTGATCAATACCTTGCTTTGTTTGATGAGTATCTTGAATCGCATCACTCGGTTTCTAAAAAGAAAGACGGTTCGGCTAAGCGAACTTCTCTTAACTCGGTAAAAATCTTAAAAATATGTACCGAGATAAATAAGGAACTTGAACAGAATCAGAAAATCATTGTGCTTATACGGTTGCTGGAATTTATCTGTTCTAATCAGGAAATATCCGAACAGGAATACGAATTCGTATCAACCGTTGCCGAAACATTTAATATTCCTACCGAAGAGTTTAAAAGCCTTAAAAACTTTGTAGAAGATAAAGCAGATAAATATCCCGATTCCAGCCAGCTATTGGTAATTAACAATAACAAAGATTTTACAGCCGAGAATACAAAATCCATTTACTGCGATACATTTAACACCGGCATCGAAGCCTGGGTAATTTCTATTCCAAGCGTAGGCATGTACGCGCTTAAGCTTACAGGGGCGCAAGAGTTGCAGTTAAACGGGCAAACCATGAAACCCGAGCAGGTTTACATTTTTACTCCCGGCTCATCGCTGCGTAGTACAAAAGTAAAACCCATTTACTATTCGGATGTAATCAGTAAATTTTTGGCCGATAAAGGAAGCTCTAAAGTTTCTTTCCAGTCGCTTAACCTCGAGTACAAATTTCCCGGTGGCAAATTAGGGCTTCGCAATATTAATATCAGCGAAGAAAGCGGAAAGCTTATTGGTATTATGGGCGGCTCGGGTGCGGGTAAATCAACTTTACTAAACGTACTTAACGGTATTGAAATTCCAAGTGGGGGCGCAGTTTTAATTAACGGCATAAATATTCATACACAAAAAGATCGCATAGAAGGTGTTATTGGGCATGTAAGCCAGGATGATTTATTGATTGAAGAATTAACGGTTTACCAAAATCTTTTTTATAACGCTAAACTTTGTTTCGGTAATTTTCCCGACCCAAAAATTTCGGCTATGGTTATGGAAACCTTAACCGATTTGGGCCTTGAGCATACACGCGATTTAAAAGTGGGCTCGCCTTTAGAAAAAACTATTTCCGGCGGACAGCGTAAACGTTTAAATATTGGATTAGAATTAATAAGAGAGCCCGCTGTACTTTTTGTAGATGAGCCAACCTCAGGTTTATCATCGCGCGACTCTGAAAACATTATGGACCTTTTAAAAGAACTTTCTTTAAAAGGTAAATTGGTATTTGTGGTAATTCACCAGCCTTCGTCAGAGATATTTAAAATGTTTGATAAGCTGATGATTTTAGATGTTGGCGGATATCCTATTTATTACGGAAATCCGGTTGATGCGGTTATCTACTTTAAACGTTTGGTAAATCACGTAAACAGCGAGGAGAGCGAGTGTATAAGTTGCGGTAACGTAAACCCCGAGCTGATTTTTAATATTATTGAAACCAAGGTGGTAGATGAGTACGGCCACCAAACAGGGAAACGTAAAATTTCTCCGCCCGAGTGGAACTCGCACTACAAAGAGCAGATTGAAAGCAAGATTGAACAAATCTCTTCACACACCGATATTCCCGAGAGCACTTTTAAAATACCAAGTAAGTTTAAGCAGTTTACAATTTTTGCAATACGCGATATAAAAAGTAAATTAACCAATACCCAGTATTTGGCTATTAACCTTTTAGAGGCGCCGGTGCTCGCATTTATTTTGGCGTATTTTGTGCGCTACTTTAATACCGATGCCGACAACGTAAAAGGATATATATTCAGGGAGAATGAAAACATTCCGATTTATATGTTTATGAGTATTGTGGTTGCACTTTTTATTGGCCTTACTGTAAGCGCCGAAGAAATTATCCGCGACCGCAAAATTCAAAAGCGTGAATCTTTTTTAAATCTTAGTCGCAGCAGTTACCTGATTTCTAAAATAGGTATCATGTTTGCGTTATCAGCTATACAGGCCTTTACTTTTATTTTGGTTGGTAATTATGTACTTGAAGTAAAAGGTATGTGGTGCGATTATTGGTTGGTTTTATTTACCACTTCTTGTTTTGCCAATATGTTGGGCTTAAATATTTCTTCGAGCTTTAACACGGCGGTTACTATTTATATTTTAATTCCGTTCTTAATTATCCCGCAGCTTTTATTAAGCGGTGTGATGGTAAAGTTTGATAAACTGAACCCGGTGCTAGCTAAACAAGGCGGTGTGCCTTTAGTAGGAGAGATGATGACCAGCCGATGGGCTTTTGAAGCTTTGGCCGTAAATCAATTTAAATCTAACGCCTACGAAAAACAATTTTACAAATACGATAAAGCTATTGCCGAGGCCGAGTATAAAAAAACATATTGGGCCGAAAAACTTACTTCAAAATTAGGTAAGATTGAGAAGGAGATGGGCGATATTAAAAAGAAGGACGAGTTTGAAAAGGATATGACTTTAGTGCGCAACGAACTTCAAAAAGAAGCCGACAGGCATCCTAAAATACGATTCGAGTTTTTAGATAAGTTGTTTATTGATAAAGCAAGTCCGCAGGTTTTAGCGGCAGCACGTTTTTATTTAAACGACGCCAATAGCGGCAAACTTACGCTTAAGCAATATTATATTAACAGAGAGAAAACTGCTCGCGATAAAAAAGAAGAGATTGTTTCTAATTTAAATAAAACGGATGCTTTGGCTGCCGAGTATATAAAAATGCAGGACTGGTACGAAAACGAGGCGCTTAATAATTTCATGAAAAACGAAAATGATTTGGGCGATAAGTGTTTGGAAAAAGACGGCATGTTAATACAACGTACCAATCCTATTTATCTTGACCCGGATGATAATTTTGGCCGCGCACATTTTTACGCTCCACAGAAAAGATTTTTTGGCAGGTATTATCAAACGTTTTGGTTTAACCTTTGCGTTATCTGGAGTATGTCGATATTTATGATGATAACGCTTTACTTTGATGTGCTTAAGAAATTATTAGACGGCTTGGGCACTTTGGTTTCTATGCTATCCCGGAAGAAGGGCAGGTAGTTTTAAATCGGTTCAGAAACGGAATAAAAGGGCAGCGTTAATTTTTTGTGATTTAAAGAAAAGTAGTATATTTGATATACATTTAACAATGAAAAAGAGTAACACAAATAAACGCACGCTTTTTATCTTAATTCCTTTATTATGGATATCGATGTTGGCTTTTGTTTTATTACCGCGTTCAACTAAAAGCGTGCATGTTAGTGCGGATGATATCGGCTCTTCTATAAAAAGTAATTATGATGTTGATGATCAAAAACACGAAGCTCCCACAAACCACGAGCCGGTGTTTGTTTCTATCTTTAAATTTATTGTAAACTGCAATCCTTTCAGGAAAGAAACGCAGTTGTAAATTTCGGTGGCTAAAAAAATCGCTATTTTATTTGTAAAGTTTTATCAGGGAACCATCTCTCCATACCTCATGCCCGCTTGCCGTTACACGCCCACCTGTTCGCAATACGCTATAGAGGCAATTAATAAATACGGAGCCTTAAAAGGCAGCTGGATGGGCTTTAAACGTATTTGCCGTTGCGGCCCATGGGGCGGCAGGGGTTACGACCCGGTGAAGTAGGAGGTACGAGAAAAAATACAAGGTACGAAGTACGAGAGAAAATACAAGGTACGAGGTACGAGAGAAAATACAAGGTGCGAGGTACGATAGAAAATACAAGGTACGAGGTACGAGAGAAAATACAAGGTAGGAGGTAGGAGAGAAAATACAAGGTACGAGAAAATACAAGGTACGAGAAAATACAAGGTATAAGTTTAGTCGTGATAATGCGGATGGCTTGAGATTGTTAAATCAACTCTTTAATGCTTTTCTATTTTTTTGTACATCGTACTTCATATCTTGTATCTGGTTTTTCTCGTACCTCATACCTCGTACCTTTTTTGTATCTTCGTCTTATGATTTTCAATTTATATAAAGCATTTCGAAGTTCGTATCTTTCTCTATCTCGTACCCCTAACTTCCAACCTTGTACCTCATGAGAAAAGTTTTTATAGCAGCAGCGGCTATTCTTTTAAGCGCGGTGTTATTTACTACCTGCACCTATCGCGCAAACGACCCCAGTGTATGTTTTAGCGAAAACGTATTACCTATTTTTGTTTCTAACTGCGGGGGTTGTCACGGCAATTACACCACGTATCAGGGGCTTGTAAAAGATATTGTTAAATACCATCCATTAAGAAGTAAAATATATAAGCAGATACACGGTGCAAATCCAAAAATGCCGCCCGAGTCGCACACAAAATTAACGGAGCAGCAGTTGTACACTATTAAAGTTTGGATTAGCTCGGGCGCGCCCAACTCTTCTAATTGCAGTGGCTGCGATACTTCTAAATATAAATTTACTGCCGATATAGTGCCCATCATGAGTAATTGGTGCACTACATGCCACAACGCCGGCAATGCGGGCGGAGGATTTGATTTATCAAACTACAGCGGCGTTAACGCTTGCGTAAACAGCGGAAAATTTATGCCTAGCATAAAACACACAGGCCCCTTTCCAATGCCGCAGGGAGGAGCTAAACTATCTGATTGCGATATTACCAAATTGCAAAACTGGGTTAACGCTGGGCATCTTAATAATTAGCAATGCAGGAAAACAAGTATAAAGTCATAGGCCTTATGTCAGGCACCTCATTAGACGGGCTTGATATCTGTTTATGTCATTTTACTTTTGAAGGTGGCAAATGGATGTATCGAATTGAGAAAGCCAAAACCATTTCTTACACTCCGGTTTGGAAAAATAAATTAGCGAAGGCACACAAACTTTCGGCTGAGAATTTATGTGCTCTGGATGCTGAATTTGGAAAGTTTATTGGGCAACAAGTACTGAAATTTATAAAAACAAATAAAGCAGGCAAAGTTGATTTAATTTCTTCGCACGGCCACACGGTTTTTCATCAGCCTCAAAAAGGTTTTACTTTACAAATTGGCAGTGGCGCCGCAATTGCCGCTGTTACCCAAATAAAAACTGTTTGCGACTTTAGAAGCGGCGATGTGGCTCTTGGCGGACAAGGAGCCCCCTTAGTGCCGATTGGTGATGAATTACTTTTTACCAGGTACGATGCCTGTTTAAATTTGGGAGGAATAGCAAATATTTCTTTTAATAGAAACAATACCCCCTCTCCGCGAGATAAATCTCGAGGAACTCCCCCTACAAAGGGGAGAATGGCCTTTGATATTTGTCCGGCAAACACCGTGCTTAATTACTTAACCGCTAAAAAAAGATTGCCGTATGATAAAGGAGGTAAGCTGGCAAAAAGCGGACTGGTACATTGGTATTTACTAAATAAATTAAACGAGCTTTCTTTTTACAAAGAGTATAAAAGTAAATCGTTAGGAAGAGAGTGGATAGAGAAAAATGTTTTTACGCTTATTGATAAAGAAAAAATTAGTGTAAACGATAAACTCGCCACGGTATCTGAGCACGCCGCTTTGCAAATTGCGCATGCCTTAAATCATTTTAAAATAAAGAATGTTCTTATTACCGGAGGCGGAGCTTATAATAGCGATTTTATTTCGCGCATAGCCGCCTATTCTGATTGTGATTTGGAAATTCCGGAAGACAACACGATACAGTTTAAAGAAGCTTTGATTTTTGCTTTTTTAGGAGTACTGCGGGTTAGAGGAGAAGTAAATTGTTTAAAGAATGTAACCGGCACAAGCAGGGATAGTAGCGGTGGGGCGATTTACTTTTAATCTGTTGCCCAAAATAAATAGTACATGTTGTATTAGAAGGCCGGCAATCTGTAAGTTTACTTGATAACCGAAACGATGCCGTGGTATTGATGAGCCCTGCCTTTTAGCTCATTGAATTCCACTTTCCAAACGTACACATCTTCCTGCACAATATCTCCTTTGCCTTTTATTCTTCCATCCCAGGCCTTCTCCAAATCGTTAGCTTGAAAAATAAGATTTCCCCATCTGTCAAATATCCATAAATGATAGGTGGCGTTATCTATACCAATACCGGTTCCTTTAAAGCCTTCATTAACTCCATCTGCATTGGGCGAAAAAGCATTGGGAATATAAAATGTAAAGCCCGGTTTTACCTCCACGATTTTTGTAATGGAGTCTACACAGCCATATTGGTTATACGCCCATTCGGTAATAGAATAAGAATACGGCTGATCATATAAATAGGTGTGCACCGGATTTAACGCATTTGTATAATTTGTGTTTTGGTTTTGTGCAAATACATCTCCCAGATACCAACTCACCGTAGTAGCTCCTATTGATTGATCGGTAAAATAAACAGGTGTGTTTATTCCTTCAGATCCGTCATCATAAGTAGTATATGAAAAATTTGCTACGGGCACCGGAAAAACTTTTATGTAATTAGGTATAACACTTGTTGATTGACAGCCGCTGTCACTTACAACCGTTAAGCTAACGGTATAATTATATACTTGCGTAGAAGATAAATCGGTGTAAAAAACAGTAGGAGGAAATTGCCCTGAAAACGTTGTGCCATTGCCAAAATTCCATTGCCAAGCGGTAATGTTTCCCGGCGCAGCTATGCTGGAATGATCGGTAAAATTTACACTTACAATAGGGCAACCCTGTAAATTATCTCCGCTAAAAGAAACCAAAGGTGCTGGATTTACATAAACCGTTAAAGTTGCTGTATCAACACACAATTTATTTGTTGAAACAATCAGCCCAACTGTATACGTACCCGGGATAGAAAATGTATAAGAAGGGTTATTGGAATAAGCATCAGTAAAAATGCCATCATTATTCATATCCCAGTTCCACTGTGTTATTGTTCCGCTGCCTGTAACAGAATTATCGGTAAATGTCATAGCGGTTCCTTCACAAACTTTATTCTGCGCACTAAATTTAGCTATTGGATCAGGGTTAATTGTAATTGTAAATATAGAATCAGGTCCGGTACAACCATTGTAAGAAGCATGCACTGAAATGACAGCGCTAATAACCGTGCTGTTTGTATTTACAGTTGTAAATGAGGGAATATTTCCGGTTCCCCCGGCCGAAAGACCAATAGCCGTATTGGAGTTAGACCAAAAGAAATTTGCCAACGTACCACCGGGAGTTGAACTAAAATTAATAGTAGGCGTTTGCACATCCGGACAAAATTCAAGATCATTTATGGGATTCATAACAACCAAAGGCGGTTCTGTAAGAGCTACTGTAAAAGTAGAAGTGCATCCGCCACTGGTAATGGTGCCTGTATAAGTACCGGCAGCAAGACCATACGCGTTAAGGCCTGTTTGCGCAGGAGTAGTGTTCCATATAACAGTTCCGCTTGAAACGGAAATACTAATGCCTGCGGTATCACCATAACATGCTATCGTTCCCGGAAAAAGTGTATAAGACAAAGTGGTATTTGAAGTCATTACTGAAATAGTATCTGTTTTAATACAATTGTTTGAATCGGTAATTGTAACGGTATAAAGTCCTCCGCCAAGTCCTGTTGCGGTTGAAGTAGTTTGTCCGGATGGGCTCCAACTATAAGTATAGGGTGTATTTCCGCCGCTAACAATAACAGAAGCCGAACCGTTATTTGCACACGCCGCCGGTGTTGAACTAAGTGTTGTTGACATGATAGATCCGCCCGTAATAGTTACTGTGTCAGTATAAAATTTTACACAACCTGTTGTTATCGTTACAGTATATTGTCCGGGACAGAGGCCTGTTGCGATTTGTGTGGTTTGTCCTCCTGGCATCCAGCTATAAGTATATGGGCCGGGATTGCATCCGCCGGTAATGGTTACGGTTGCTGTTCCGTTGCAGGCATTACAACCTGTAGCGGGCGAGCCTGTAGTAGTAACAGTGGGCGTAATGGTATTAATATTTATAATTTCTGTTGCAAATCCTTTTCCGCAGGCATACAATTTATTCTTGGGGCCCACCTTTACATCAAAAACTGTATCAGGTAAAACAAATGTATTTGTAAGTGCGAGAGAAGTATTGTATTTTTTTATGGAAGTGCTAACCCCCGCATAAATATTATCGCAATCATCTGTCGATAATCCGCCCCAACCAATATTGATGGCAGTTCCCGGTGGATATACACTGTACGTTGCGGCGGCAGGTGAAATGTGAAGGCCTGTAATGTAAGCACCCGAATTTTTATTCCACCGCTTAAGCGAATCACTGTCGTATGTGTAAAGGTAATTTGGACTTGCCGACATTCCGTTCATTCCATTGGCATCTCTTAAACCAAAAGAATACGGAACATAATTTATGCTTTTCTCCTCAAAAAACATGTGGCCATCAGGCACAGAAAATACAGGCGGAACAAGTGCAGGAACAGGACATTTTAAAATAACATTATCGTAAGTAGAGGGGAACAAGTAAGATTTGGCAGTGGCCATATAACAAAAAGCGCCACTGTTATCCATAGCCAGCAGTACCATATCATGCGTATCTTCATTGGGGGGAGAAGAAAGTACGTTTACGGGAGTAAGCGTTGTTAAAGCAGTATCTAATATCGCAGCTTGGTATGCCGGGCCGGGCCAGCCGCTTCCGGTAATTACAATTTTGTTGATGCAATGATTATATTCTGCCCTCCACATCTCATTCATATTTGCGCTACCGGCAAATGTTCCTGTTTGTATTCCACTTGAATTTATTTTGAAAACTCTGCAAGGATTACCATTATTATTTAAGCCTTCAACCAAATAACTTGTTCCGCTTACCTCGTCCATAGCAAAATCTCCATAAAAATAAAGGTTGCTGTAAAGACCAAAACCGGTGGCGCTAAAGGTCCATTGTACCACGCCCGCGCTGTTTAATTTGGTTAACTGAAAAGGTGCCGTAGAGCCGTACACATATACATTACCGCCCAAGTCATAATTTATATCGTAGGCAGCGTCGTATCCGGTAAAAAAAGGATTTGTTGTCCAGGGATCTATGATAAGTGTTTGTTTATGATCGTACGCCTGCAAATTAAATGAAATTGTATTTCCGGTTTTTGTAAACGAGGTGGGAACAATGGAATGATCGTTAAGAAAAGATACAGGTGCATGATCGGTAAAGTTTCCAAAAGAACTTTTTACTTCAACATTTCCATCGGCACTCAAATAAATTTTTTCGGCTCCGGTGTATTTCATTTTAATTAGCGAGGCATCTGCCCCGGGATGCAGAATAATAGCATATTTTATTCCGCTGCTGTCCTTTGGAAAAATATATTCTACGTCAATATTGGGATACAAGTTTTTATAGATGATTTTTTTATACGCGCTGGCTTTAATTGTGGGAAGGCCCTTCTCACTGCTATAGGTATAATAATTTGAAACTTGTTCTTCAGAAATTATTTCTGCATTCGGATTTGCGCCAAGCCATTCTATAAACAAGTAGTGTGGCACACTTTTCATCTTACCTTCATTCTCACCATCTTCTTCTCTTGTTTTAGCAGATGTCGATTCTTTTTCGCGTTCCGTCATTGGTATTAACACATCATGCCTGTATGTTAATCCTTTTGGAGTAAAGTACATTTCAACTCCTGCGTTTGAACAACCGAATAAAATTTTTCCCGACCCATTGTTGATCTTTTCGTTAAACTGCCCCTTATTCTCAATAAAAACTTTTTGTTCAAATGGTTTTGTTGCCCATCCGTGAGTAAGAGGGCCGTTAGTGGCATATCCTGAAAAAATACCGGCTATAAGTAATAAAACAAATAAGGCGCCCCTTCTACCAAAATTATTTTTATCCTGATTCATAGTATTCACTTCCATTGCATTCCTTTTTGGGTACAAAAGCAATTGGTAGGCTCCAGGGTAAATTTAGCATATTTTATGTAAAAAAAGAGTCCAATGTCTGTTTTTTTATTTGATGTCTGATTATAATTCTATGGAATTGAACCTTCTATGATTCAATATAAACCTTTTGATGTCAGGTTTAATTAAGTATTTGTCAATTAGCAATATTCAGCCTGATTTTTTAATGCCCGTAAAAGAAGATATGCTGTTTAAACTGATACGTGGCTCAGCTCGCAGCGGATTAGGATTAAATGGAAAAAACTAAAATTTTTGCAATTCCTTGTATACCCTATGCACTGGTAAACCCATCACATTAAAATAACTTCCTTCTATTTTTTCGATTGCAATTAGGCCAAGCCAGTCTTGTGCGCCGTAGCTGCCTGCTTTATCAAAGGGTTTGTAATTTTTAATGTAGAAATCAATTTCGGGCTCGCTTAAATTTTTAAACCAAACTTTTGTTTCGTCGGTAAAACTTATTTTCTTTTCGGCGCCACTAATGCAAACTCCGGTAAAAACCTGGTGCATTTTGCCTGAGAGTAATTGTAACATTTGCTTAGCTTCAAATTCGCCGGCAGGTTTGTTTAATACAATGTCATCTACCCAAACAATGGTATCGGCAGTAATTAAAAGTTCGTCTGTTTTTAATTTATCGGGATAAACTGATGCTTTTTTTTCCGACAAGTAAAGTGCAATTTGTTCTGCTTTTAAAGTGGAAGGAAAACTCTCGTCGGCATCCAGCGATCTTACTGTAAATTCATAGCCGGCATCTTTTAAAAGCTGTTGCCTGCGCGGTGAGCCCGAGCCTAATATGATTTTATATTTAAATGCTGACGTTGTAGCCATGGCAATACAAATAAATGGCAATGGTTGACAATACACCCGTTACCATAATGAATTTTACCCACTTACTTAAAGTATGGTATTCGCTTTTTGTGTGCGAGCGATATAATCTCCAAACTAAAAAGATACAAGGCATAAGCACCAAAACAAAAAGATAAATAATCAGCATCAAAAAATCTTTTTGATAAAGCTTGTAAAATATAAATAGCAATAAAAGCATGGTGTTGCTTATAAAAATAGTGGTAACCGCTTTAGATGCTTTAATGCCCCAAACAACGGGCATGGTTTTGCAACCGGTTTCAAAATCCCCTTTAAAATCTTCCATGTCTTTAATAATTTCGCGGGCCATAGAGAGTAAAAAGCCAAAAGTGGCAAAACAAATTACCGTGGCGTATAAAAATGTAAGATTTTCTATATTTTCAATCAAAGGCTTTTCAAAAAGTAAAACCTGCAAAGGTATCAGTGCCGATAAAACCGAAACAACCAGATTGCCAATAAGTAATTGCCTTTTAAAGTGTGTTGAGTAAAACCACAATAAAGTAATAGAGGCAAAAGGAATAAAACTTAGAAAAATATTCCCTGCTTTATAAGAAACATAAGCGCCCAGCATAAAGCCAATTAAATTAAACTGCATGTGCGCCAACATAGCAACACGCCGCTTAACTCCGTGGTCGATATACAGTTTTTCGGGCTTATTTATTTTATCGGTCTTCACATCAAAATAATCATTAATGATATAACCGGCGGCTCCAATCAAAACAGTGCTTGCAACCAGTAAACAAAAATCAAAAGAAGATAATTTTAATTGTACAGAGGGCGTATGCGCAAACAAAATACTTTCAACCATGCCATAGCGCACGGCAAACATAGTAAGCGCAATAACCAAAAGATTATCGAAGCGTATAAGTTTTATGAAAGTTTTGATATTCATTTGCAGAATACAATAGAACGCTGATGACGCTGATTGTTTATGATAAAGGTAAGATTTTTTATTTGTTGGTGTGTTATGCGTTGTTAATATGCTTTATAATTAATTTTTGCTTGTATTTGAAATCTTGTTTGCATTTAAGGAATACAATGGAACGCTGATGGCGCTGATTGTTTATGATAAAGGTAAGATTTTTTATTTGTAGTAGGAGTTAGGTGTTTTTGGTGTGAGTTCTCTTGTTTCTAAAAATCAAATCTGCGCAAATCATATTTTTTCAGTTTCATCCGTGTTCTATTGTATTCGTGGATGGCATTTACCAGTGTGCTATTTCCCAATCGCCCCGCGCGCGCATTACCTGTTCAACCACATCGCGCACGCAACCTTCGCCACCTTTTTTGTCGGATATATAAATAGAAAGTTCTTTTATTTCGGTAGCTGCGTCATTTGGGCAAGCGGCAATACCTGCGCGTTGCATTACTTCGTAGTCGGGCAAATCATCGCCCATGTATAAGATGTTTTCGTCTTTGATGCTATGCTCGTTTATAAAATCTTTGTAACAGGTTAGTTTATCCGATTGTTTTAAAAATACGTGTTGTATTCCTAAGCGTTGCAAAGCTTCTCTTATAATTTCAGAACTACCTCCCGTAATAACAACAATGTTGTACCCTTTTTTAACAGCTAAGTGCAAAGCGTAACTGTCTTTATTATTTAAATTACGAATAGGTGTTCCGTCGTGAAAAAAATAAACTTTGCCGTCGGTCATAACACCATCCACGTCAAACATCAAAGTAGTAATATTTTTTAATTTACTTTTAAAGTTCTCGGTCATGGTATTGTTTCTTTATGAGCGAGGTAAGTAATTTGTAAATTTGTTTTTGGTCGGGGTAATTTTCTAAAAGATCCATGTGTTTTTTTAGGGTAACCGTATCATTTCTGCGTGCAGGCCCTGTTTGTACCTGCGCCGGCGGCAATGTTTTTATTTTTTTTACGGTTTGCTTTATAAGAGGCTGCAGTAAATGAAAATGATTTTGCTTTCCGGTTTTTAAAAAAGCGTAAGCCTGCGCGTATAAGTAATTGGTAAAATTATTTACAAATACGGCGGCCAGATGAATTTTTAAACGTTGATCGGAATTAACCGGTGTTATGTTTTTGCCAAGGCTATTTGCTAAATGTGTAAGTTTTAACAAAGCTATTTTGTTGCTTGCTTCAATAAGTAGGGGCATGGAAGAAAAAGAAACTTTTACCTGTTTAGAAAAACTATATAAAGGGTATAAAACCCCGCAGTTTGAGGAAATTGATTTTAGTGCCGTGATGCGTATGCTGCCCGAAGTATGTAAAACTAATTTTTGAGGAAGCTTAAGCGTAGAGGCGATGTTTATTATTTCATCATCCGGCACGCAGAGTAAATAGACGTCGGCATTTTTATTAATATTTTTTATATCGTTTGTAAAGGGCGCGCTTAGCAATAAAGAAAGTTCGCGGGCCGATTTTTCGCTTTTGCTTATTATCTGTAAAATTTCGTGTCCTTTTTTTTGCAGGCGCTTGCCTAAATGCGTAGCAACGTTGCCGGCGCCTATTAAAACTATTTTATATGTATCAGAGGTTGTTTGCATCCTTTTACGAGGGACGCTAAGATAGGGGTTTTATGCTAATGAAGGGCTTGGGGCTGGGCTATGTATTTTTTCTTTCAAAAGACCCCTCTGCTACGTCGTTCCGACGTTTACCTGTCTCCCCTTGAAGGAAGGGGAGAAAAATTGCACCTCCGATTTTAATTCTTGATCACCCTCTGCTACGTCGTTCCGACGTTTAGCGGTCTGCCCTTGAAGGAAGGGGAGAAAAGTTGCACCTGCAATTTAATTATGTATTACCCAGTGCGCGTCAGAAACAATGCAAATGCCTCCGTATTTGGTAATCAAAGGTTTTACTGCTTCAACCACTTTTTTTGCTTCTTTTTCATCGCAACAAACCATGATATAGCAGTTTTTAAATCCACCCGCTATGCCGTGCCCATCTTTATTGCCTCGCAAGCCTTTTCCGGCCACATCTTTTAAAATGGTATATCCCGAAACTCCGGTTCCGTCAATTACTTTAACCAAACGGCTAAGAAAAGCGTAATCGGTAATAATTTCTATTCTTTTAATATCGTTTTGCATGAGCGCTTTTTATTTATGAATTAGTTCGATTATATAATAATAAAGTGGCAAGCCCGCCATGATATTAAACGGAAAGGTTATAGCCAAAGCAACGGGGACATATATACCCGGGTTTGCTTCCGGAATTGCAATACGCATAGCTGCCGGCACCGCAATGTAAGATGCACTGGCACAAAGAACAGTAAACATAAATGCATTGCCCTGATTTAAACCTAACATGTAGCTAATTCCAATTCCTATTGCGGCATTAAACAGAGGAAGCAAAATTCCGAACCCTACTAAAAACCATCCCGCTTGTTTGATAGCGCCAAGTCTTTTGCCTGCAACAACACCCATGTCTAATAAAAAGAAAGAAAGCATTCCTTTAAAAATACCGCCTGTAAAAGGTTGCATAATTTGCATTCCCTTTTCGTGCGATACAAGGCCGATAATAAGACTTCCCAATAAAACTACAATCGAGCCATTTAAGAATGCTTCGCGAAGCAATTCTTTCAAATCCAAATGTTGCGCGTTTGCACCATGATCGTGATATTTTCTGTAAATCCAAACACCAATAACAATTGATGGAGATTCCATTAAAGCCATTGCAGCAACCATCTCACCGCCAAAAGCAATATCGGCATCTGCTAAAATGTTAGAAGCTGTAATAAAAGTAACAGCGCTTACCGAGCCGAAAGCTGCCGCAAGAGCTGCTGCATTTGGAATATCGAGCCTTTTACGCAATATCCAATAGGCGTAAAGTGGAGTAAGTATGGCCATTGCCATTGCACAAATAAGCACAAGGCCCACCTCCGTACTAAAACCGCTGTGATGCAATTCAACGCCACCTTTAAAGCCTATGGCCATTAAAAGGTAAAGCGAAATAAATTTTGAAATCTGCTGCGGAATCTCAATGTCTGACTTTAATAGAACTGCAATGAGCCCTAAAAAGAAAAAGGGGACCGGCGGGGCTAAAAAATTACTTAAAAGCTGGTTAAAATCCATAAACGTATTTTATTGAACAAATATTCGCAATTAATTTAAAAGAAGCTAATCATTATAAGAATAAAGTATTAAAATATGTTAAAATTTACTTTTCATTAATAAGCCTATTTAGCGTTTTGTTAATGTATTTTTCATTTGTAAGCAAAGAAGTTTGTATGCGCTTTGCGTAATGTATAGAATCAAGTATCTCTTTTTGTTTTTCCTCAACCAGATGCTTTTGTTCGGTAATTATTTTATTTTGCTTTTTATTTTGCTGGAGGCTCCTAAAAATTACAAGCGCAAGAACCAGCAATAGCACAAAACCAAAACTAATGGAGTAAATAATAATGCGCTGCCTTTTTTTCTCTTCATTAGAAACGGCCTCTTTCTTTTCCTGGTCGGCTTTAAGGACTGTTTCTTTTTTATCATACTCAAATTGCATATCCTTTCGTGCCAGCTGATTTTGCTTTTCGAGATTATTTAAACTGTCGCGCAGGGTAATGTATTTAGTAAAAGCATCAAGAGCTTCTATTCCTTTTCCCTGTTTTTTTAGCAGTTGACTTTGCTTTGCCCAAGCCTGACTCTCTAAATCTACAGCACTTACTTCTTTTACGTATTTAAAGGCAGTGTCAAGGTTTTGTTTAGCATCTGCTAATTGTCCCAATATAATTTGCGAATTGGCGAGGCTGATGAGTGTTTGAGCAATATCATGTTTACTGTCTACTTCCTTCCATGTTTTTAGGCTTTCTTTTAAATAGGGCATGGCCGCTTTATCGTCATTCTTGTTACTTAAAGCTTCTCCTACATTTAGTAACAAAGTTGCAATTCCTGTTTTGTTATCAATTTCTTTAAATAAGCCGAGGCTTTGGTTGCAATACTCCAACGCTTTGTCATATTGCTTCATTTCGTTATAGCGCGTGCCAATATTGCAAAGCACTACGGCTATTCGGTATTTATTACCGCTGCTTTTTAAAATTTCGTAGCTTTTAAAATAATAAATAAGCGCGTTTTTATTATCGCCTAAATTGCCGTACAAAACGCCTATGTTAGAGTAAGCAATGGCTTTGCCTTGGGTATAATTTATTTCTTCAAAAATTTTTAATCCTTTCAGGTAGCACTCCATGGCATGGGTATTATCCGCAGTGTTTTCGTAAATAAAACCACGGTACGAATAACAGGTGCCCATTCCTTTTTTCCAATCAAGTTTGGTAGCTAATGCAAGTGCTTCGTTAGAAATTGTTGTTGCCTTTTCGGGCTCGTTGTGCATTACAATCCAAGTAAGTTTCATCTGCAGGTTTACTTTATTGGTATCCTCGGGTGCAGAAGCTATTAAATTGCGAAGGGAGTCGGCTTGCCTTTGGTATTGGCCCAACATTAAAAATGGGAATAGAATAAATAGCAATAAACTTTTTTTCACAAGATAAAAGTATAAAAAAAATCTCAAACGTGTATTCCATACCTATCGAATAAGGCAGGAACCAAATTTGTTTGGGCTTCAACAATAAATTTTAAAACTGTTTCGGTTATTATTTCCTGAGCGGGAACATCTTCAACAAGGTATTTAAATTCTTTCGTATCTGCAATCATTTCACCGTCTCCATAAGAAAGATCCGACATAAGAAATATTTCACCTATTACTGATTCTTTTAAGTCACGGCCTAAATGCGAGGAACGTTGCGCATTGGTAGAAAAAACCAAGCCATAATCATAATCAGATATTCTGTTTTCTATTATAATTTCGAGTGTGACGGTAAATGTTCCATCCTTCTTTATAATTTTATTGCATTCGCACTTAATCCCTTTTACCAAGGCAAAGCGCTGAGCTATTTTGGTGTAACTTAAATGTATTTCTTCGGCAATTTTCATTTGGCAGATTTTAATGTCGATAAGCGTTAACGCTAAACCTTAATTCCAATCATCAAAACATCGTCCACTTGCTCTAAACTACCTTTCCATTCGGTAAACACTTTAGAAAGCACGGCTTCCTGTTTACTCATGGGTTCGTGCTGCATGGCTAAAACAACTTCCTGCAAGTGTTTGTACTTAAACTTTTTTCCTTTGGGCCCGCCAAACTGATCGGCATAGCCATCTGTAAAAATATAAAGCGCATCGCCTTTTTGTAATTCAATAGTATGATTGGTAAATAACAAGGAATTGCCGCGCGAGAAACTTATTGGGCGCTTATCCGGATTGTAAACAATGCACTCGCCGTTACGCACAATCCATAGCGGATTATTGGCGCCGGCCCACTCAACTTTTATAACCCCATCGGCGGGATTGTGTTCTCTAAAACTTAATAAAGAAATATCCATGCCGTCGTTGGCCCCGCTTTCGGCATCACTTTGCTTTAAAGAACGGATAACCATGCTGCGTAACTTATCCAAAACTAATCCCGGGCGTGTTAACGATCTTTCGTTAACAATTTCTCCTAAAAAAGAATTTCCAATCATACTCATAAACGCACCGGGTACACCGTGGCCCGTACAATCAACCGCTGCAATTAAACGCTTGCCGTTTTTTTCGGCAAACCAATAAAAATCCCCGCTAACAATATCGCGCGGCTTAAAAAGCATAAACGATTCGGGAAAAAGCTTTTCGCGCATGTCAGCAGATGGGAGCAGGGCTTCCTGAATTCTTTTGGCGTAATTAATGCTATCGGTAATGTCTTTGTTTTTTTCTTCGAGCTCCTCTTTTTGTTTTACTACTTCGGCGGTACGTGCAATTACTTTGTGTTCTACTTCTTCAAAATTGAAAGCGTTTTCTAAAGCGATGTTTACAAATACCGTTAAATTTTTAATAATGCTTAAATGGTAAGATGTATAAGCACCCTTTGCAAAACTTTGAACGGTAATTACCCCCGTTTTTTTATTTTGCTTGTCAATAAGCGGCAAATAAATAATCGACATAGGTAATTCGCCTACAATGGCACCGTATGCGTACAGGTCGGGAATAAATTTATTGAATTCGTTTGGTAAATCATTTATAAAAATTTCGCGCCCTTCATTAAAACAAACCGAGGCTAAACGGGTGTGATCGCTAAGACTGATATGAAACGGAGGGAGGTTTTCGTTTTTCTCGATAGCACCCGGAAAATCCAATCTGTTTTCCGGTTCATTATGCATACCAATAAAAAATACCGAAGCATCCATCAGCCGGTTTAAACTGGTATATGTTGTTTCAATAATTTTTTCGACAGTAAGGCAGGAAGTAATTTGCTGCCCGATTTCACTCAGCAATTTTAAATTTTCGTAAGTCTGCTCAATTTCTTCTTTTTGTTTTACTACTTCAAGGGTACGCTCTTTAACTTTTTGTTCAACCTGTTCGTAAAGCAGCGCATTTTCTAAAGCGATAGAGGTAAAAACGGCAAGGCTGCGCACAATGCTTAAGTGATAACCGGTGTACGCATTTTTTTGAAAACTTTGTATGGTTAATATGCCCATTGTTTTCCGGTCTTTAGAAATGAGCGGATACCATATAGAAGATTCGGGCATCTCGCCGGCAATGGGGCGTGGCGGTTTACCTCCGGGAATGTAATTGTTATATTCTTTCAAATAATCATTTACAAAAACCTGCTCTTGGTTTTTAAAAGCCCAAACCGGCAAGCGCTCATCTTCGGTTAAATCGTAAAATGCATTGCCTATCGTTCTTCCTTTTTCTTTTCCAAGCGGATACTCTAATCTTTTTGTTGCGGCGTTATGAATGCCGATCCAAAAGGAAGAGGCGTCCATTAATTTATTAATGTTTTCGTATGTAGTTTCAATAATTTTTTCGACCGTTAAACAAGAGGTAATTTGTTTGCCGATTTCGCTCAGTAATTTTGTGTTTTGGTAGCTGTGTTCTATTTCTTCTTTTTGACGAATAACTTCGGAGGTACGTTTTTTTACTTCGGCCTCCATATTTTCGTAAAGCTGAGCTCTTTCTAAAGCGCCTGTAATAGCAACGGCCAGCCCGCGTAAAATGCTTAAATGATATTCGGTAAACGAATTTTTTACAAAACTTTGTACTGTAAAAACGCCAACAGCATGGTTTCTTATAAATAAGGGAAGATAAATAATGGAAGCTGTTAATTCGCCTGCAATTGGGGCGGGCATATCTTTGCCGGGAAAAAAAGTTTTGTATTCGCCTATAAAATCATTGGTAATAATTTCTTTACACGTTTTAAAACAACGTACCGAAAGCCTGAAATCATCATCTAACGAATCGTAATTAACCGGAAGTTTTTCTCCTTTTTCGATATCGGCAGGATAGCAAAGTTCATTGGTATCGGGTTTATGCAGGCCAATAGCAAAAACCGAGGCGTCCATTAATTGATTTACATTTTGGTAAACCTTGCCAATAATTTCTTCTACCGAAAGCAAAGAAGAAACTTCGCGTATAATTTCGCTTAAAAGCTTAGTGGTATGTACCGAGGTATCCTGCATTATATGCTCTAAATGTAAGAAAAAAAATAAAACGTAACGACTTATTTGCCCCTTAAACGCTGCCAAACGGCAAGTGCCGTGCCAATGACCATTACCAAACAGCCCAGCCAAAGCACGTTTATAAAGGGAAACATGTAGGCCTCCATAACAATAAAGTCCTTTTGGTTGGTTTTTCTTTCGCTCAGCATGATTTCGATGGAGCCATCGGTAGGATTTATCTTCCAGAACGTAAAATGCAGGCCTAAGTCCGGAATTGAATCACTGATAGGGTCGATTTGATTTTTTACCAGATGGTATTTAGGATGCGCGTAATGAATTTTAGTTTCGATATCGTAAGCTTTTAATACGGCGGTAACCATAATCGAAGAATCATTTTTTTGATACTGTTCTTTGCTAAGATTTGTTTTTAGTGAATCAACAATAATAATGGCATTTGTGGCAAACAACGTATCGTGCAGATGAATGATGTTGTTTTGCGGTTCGGTGTATTCGAAATTTTTTGAAGATGATGTTTCTATATTTAAATCGGCGTAAGTAACGTGTGTATAGATATCATTACTTAAAAAACGACGTGTATCGGGCTCTGCATTATCTCCCATGCGGGGCGTGCGCATGATGCGCGGAAATAATTCAAATTGTTTTACAAACTTGTTATTTTCTCTTGTAAAATACTCTACTTGAAAATCTACATTGATGCCCTTTTTTTCTTTACCCGTATACGTAACATAGTACGGCCCCATAGGAAGCGTATCGTGCAGGGTAAGTAAAATACTTTTTTTATCGTTAAATTCTTTTCCTAAGGCTGAAACACTTTTTTGTGAAGTGTTTTTAGAAAGTGTGGCCTTTTTGGATGTGGAAATAAGTGCGCCTATTAATAATAAAGCAAAACCAATGTGCGCAATAGATGAACCTGCGCTTTTTAGTTTACCCTTTAAAATGCGCAACCAATACTCGGTATTGGCAAAAAGTGCAAAAGCCGATGTGGTTAATAGAAGCGCATAGGTACAATAATTTATTTTTTGTGTGGATGTTGCCTCACTCCAGTTTCCTGAAAAATAAAGTGCTGCCGAGCCAATAGCGCCAAATAGCAAAGCAAGCGTACCCGCAATGCGCAAACTTTTATAAAACTGTTTCTTATCTGTTTTTGTGTATTTAAAAAATTGTCCGATAGCTAGCAACAAAGCAATAACAATAGCAAAAGGAACTTGCCAGGTATTAAATTTTTCGGGTGTAAAAGGCGCCTTATTGATGCCAAACATTTTATTGAAAATAGTAATGGATGTAAAAATACTGATGGTTACGGCTGATAAGAATAACACAAACGAAGCGGCAAACATCCAGAACTCGCGACTGTAAATACTTTCTTCCTTATCATCTTTAGGAAATCCGTAAAAATACCCGGTAAATAAAAGTACCAGCGATATAAAGCCCCAAGTGGTAAGTAAAATAGTTGGATAAAAGCTAAATATAAAAACTGCCGCAAACACTAATCCAGTTATGGCAAGATACATCCATGCAAAATACTTTTTTTGCTGCATAAGGTAAATGCTGATAAAAACAAAAGCCAGCAAGTAAAGCAATAATTGTTTTTGCATACCTAAATCTGTAAAAGCATGCACCGAGGCGTTTCCTAAAATGCCGCTGCGGGTTAAAAAAGTAGAGTAGAGCACCAAAATAAAAGTGGTAACCGACAACAGTATGGCCGAAAAAACTGAATTGCCTTTGTTTTTATTTACAATTAATAAATGCGCCGCGCCCACCAATGTTAACCAAGGCACCATAGATGCGTTCTCAACAGGATCCCAGGCCCAAAAGCCACCAAAGTTTAATGCCTCGTAGGCCCAAGCTCCTCCCATTAAAACACCCGTGCCTAAAACCATTACCCCGGTAAATGCCCAAGGTAAAGTTGATTTTTGCCAGCCGGTAAAATCCTTTCTCCACAAACCGGTAAGGGCGTATACAAAGGGTACAACAGTTAACGAAAAACCTAAAAACAAAGTGGGGGGATGAATAGTCATCCAATAATTTTGCAGGGATGGAGTTAATCCTTGTCCGTCGAGTTTTACTAAATAAGATGGATTTGTAAATAGCGGAATGTTTGCATACTCGGGAGTTTCTCTCAATAAAACAAAAGGATTGCCGCCGATTTTTGTGCCGAGAAAAATTACTCCCAAAATCATTGTACTTAAAAATACCTGCACTAATGAGAGAATACACATTACGCCGCTCTCGTAAGTTTTAGCTGTGCGTTGTAATATCAACCCGATTATAGTGTGCCAAAAAATCCACAATAAAAAACTTCCTTCCTGGCCGCCCCAAAAACTGGCTAAAATATAGCGCATAGGCATGGCATTATCCGAGTGGCGCCATATGTAGGCGTATTCATAATAGTGATGGCTTAACATCAAAAGCAAAGTGGCAATAATGCCAAACACGCCCAATACATGTATGCGAAAAGACAGGCGGCCGAGTTTTAACCAACCTTGCTCTTTAGTTTTTTCGGCAAAGAAATAAGAGATAGCGGCTTGCAGGGACGCAACGGTTGAGAGTATGATAAAAAAATTACCAAGATGCCCTGCCCACAATCTTTCTCCTATGTATGTAATTTGTTCGTTCACTTGTACGTTTAACTGTGTTTCATACTATGCGTAAAAAGATTCACCGATTTAAAACTATATACTTCGTGGTCAAGCGCTAATTTTTTATTTTTATCCCAATAATTAGAGCCGAACCATAACATAAATTCTTTTGAAAGTAATTGGCTCACTTCTCCTGAAGTTTTTTTATGGGGAAGCCGATATAAAATAGTCCGGGTAGCTTCTGCATACTTATCTGGATCTGTTTTTGCGGTTGGGCCGGCTACAATATCATGGTTATCTAAAATTTTTTGCAGCATATTAAATTTTATACCGAACTGTCTTTTAACAACATCAATATCCGGAATGTCTTTATGCGCAGTGGCTCTTTGAACAGAAAGGCTAATTTCGGGATGCACCTCGTTTTTATCGAGGCCCTTACTTAATCCTTTTACTATAGCAATGAGTACATGTATAATCCACATAAATTATCCTTTACTCTCTGTTGGTTTGCCGTCGTTGTATTTAGATGGGCACTTCATTAAAATATCTTTTGCATGAAATTCTTCGCCCTGCATTTTGCCGATAATTACAATTTGTTCCGAGCGATCGAAGTCCTGCGGTTTGTTTTTGTGTAACACCACTTTTTTCTCGATGCCTTTATTATCTACCAGGTAAAAAGTAAACTCATCGGTATTTACTGCGGGATTGTATTCGGTAGCTTTTGTTTTATCGCATTTGCCCACAACGTGATACTCGGTATCGGGGTTTTTGCCGGCTTCTACAAAATCCGAATAGCTGCTGCTACTGCCCATGGTTGCAATTAATGCGCCTATGGCTACTGCTACTATTACGATGATGGCTATGTGTGTTTTTTTCATTTTATGCGTATTGAGTAATGGGTATTGAGTATTGAGATTTGTGTAGTGAGTAAAGAGCTGTATTTTCTCAATTCTCTATACTCAATTCTCATTACTTTCTTTCCTCCAGTTTTTTTACTTTTCTATCAATGATTATTAAATAAGTAGCTAAACAAACAAATACGATGCTTAATACAAGTACCACCACATAAATTTTTCCGTCGGCACGCATGGCGTCTGCCATTTGCGGAGTTTCCTGCGCTGCAGCGGAATACGAAAAAAGTATAAGCAGTAAGAATGCGCTTAGTTTATTCATGATTTTCAATTTTTAATTCTAATTTTTTTATTCTCGATAAAACATTCATTAACCAGAAGCTCATAATAATCCAACCAATACAGGCAGGATAAAACACCAGGCGCATGTTACTATCCATATCGTATTTACCAAACGCGGGGTTGCCGCCGTTGCCGGGATGAAGTGAATTTGGAGCCATACGAGGATAAATCATAATAAATACAAAAGTCATTACGAAAGCAAAAATATTGTACACCGCAGATATCCTGGCTTTTTTTTGAGGATCGGGAATTAAGGCGCGCAACAAATAGTAAACGCAGTAAACAATCATAGATGCCATTACGCCTTGTAGTTTTGGGTCATCGGCAACCCACGGCTTACCCCAGGTATACGTGGCCCATACAGAGCCCGTAATAATTCCCGGCAAAGCAAACATCCCGCCTACAATGGCCGCCCGCGAAGAAATAATATCGTAGTTTGTATTGTATTTAGTTAGATACATTAATGCGGCTGCCCAGCTAATAGCCATTTGCACCAGCATGGCAAACCAAAGCGGCACATGAAAATATAGATTGCGTATAGTTTCATTTAAAATATCCAATCGCGGCACAGTGCCCAAAAAGCCCATCACTATGGAGTAAACCACAAATAAAATCCCTACTATTTTCCACCACCAATGTTTCATTTACTTTTCTTTACTTTCTAATCCCTTTCCACTAATCACTAATCCCTTTTTTACTCTTTCCAAAGATACCTAAATAAAAAAAACGACAGACTAACAATTATCAAGTCAATAATTAACAAACCGCCCAGGTAATTATAACTAACGCTCCAATCTAATCCATCAATGGCATTGCGGGTTAACCTTAAGGCTAAAAGTAAAACGGGTATACAAACAGGCATACTCAATAAGCTCATAACAGAGTAGCTGTTTCCGGTTTTAGAAGCAATGCAACTCATAAGGGTTAAAGAACCTGCCAAAGCTGCGCCACCCAATAAGAGCGTTAATACAAACAAAAGGTTGTTTTGCACCGGGTAATTAATCATCCACCCAAAGCAAAGTACGCCGCACAAACTAACAACCCAAATTAAAAGGGTATTATATATCATCTTAGAAATAACGAAGTCAGAGGGATTATAAAGCGTATAGTTATAAATAGCACGGTGTTTACTCTCGGTAAAAAAACTTTTAGAGGCCGCGTTAATGCCGGCAAAGAACACAATTATCCAAAATAGAGCTGCCCAAACATCGGGCCTTATGCCGCTTTTAAAGCTTAAAAAACCTATAAAAACGATGCTTAAAACATACAATAAAATGGAGGCCAAAGCCGTCTTTTGGCGGAATTCGAGGAGGAATTCTTTCCTTAACAAGTGTATTATATGAGCGGTGTTCAAAGTTTGGCACAAAAATAGCTAAGTTTCAGGGCAAAAGGACCATTTATTTACATAATTTTGAACCCAATAACCTAACAAAATAAAAATGAAAACACTACTTGCAGTAACTCTTTTAACCTTCAGCGCTTTTTTTAGTGCCGATACTACCTCTATACATAGCTTTAAGGCAAAGACCTTAGATGGAAAGGATTTTGATTTTGCTTCCTTAAAAGGCAAAAAGGTGATGATAGTTAATACTGCCAGCGAGTGTGGTTTTACCCCGCAATACAAAGAACTGGAAGAGTTAAATAAAAAGTATAAAGACAAGAATTTTGTAATCATCGGTTTTCCATGCAATGATTTTGGCAGACAAGAGCCGGGCGCAGCAGGCGAGATTAAAGAATTTTGCACCAAAAACTACGGTGTTACCTTTCAACTAATGGAGAAAGTAAGTGTAGGTACAAACCCTGTTTACCAGTGGCTTACGCATAAAGATCAGAATGGCGTGGAAGACGCGGTTGTGAAATGGAATTTTAATAAATTTTTGATTGACGAAAACGGAAAATATGTAAAACACCTTCCTTCGCGCACTTTACCAACCGATGAAGTAGTTACTAATTGGATAGAAGGAAAATAATGTATGCCTGTTGATATTCTTGCCATAGGCGCTCACCCCGATGATGTTGAACTTAGTTGCAGCGGCACGCTGTTAAAACACATTGCCCTTGGCAAAACTGCCGGTATATTGGATTTAACCCATGGCGAAATGGGAACCCGAGGAAGCGCAGAATTAAGAACAAAAGAAGCCGGCGACTCCGCTAAAATACTGGGCACAAAATTCCGCCACCAATTAAATTTGGGAGATTGCTTTTTTGAGAACGATAAAGCGTCTCAGCTCGAAATTATAAAAGTGTTGCGCCAGCACAAACCACAAATTGTTTTGTGCAACGCGGTTAGCGACAGACATCCTGATCATGGCCGCGCTGCGCGTTTAGTTGCAGAAGCCTGTTTTTACAGTGGCCTTGCAAAATTAGAAACGGGGCAGGAGCCATGGAGACCGAAAGCAGTTTATCATTATATACAGGATAATTTTATGCATCCCGATTTTGTGGTGGATGTAACTGCCTTTGCCGATAAAAAAAGAGAATCTATTATGGCTTTCTCTTCACAATTTTTTAATCCAAACTCAAAAGAACCTCAAACACCAATTTCTACTCCCGAATTTTTGGAAGCAATGTTTGCCAAGATGAGTATTTGGGGTAGAAGTATAGGTGTACGTTATGCCGAAGGATTTACGGTTGGCCGTTATCCGGGAGTAAACAATCTTTTTGATTTAGTTTAAATTCAAATTTTCCTAAATAAAAAAACGCCGTCACACTAGTAGCAGGACGGCGTTTTCTTTTATGTTTTTTTAAATTAATTCATCGTTAGCGAATACGTAACTCCGTTAATAGTTACCGTATAATTTAAATCGCAGGTGCCGCTACCATAATCAATATGGCGTGTTGCTTTAGAGCCCGGAGTAAAATCAATAGTACCTTGAATAAATGGGTGACGACCCGGTTTGTTTACATCAGGAGCACAGGTAAAATCACGTACTAATTGGCTAGTAACAGTTGCTGTATAGTTTTCGTTTTTAGCTGTATGTCCGCTTGCACTACCGGTAGTACCAACTTTAGCTTTATTCCATGAAATAGGAATTGCCTGTCCGTGGTAAACATTAACTGTATCGCTGGTATTCAACAAAGTTTTAGTTCTGGTACCATTCCAGGTAACAGTTCCGCCATTACTTGCTTTTACTATGCTGATGTTTGTTGCTATAGAC
>JBBQRR010000048.1:0-30064 GCA_038214655.1 Bacteroidia bacterium | reverse complement strand
GAAAATTGCCATACGGATGTTTTGTGTGTTGCGATTTCGGAAAGAAGTTTTTTAGTGATTGGATTTTTTAATTCTATTTGATGCAGGATAACCAAACTGTAAGGTTTAAATGAAGCGGAGTAATTTTCGGCCATTTTTATTTCTACCTCATAGCTTTGGTTTGTTTCTATAGCTTGTTTAAGGACATTAATATCCGGATGTGGAGCGTTGGCTAAAATTAAAACCTTTTCGCGTTTATCAATAACATCCACTACAAAAGCCATATTGTTATTGGTTTTGTTTAGTTCGCCATCCGAGAGTGAAATTACTGCCTGATAACGCTGTAGCCCGGCTTTATCTGCCGTCAATAAAAAATTAAAAACCGCGCTGTGATTGGGAGAAGTGTAAGTGATTTTTTGCTCAAAAAGTTTTTTGCCGTCTTTTAAAATACTAACAAGGGCATCCTTTCCTTGTAAATCTGTTGCCTGCACCTGCACTTCTACCGGAAACTGATTACCGATGTATGCAGTTTGATTGTGTGCTACTTTTTTAATGAGCGCGTCTTTCTGCAATAAAGTATCACCCAAAGCGATGGTGTATACGGGAAAATTATTTTTTTCGGCTTCGTACACCGGATTATTGCCTGTATTGTACAAACCATCTGATGCAAGTACAAGCGCTCCCAAATTTTTTCCTTCGTAATTACTCCGGATTTGAGCCAACACGGCCGAGATATTTGTTTCTTTACCTGTATAATTTAAAGAAGAATCATCCTGCACATCGCCGGCAAATTTTACAAAGCGTATTTCGTATTTATCAGCTAAATCTTCTCCTAATTTTTTAATTATAGCAGGAAAATCATTTTTATAAAAAAGAGAATCTTTGTTTTTGGCAATAGAAGCCGAGTTATCTGCAGCGATAATGATAATGGGCTTTTCGGCATAAGAAGAAGAGCTTTTTATGAGGGGATTCAATAAAAAGAAACTTAAAACAGAAACAATGGCAAAACGAGTCGCAAAAAGCGAATAATGAATGATTTTACTTGTATCGGGATTTCTTTTACGGTAAAGAAAAAACGAGTAGCCTAGTCCTGTCAGCAGACAAAAAATTATAAACCAGATAGGATATTCGGTAACAATGCTCACACTAAAATAGTTTTACTCCTTTTTTTTTACCGCAAAGGCACAAAGGCGCTAAGGTTTTATTTTGAATACATTGATAGTTGTTAAAAATTACCATATTTTCTTTGCGTTTCTCCATATCGGTTGTTTTCATCGAAAAAAGATTAAAGGCGCGGTAGTTTTAGATAATTTATCACACTACTTTAAATTTTCTTTGCGTCTTTGTGGCAAAAAATCATGTCAACATTCCGCCGCATACATTTAAGCACTGGCCGGTAATATATTTACTCATGTCGCTGGCCAAAAATAAAGTGGCATTAGCAACATCATCAACGGTACCACCGCGTTTTAAGGGAATGCCGTCTCTCCAGCTTTGAACAACTTTTTCATCAAGTACCGCTGTCATTTCGGTTTCAATAAAACCGGGGGCGATTGCATTGCTGCGAATATTTCTTGAACCTAACTCAAGCGCGATTGATTTTGTGAATCCAATAATTCCCGCCTTAGAAGCGGCATAATTACTTTGTCCGGCATTGCCCTTTACGCCCACTACTGAACTCATATTTATTATTGAGCCGCTTTTTGCTTTTAGCATGGGTTTTATAACGGCTTTTGTTAGATTGAATACTGATTTAAGGTTAGCGCTCATTACTTCGTCCCATTGCTGCTCGCTCATGCGCATCAGCAGCGTATCGCGGGTAATGCCTGCGTTGTTTACCAAAACATCTACGGTTCCGAATTCGGCTACTACGGCATTTACTAATTCTTCTGCTGCTTTGTGGTTGGCGGCGTCGCTTTTATAGCCTTTGGCTTTAATGCCATGGGAAGCGAGTTCCGTTTCCAAAGCTTTAGCTTTCTCGTCGGAGCTTAGATAAGTAAAGGCTACATTGGCGCCTTCCTTGGCGAAGGCTAAGGCAATGCCGTGACCGATACCCCGGGATGCACCTGTAATAATGGCTGTTTTTCCTTGTAATAACTTCATAAATAGCGTTTGTCAAATATAGATATTTACCCTGAACGAAAAAGTGGTTAATTTATTCTAAATTTGCACGAATATGAACAAACCCTCTATACCCAAAGGTACCCGCGATTTCTCTGCCGCCGAGATGGCAAAGCGCAATTATATTCTTGACACCATCAAGAAATATTTCCGTTTATATGGCTTCGAGCAGATTGAAACGCCCGCTATGGAGAATCTTACTACTCTTACAGGGAAATACGGCGAGGAGGGCGATCAGTTATTGTTTAAAATTTTAAACTCACGTATACACGAGAGTAAAGAAAAAGATAAATTGCAGGAAGAGTTTACCAAAAGTTTAGAAAACGCCCGCAACACACCCGTTTTAACCGAAAGAGCTTTGCGTTACGATTTAACGGTGCCCTTTGCGCGTTACGTAGTGCAACATCAGCATGAAATTACTTTTCCGTTTAAACGTTTTCAGATCCAACCCGTATGGCGCGCAGATAAGCCCCAAAAAGGACGTTACCGCGAATTTTACCAATGCGATGCGGATATAATTGGAAGTAATTCGTTGGTGAATGAGATTGAGTTGGTAATGTTAATGTGTGATACTTACAGTGAATTGGGAATTCCGGTTGTAATTAAAATTAATAATAGGAAAGTATTGAGTGGTATTGCTGATGTAATTGGCGAGAAAGAAAAAATAGTTGATATTACTGTTGCAATTGACAAATTAGATAAAATTGGCGTAGACGGAGTAAATAAAGAACTTACCGAAAATGGAATTAGCGCCGCTTCTATTGAGAAACTGCAACCGCTTTTGTCTTTTAAAGGGAATGATGTCGAAAAATTAAATTTCCTAAAAAAACTTTTAGTTAATTCCGAAATCGGGTTAAAGGGAGTTGCTGAATTAGAATATGTTTTAAATGCTCAAGCGGAACATAAAAACTCTAAAGTAGAATTAGATATTACCCTCGCCCGCGGACTAAACTACTACACAGGCGCCATCTTCGAAGTAAAAGCAAATGCCGGAACATTTACTCCAAGCATAACCGGCGGCGGTCGCTACGACGATTTAACCGGTATTTTTGGTTTGCCAAACGTTAGTGGAGTTGGAATTTCATTTGGGGTTGACAGGATTTATGATGTGATGGAGGAATTAGGTTTGTTTCAAACTTCAAACTTAAAACTTCAAACTACTCAACTATTACTCATGCACATGGGCGAAGCCGAGCAGCAGCATGGCCTGCAAATGCTTTCAACTTTAAGAAAAGCCGGCATCCGAACCGAATTATATCCCGATGTAACCAAGAAACTAAACAAGCAATTTGATTACGCTACTAAAAAAGATATTCCTTACGCCATTGTTATTGGCTCAAATGAAATGACTAATCAAAAGTACACGCTTAAAACGAAGGATAGTAAAATTGAGAATTTGACATTAGAGGAAATTATTAAAAAAATTTCGTAACTATTGATTCGTGCCCAACCGGTTTAACCTATAGCTAAAAAATGAGACGTTTTTTTACCCTATCTCTTGCTTGTTTAGTATTTGGTAATTATTGTTTGGCTCAGGAAAAAATGACTACCGATACCGGTTATTATGATTCTCAGGGCAAAATTCAATCTATTAATTTCAGAATAAACGGCCTTTTAAGTAAAGCTGTTTATTATGATAGAGATGGAAACAAAACTTCCGAACTTACATTTAAGAAAGACATAAGAGAAGGGCCAACTGTTGCTTATTACAAAAACGGAAACATTAAAGCAAAAGCTCTGTTTCTAAACGGAAAACCGGAGGGAGAATCAATTGGCTATTATGAAAATGGGCAAATAAAAGTAAGGGCTTATTTTAAAAACGGACTAGTGACCGGGCAATCGATAGAGTATTTTGAAAATGGAAAAGAATATAGGATCGCTTATTACAAAAAAAACAAATTAGATAGTATTTATCGTACTTTTTATGAGGACGGGAACAAACGCTCGATAAGATACTACATAGAAGGTAAGCCCTACGGAAAACACCTGTTTTATTATAAAAGTGGAAAAATTTCAGAAGAAATAGAATATGAGAAAAACTCAAAGAACAGCTTCTTCACGCTTTATTACGAAAATGGCAATTTAAAATACACCGGCTTGATGAAAAATAATAGAATGCGGGGCGAGCGGACCTGTTATACAGAAAGCGGGAGTTTATGTAACGGCAATTTTGTTGTTTATAGAGACAGCATAATTGAAAGAGAAGGAATATGCATTAACGGAAAGCCGCAAGGAGAATATAAGATATACAATACAAAAGGTGCTCTTATGAATTTAATTAACTTTAAAGATGGTAAACCTCACGGCTTAAGTTACTATTACGATACAAATAAAAATATAACTCAAATTGAGAAATACAAAAATGGTAAATTCATTAAGGATGTTCAGCCAAGAGCGAAAAGACTGCCCTATTATTATGACGAGTAAATAATTTATTTCATAAAACAATGAGCATAAAACAAGCCTACGATACCTGGTCGGAACAATACGACACCAATCTTAACAAAACACGCGATCTTGAGGCAATTACATTGCGAACAATTTTAGCGAATATTCCCTTTGAAAGGTGTTTGGAAATTGGTTGCGGCACAGGCAAAAACACCGAATGGTTTATTACAAAGGCAAAGCACACTACCGCTGTTGACTTTTCGACCGAGATGCTGGCAAAAGCAAAACAAAAAATAGTTTCATCTAAAGTTGAGTTTATTCAAGCAGATATTTCACAAAACTGGGCTTTTGGAGAAAACAAATACGATCTTGTATGCTTCAGTCTTGTATTAGAGCATATAGAAAACCTTGATTTTATTTTTGCCCAGATTTCCAAGGTATTGGCGCCCGGCGGGTATGTTTACATTGGAGAACTTCATCCTTTTAAACAATACTCGGGCAGCAAGGCCCGCTTTGATACTGAAGAAGGAAAACAGAACGTGACCTGCTTTACCCACAATATTTCTGATTTTACTGGAGCAGCAAAACAACACGGACTTGAAGTGACAGAGGTAAATGAGTATTTTGATAATGACGACAGAACAACTATCCCCAGAATATTGACTTTGCTTTTGAGAAAACGCGATTAATTAAATAAAAAAGGCAGCCTTTAACAGCTGCCTTAATTTTTTCTTCGCATCTTAACGCCTTCGTGGCAAAAACTAATTCATAATCTTCAATTCCTTAATCAAATTGGTAGCCCCTCCTACTTTATCAATAACGAAAAGTACGTAACGCACATCCACGCAAATAGTGCGGTTAAGGTCTTTGTCAAAAGCAATTTTGTGACTTAAAGCTTCGTAGTTACCATCAAAGGCCAAACCAATTAATTCTCCTTTAGCATTTATTACCGGAGAGCCCGAGTTACCGCCCGTGATATCGTTTGTGGTAATGAAAGAAACAACCAAATCTTTCGTTGTTTTATCCGCATACTGACCGAAGTCCTTTTTCCTTGCAAGGTCAACTAAGTTTTGTGGTAAATCAAATTCGTAATCGCCCGGCTTGTATTTTTGCATTACACCACTCATAGTACAAACGCTGCTGTAAAAAATACCATCGCGCGGTTGGTACGATTTTACATCGCCATAGCTTACACGCATGGTAAAGTTTGCATCGGGATACATCTTTTTAGTACCGTTCATTTCCATCACACCTTTTAAATAGGTTTTGCCCAACCAGGCATTTTGCACCTGAAAATCCATAAATGCTTTAGAAAAATTTGTTGTGAAATACGAATTAAACGCATTCGCCACAAAATAAGCAGGATCGTTATGCAAAGTAGCTGTATCGGGCTTAGCAATAAAAGCGTTCCACTTATCATTATTCAAAATCAATGTATTTGCAAATACATCGTTAGCAAATGAAGTAAACGTGTGCACATTATTTAAATCGCCATACTTTTTATTGAGCCAATTGTAAAAACCCATTGGCATTTGTTCTTTAGAAATATCATTGTAAAACATATTAGTTACCGTTGCCAAAATATTTTTGTCGGAAGCAACGTTCTCGTCTTTTATGAAATTTTCTCTCGCTTTCTTTATAGCTTCTATAGCGCTGTTAATCATAGCCGGTCCGTTGGCTTCTTTCGTGTTCAACGCTTTATCAAGAGCGGCCATGCTTGCAGCAAATCTTTCAAGCGGAGAACCGAAGATACCTTCTGTTAAATACACACGCCATTTAGTATAAGGCGCCCACGCTTCGTAAGCAACACGATAGTCAATAAATACTTTTTCGTATTCGGGCTTGCCTTTGGCCCAATTTAAAAAATCACCTTCGGCTTTTTGTTTTTGGCTGTAAACATCATATTTAATTAGCTGCTTACTTTCTCCATCAAAAAATTTCCAGTAATTGGCAATTTGCGCGTATGAAGAGGCCAATTGCAATTTAGTTGCTTTGTCTTTCAACATCTGCTCCATCATCAATTTTAAACGTGCGTCGCGCAAATTTACCAATGAAGGATTTTCAACTTCTGTTTTTAATTTAACACCAAAAGAAGTTTCATAACGATTGGTACCACCCGGGTAACCGTAAATCATTGTAAAATCACCGTCTTTTACCCCCTTAATAGAAACGGGTAAAAAATGTTTTGGCTTAAACGGAACATTATCCGCGGCATAATCTGCAGCCTTGCCCTCTTTACTCATGTATAAACGAAAAACAGAAAAATCTCCTGTATGACGCGGCCATTCCCAATTGTCGGTATCGCCTCCAAATTTACCAATGCTCTCAGAAGGCGCGCCTACCAGGCGCACATCTTTAAAACGCTCGTAAATAAAAAGCAAAAACTGATTGCCTTTAAAGAAAGAGGCAACGCGGCCATCGTAGGGAGTGCCTTCTGTAGCTTTTTTACCCATCTCAGCCAAAATCTCAGGCACTTTTTTTACAAAATCCTGTGGCGATAATCCTTTTGCCGCTTCGTTTACTTTATCCGTTACATCTTCGATGCGAACTAAAAATTGCACCGATAAACCTGCACTGGGAATTTCTTCGGCCTTTGATTTTGCCCAAAAACCGTCTTGCAAATAGTTATGCGCAACCGTGCTTGCTTTGGCAATGGCATCGTAACCACAATGGTGATTTGTAAATATTAATCCTTCGTTACTTACAATTTCGCCCGTGCAACCTCCGCCAAAAATAATGATGGCATCTTTAATGCTGGGTTTATTAATATCGTAAAGTTGTTCTTTGGTTAATTTTAATCCTTTTTTAACCATATCGTCGTAAACCTGCTGGCCTAATAACATGGGCAGCCACATGCCTTCGTCGGCTTTAATGGCTACGTTAAATAAAAAAGAGATGATCAGTGCAAACGTAATTTTCTTAATCATGTTTTTGTTGGTTGGTTTGAGGCGCAAATTTAATAAAAGTGCGCTATTAAAAACCTCCAAAATCACAAAAAACGACCAAGTTTATGAATATGGCGGCGAATACCAAGGACTACCCCTCTCTAATCACCTCTTTAGGGGGAGAATTGGAAATATTTTGTATTTTAGATGTGTTAATTCAACCAAATAACCATGAAAAAAATATTGACTGTTACCTTATTTTTAAGCGCAGGCCTTTGCTTTGGCCAATTAAATAAAAAAATTTTAGGAAAATGGATAAGCTGCGCTAAAATTGAGACCTTAATTAAGCTTGACAGCATTACGCTTGTTAAAGAAGATGCCGGCCTTGTTAGTGCTTGTGTTGAAAAGCACTGCGTTTTCTCGCGTTGGACCTTTGAAAATAAAGATTCTGAAGGTCTTGTTACTTTTTATCGGGAAGCGGGATGTAAAGGTGCTGCTTCGGTAAGCGATAAAAGTTTTTCGGGAAAATGGTCTTGCGAAAAAGACAAGAAGCTTATCATCTTTGATGACCAGTTTTTAAAACACGTTTATAAAGTTGTTTCGTTTACAGATAAAGAACTGAAATTAAAAAAGGAATCGTAGCTTAATGAAACGGCTTCGTGGAGTTCTTTTTTTTATGCTTATCGTGTTAGCGGGTTTTAGGGTTGATTCACAAACCTCCACCATCACTTTATGGAAAGACAGCGCCATGGGTGCCATCTGGAACGAACCCACGGCGCGTGTTGCTTACAGTAAAAAAGACAGCAAAGGTTTTTATAAAATATTTATTTCTGATTCGTTGGGTAACAATGAAAAGCCTTTGGTTTTTGCGGGTTGGAAAAACGACCGACATCAATGGGCCGAAGAATGGTATCCTGATGGGAAATACCTTTTTTGTTATGTGGAGAAAGCGGAATATGCTCCTGAAAAAGGACACAAACGCGCTTCTATAGATGCAATTCCCGGTTACGGTGCTTATACCGATTTGTGGTTAGTAAGTAGAGATGGAAAACAGGCGTGGCAATTAACTAATTTGCCAAATAATTATAACAGTGCCATTATTCATAGTGCAATTTCGGAAGACGGAGCCATGTTTGCATGGAGCGAGCGGATTAAAGCGCCAAAATTTTTAAATTTAAATCAGGCCGCGGGTTCCTATGTTTTTAGAGTGGCTGATTTTGTTTTAGACTCGCTACCTCATTTTACCAATATAAAAACTTTTCAGCCCGGTGGAAATATGGGATGCAACGAGCTTGACGGAATTTCGAAAGACAAAACCACGCTATCTTTTTACAGCACCTTTGAAACCAAAAATTTGTTCGCCACTCCTATTTATACATTGAACATGATTACCGGAAAAATAACTCGTCTCAGTACAGAAAGCTTTGCGCAGGCCGCAACTTATACTCCGGATGGAAATAAATTAGTGTATATGACCGGACAGGAATGTGCAATTTTTCCGTTTGAAATACAAGGAGCCGACTGGTGGATTATGAATACGGATGGCACAGATAAGAAGCGTTTAACTTTTATGAATGTAAAAAAACACCCTCAGTCGGTTGGCCACTACCGATTGGCAGGTTGCGTTTCTTTTATAAACAATAATTCTTTTTTTGGCGGAGTAATGACGAAGCCCTTGGGACTTACGGGTTATACCGTTAAAGTAGTTTTTGATTTGGGTAAGAAATAATTTTTGTCACCCTGAACTTGTTTCAGGGTCGCTAAATGGCTGAAACTAATTTTATAGGAAAGAGATGCTGATCCACCGCGGCGGAAAGTTCAGTATGACGGGCTAAACAAAACTATCCTTGGTAAGCGTTAAATCCTTAATCAACTTAACAACAAATTCCAATTGCTCTTCGCGGCTTAATTCGCTGTTATCAAGTACCACACAGTTTTTTGCTTTTACCAATGGGTTTTCTTTGCGGTGTGTATCGTCGTAATCGCGTTGCATAAGGTTTAACTTTACTTCGTTAATATCTACATGCATTCCTTTTGAGTGCAATTCATCTAAACGGCGTTGTATGCGCACATCCACATCGGCTGTCATAAATATTTTTAATTCGGCGTCCGGAAAAATGTTGGTACCTATATCTCGGCCATCCATAACAATGCCTTTGCTTTTACCCAACTCGCGTTGCTGTATCGCTAAATGGTTTCGCACTTCTTTAATGGAGCTTACCTTACTTACCACATCAGCTACTTCGAGCGTGCGGATTTTTTTCTCCACATTTTCTCCGTTTAAAATAGTATCCGAAGAGTTAGTATGCGAATTAAATTCGAATGAGATTTTTACTTTCTTTAAACTCTTTGCTATTTCTTCGGGAATAAATTTTTTGTCTTTTATAATTCCAGTTTGCATTGCGTATAGCGCCACACAACGATACATAGCACCCGAATCAATGTAATTATAGCCCATTTGCGCCGCCAAAGCCCTTGCCAGGGTACTTTTACCGCAGGACGAGTATCCGTCTATGGCCACAATGATTTTAGACATGATACAAAAATAGCAATTGTACGGAGATTTCCTTCTTGCTACCCTTTAAAAGCGGCAATAGCATTATCCAATCGTTTAACCGACTCTTCTTTGCCCATTAGTTCCATCATTTCAAATAAAGCCGGGCCGCCCCCTACTCCGGTAATGGCTACCCTAAAAAGTTGCATTACTTGTCCGGTTGGTATGGCTAATTTTTCCGCAGTAGCTTTAAACGATGCCTCTGTATCAACGGCTTTAAAGCTTTGCAAAGCAGTAAAATCTTCGTGTACTTGTTTTATAAAGGCCAGCGTTTGTTCGTTAAGGCGTTTCTTTAATACTTCGGCATCCCAATTTGTTGGAGTAATAAAAAAGAATGAACCAAGATCCCACATTTCGTTTACGAAGTGGGCTTTTTCTTTCATCAAGCGGCAGAAGCCTTCCAAAAAGTATTGAGAAGTGAGTAATGAGTAGTGAGATTGAGGAAGGTTGTGTTGTTTTAGTTTTTCTTCCACCACAGACTTAATTAATTCTGCAAGTTCTTTATCCGATTTCTTTTTTAAATATTGCTGATTGAACCATTTTGTTTTTTCGGGATCGAATTTGGCGCCGGCTTTGTTTATCCGTTCTAATGAAAATATTTTAACTAACTCTTCTTTAGAAAAAATTTCTTCATTGGTACCGGGGTTCCATCCAAGCAAAACAAGCATATTTATAAACGCCTCCGGAAAAAATCCGTGCTCACGGTAACCTATATAACTTTCGTTCGTTCTTTCGTCAAACCAATTGAGCGGAAACATGGGCAAACCCGATTTATCGCGCTTGCTTAATTTTCCGTTTCCATCGGGTTTTAAAATCAATGGTAAATGTGCCAATAAGGGCATTTGTTCTTCTAAACCTAAATATCTGTAAATTAAAATATGCGCTGGGGCAGATGGCAACCACTCTTCGCCACGCATTACGTGCGAGATTTGCATTTCAATATCATCTACAATATGCGCCAAATGATACGTAGGCATACCGTCACTCTTCAATAAAACTTTATCATCCACCTGCGATGAATTTACAACCACCCAGCCGCGAATAATATCATGAAAACGAATTTCTTCGTTACGCGGAACTTTTAAACGAATTACGTAAGGCGATCCGGCATCCAGCAATTTTTTTGTTTCGTCCTCGCCCAAGGTTGTTGAGTTGCGCATAGTTTGGCGCGAAACCGCATTGTATTGCGGAGCCGCAACTTTTGCTGCCTCTAAACGCTTGCGCATCTCATCCAATTCCTCCGAAGTATCAAATGCATAATACGCATGTCCGCTTGCAACCAATTTATCGGCGTACTTTTTATAAATACCTAAAGCCTTGCGCTCGCTTTGTCGGTACGGAGCATGCGGGCCATCGCCAAAACCTACACCTTCATTAGGTTCAATGCCGCACCATTTAAGCGAGTTAATAATATATTCTTCGGCGCCATTTACATAGCGGGTTTGGTCGGTATCTTCAATGCGCAAAATAAAATCGCCTCCATGCTTTTTGGCAAAGAGGTAATTAAACAGGGCCACGCGCACGCCTCCCATGTGTAGTCCGCCTGTAGGACTTGGGGCAAAGCGTACTCTTACACGTTTATCGCTCATAAAAATTTTTTGCAAATATAAGCCAAATGGCTAATTTGAAGCCGTAAATAGATGCTTAATTATGCTCTTAAAGCGTACTTTTTTAGTTTTATTGGTGTTTTGCGGGTTTTACATAAACGCGCAGGATAATTTAGGCCCCGAAGCCTTGGTTAAAAAAGCGGCAGAAGTTTCTAAAACAAATTATGACTCGGCGCTTAAACTTGCGGCTAAGGCTATCGAGTTATGCAAAAAGCAAAACAACAGTTACCAATTAGCACTTGCCTATAAATTATGTGGGTATTGCAACTATTTTCAGGGCATGTATCCCGCTGCTCTTGATTTTTATCAGAAGGCTGAAAAAATTGCCGAGCAAAAGGGGTATAAAGATGTTTTGGTATCGTTACATAATTTTCAGGGAACATTTTATAAAAAGCAAAATCTGGTAAAAGAATCTTTAGAAGAATTTACCAAAGGAAAAAAAATTGCCGCAGCGCTTAAAGACTCGCTTTTAATTGCCGGTTTTACCAATGATATAGGGCTTGTGTATGAACTAAGCGGTAAAATGCCTGAGGCGATGCAAAATTTTAAAGAAGCCTTAGCAATGTACAAAAGCAAGAATGCAAAAGACGGAATGGCCTATAGCCTGGATTATTTAGGTGAAGCGTATGCAACTCTTGAGAAGTTTGACGAAGCCTTAAAAATGATGCAGCAATCGCTTGAAATAAGAAAAGAGCTGAAACAGCAAGCGCCACTGGCCGTTAACCTTAATAATATTGGAGAAATTTATGTAGTACAAAAAAAATATCCCGAAGCCCTGACTTATTTATTGCAGAGCGAAAAAATATCCACACAAATTAATTACGGCGATTTACGCAACCACACGTTACTTTTAATTGGCAGGTGTTATTATCAGTTGGGTAATTATAAAAGTGCTTATGATTATTTTGAGCGCAGCTCTGATATTAAGGACAGTATTTATAATGAAAAGAACGCTCACATCATAAACGAGATGGAAGCCAAATATCAAAACGAAAAAAAACAATTACAAATAGAGGGCCTAAATCAGCAAAACGAATTAAAGGAAGCGAAACTGTCGAGACAAAATATTATTATTGTTTTGGTTTTGTTAGTAGCCGTTTTTTTTGGATTAGGAATACTTTATGTAATACGCTCTAATCGGAAAATCAAAAAGGCGCAGGCCATCATTATTAAGCAAAAGCTTTTGGTTGAAGAAAAGCAGAAAGAAATTTTAGATAGTATTTATTATGCCCGAAGAATACAGCGCTCGCTTTTAACTTCGGATAAATACATTGCCAAACATTTAAAAAGAATGCAGAAAGAGTAGAAATTATTCGTACACTTTTTCTACCACATACAGCGGCCTGTTTCTGGCAGCTTCAAGTACCCGCCACAGATATTCACCTAAAATGCCAATGGCTATCATTTGAAAAGATGAAGTCAATAAAATAATAAGCATCATGCTTGACCAGCCGGATACCGGAACCTTACCTGTTATCTTTTGCGCTATAATAATGCCCGAATAAATTAAGGCTACAAAACCAATTATAAATCCTAAAACAGTAATTAAGCGCAGCGGAAAAAAAGAAAAAGAAACAAACGAGTCGATAAATAATTTAATTTTCTTTCTTGTAGTCCAACGTGATTTGCCAATCTCTCTCTTGTTTCGTGAATATGGAATACTTACCATTTCAAAATTCATCCAGGCCAATAGATATAAAGAGTTAGTATCTTTCTCCTTCATTTTAAGTAGCTCGTCTTTAAGCTTCTTGTCAAACAAAACGAAATCAAAACCTCCTTTCGGAATATTTTTTAAAGCAAGTTTTTTTATAAGCGAGTGATACAGGTTAGAGAACATTTTAGAGAAGAAAGGTTCCTGCCTGTCGTAACGCGAAGCAACAACAAATTTTATTCCATTTAGCCAGTAATCAAACATTTTTGGTATTAATTCGGGCGGGTCCTGTAAATCGGCCGATATAACTGTTAAGCAATCGCCGGTAGCGTATTCCATGCCCGCCACAAGCGCGTTGTACGAACCTACGTTGCCGGCAAGTTTAATTATGCGTACTTTTTGCGGGTACTTCTCTTTAAAAGTAAGCAGTGCCTGCATGGTATTGTCTTTAGAGCCATCGTCAACAAAAACATATTCAAATTCGGTGCCGGCAGGAAAAGATGTTTCTATATCAATTAATTTTTTTCCGGTTACGGGAATATTTTCTTCGTTATAATAACAGGGTATGATGATCGATATCTTAGGCATAGAATTGCTTTATTTTTTCGCAAACATAATTTACCGAATCAAGGGGCAAACCGGGGTACACGGGTAAAGATAGGCAAGTTTCGGCAATTTTTTCTGCCAGCGGAAAATTGCCTTTTTTATAATTCAACTCGGAGTACGCCTTTTGTAAATGAGGCGGCACGGGGTAATGAATCATGTTGCCGATATTATTTTTAGTAAGGAAAGAAGCAAGCTCTTCTCTTTTTTCGGTTCTTACAACGTAGAGATAATTATTGGAAGTGCAATTCGCGGCTAAAACCGGCAACACTAAATCTCCGAGGCCTTTTAATTGCTGATTGTAAATGTTTGCTATTTCGGCACGCTGTTCATTATGGGTGTTAAGCAATTTTAGTTTTACTGATAAAAAAGCGGCCTGTAATTCATCCAGTCGCGAATTAATTCCTTTTTCGGAATTGTAATATTTTTTTTCTGAGCCGTAATTCCGTATCACTTTAATTTTTTGAATAAGCGCGTCGTCATCTGTAGTAACAGCGCCTGCATCACCCAAAGCACCCAAATTTTTTCCCGGATAAAAACTGGTGGCGTTTACATGGCCAAATGAGCCCGCCATTTTTAGAGAGCAAGTTGCGCCCTGAGCCTGCGCATTATCTTCAATAACAAATAAATTATTTTTTAGTGCAACTGCCATTATTTTATCTAATTCGGCAGCTTGTCCGTAAAGATTTACCGGAATAATGACTTTCGTTTTTTTAGTAATTTTTTCTTCTATAAGCGCAGGATTAATATTATACGTTTCTAATACCGGCTCAACCGGTATTAGCGTAGCTCCTACATAAGAAACAGCAAGCCATGTAGCAATATACGTGTTTGAAGGAACAATAACTTCGTCGCCCTGCCCTACTCCCAATGCTTTAAGTGCTAAAATTAGTGCGTCGAGTCCGTTGGCCACGCCTGCACAATGCTTTACGAGATTATATTTGGCGTAAGCAGTTTCAAAATCAGAAACCGATTTTCCCAAAACAAACCAACCGCTTTCCAATACATTAGTTAGTGATTCAGCAAGTTCATTCTTTAAATCGAGGTTAATTTTTTTTAAATCTAAAAATTGTATGGCTTCGCCTTGCTTCATAAAACCATTCTATTTTTTAACTTTTACAAGGCCCTTTTTAGATTCTTCATACAATTGTCCGGTTTCTTCTGAAACCCATTTATTTTTTTTCTTTTTCATTAGCTTGTTACCAAACTCATCTACCCAGCCGTGTTGTTTTGCGGGATTGCCATAAACTAAGGCAAAAGGTTTTACATCTCTGGTAAGCACCGAGCCAATGCCTGTCATAGCATATTCACCAATGGTAATGCCGGCAAGAATGGTTGAGTTAGCGCCAACAGAAGCGCCTTTTTTAAGAATAGTTTTAACGGGCGCCTTATACATTTTGCTGCGCGGCCTGATATCGTTTGTAAAAACTACGTTGGGTCCCAAAAAAACGTCATCTTCAATAATGGCGCCTTCCCAAATATATATGCCCGATTTAACGGTTACGTTATTTCCAATTTTTACGTTTTGCTCTATAAAAACATAATCGCATACATTGCAGTTATTGCCAATGTGTACATTTTTTAAAATATGTACAAAGGCCCAAATTCGGGTTGAGTGTCCGATTTTTTTTGTATCGACGATAGCGCTTGGGTGTATGGTGGTTTTTTTTGCAGCCAATTATTTTATTTTTTTAAACTCGTTATAATCTCTTATATAATCTTTCTCTTTGTAAACCGAACTGGCTAAGACTAATTGCACTGAGCTATGACTATACTGCATAGTATGCCAGCAATATTTTGGAAGATACAAACCTGTTTCGGGCCTTTCAAGAATAAAAGTTTCTATTTTTCCGCCGGCCATTTCGGTATTTACTACAATGCGTCCGGATACTGCAACAAGCACCATTTCGGTTTCGTGATGGGCATGGCGGCCTCTTACAATACTATCGGGGGTATAATAGGTCCAAAAAACACGCTTTACTTCAAAAGGAACTAACGTTGAACCTTCATACACCGAAATAAAACCAATGCTTGGGTCGCCCAACTTAGGAAACGATATTAAATGCGGTTGTTTGGTATCCATTATAAAATTTCACTAAAAGTAGTGATTTTGGGCTTACGATAGTATTTGGACAACTTTTACAACTTAAAAGGGCTACTAATTTTTAATTAATTTTATTGTAGTCTTTAATTGTTTGCCGGTAAAGAAATACATTCCGGCGTTCAAACCTTGCACGTCCACATTATGTAATTCATTTGCAAATTTGCCAAACAATACTATTCTTCCCATTTGATCAATTATGCAATACTCAGTGCCAATAAGGATTGGGTCAATTTTAACAGTAATGTAACCGGAAGAAGGGTTGGGATAAATTTGAGCTTTATAATTATCTTTATATGCGTTTATTCCTGTTAAGCAGTACCCCGTGCTCTCCGGAATAATTAAATCTATAATATGCAATCCGTTTTGCCCGGGAGTTGCGCCGTTACTGCCATTGTAACATAAAGACCCAGGGCTTGTAAATACTCCGGGCAAACCACCGCTAAGAAACATAGTAACTCCGGTAATTATGGGTGCCGTCGTCCATAAGATACCACCGCCGCCGCCGCCGCCTTTTCCATGGCAATCGCTACCTGTAAAATTATCTACGCCCCCGTTTCCTCCCAAAGCGGATACGTTAAGATTTTGAAATACTCTAGTACTAAAAAGAATTGTGCCACCCGCACCACCACCACCCTGACCATCAATATTGGCTATAATATAATTATTTAGTCCGTCTGATTTAACATAAAAATTATTTCCCGAGATAGAATCCGCTTTTATTAAAATAATTCCTCCGCCATTTGTTCCGGGAGAGCCGCCATTGTTATTTTGATGCCCTGCGCCGCCACCGCCGCCTAAATAAATTTTATTTATGGTATTAGAATAAAACAAACTCTTGCCGGGATATCCTCCGGAATTCTCATAAAAATAAGGAGGACAAGTAACATTACATTTAGAATCTCCTCCGTGTCCGCCTGCTCCAAAATTTCCACCGCCTGCACCTCCTCCATTACAATCGCAACCGCCCCCACCGCCATTTGCGTAGGCGCCCTTTCCTTCTCTTCTTGCTAAATTAGGATTAACAATGCCCTCGCCTTTCCATGCAGAGGCCTGGTTTGTAGAAGATGAAACATAATCTGCAGTATCTCCTAAACAATTTACCAAAGCTCCGTTTGATAAGCCTCCACCCATAAATCCTTTACCACTTACATCAATATTTGCATTAAGAGTTAATGTGCCACTTACTTCAAAAGCAAGAATACCACCTGTGGTACCATTCCAGGTGGCACAGGTAAGCGGGCCGGTAACTGTTGCGTTAATAAATTGAGGAACTTTAACCAACTGAACAACACCTGCTATAAAATATTGTTTTAAAACAGAATCAACTAATGAAATTGTATTACCTGAAATAGAGGAAATGGTAGCCATTTCATAATTACCCGCGCCAAAATAACTTAAAATATTTCCAAAAGCAGGACTATTACTTGAATCTATTTTCGCCCCCTTCATTTGAATGAGCATAACTCTATCTCCTGATAAAAAGCCGCCGGTAGTATTTACATTTAGAGATTGGCAGGCAATACCGGTAACTGAGGCATAGGAGTTAATAATTCCGGAAATATTTGCATTTTGGGAAATACCAATAAGTTGGATGATAAAAAAAGTTATACTAAAAAAATATTTTTTCATTTTAAAAGATAATATCAAATATACAAAAAAAAGTACTTATTTGGTGTTAAATCCGTCTAAATCCTTGGGATTATTGTAGTATTTACCGTTATAGCGAATCGATTTTCGGATGTATTTTGGCCTACCCTTACTTTCTTCAAGAATTTTTCCTAAATACTCTCCTAAAATTGATATTCCCAATAAATTAATACCGCCAAAAAATAAAACAAGTACAATAATAGTTGTTAAGCCATGTGGTATATCGGGCATCATTATTTTTGCAATGACCTGCACTATCATGGCAACAAACGAAATTAAGGTTAACATAAGCCCTGCATAGCTAAGTAATTCAAGGGGGACAAAACTAAAACTAAAGATTCCCTTTTTGGCCCACCATATATTTTTGCGCCAGTTGTTTGTTGAAACACCAAACATACGCTCGGGACGATAATAATGAACTCCGGTTTGCTTAAAGCCAACCCATGCTCGCAAACCTCTTAAAAACTGTTCCTTCTCGGGAAGGGCAAGCAAATGCGTTACTACTTTTCTGTCTAAAAAAGAAAAATCACCTGCGTCTAAAGGAATATTTATGTACGACATGTGCCGGAACACTTTGTAAAATTGTCTGTAAAACCAAATAAGAAATTGATTTCCCTCGCGTTTATCTCTTACTCCGTAAACAACTTCAAATCCTTCTTTCCATTTTGCATAAAATTCAGGAATAGTTTCAGGTGTATCCTGTAAATCGCCTTCCAGCCATATTACCGCGTCGCCGGTTGCAATAGAAGAACCGCTAATCATTGCAGCCTGAGAACCAAAATTACGGGAATGCTCAATGGCAATGACATGATAATCTTCTGCAGTTATTTTTTCCAAAATTTCATTGCTGTTATCGGGACTGCCATCATTCACAAAAATTATTTCATAATCAACGTTTAACGAAGTAAATACTTTTGTTAAACGTTCGTGCATATAGGGTATGGCCTGCCCATCTTTATAACAAGCAATAACCGCAGATAATTTATCTCTTTTAAAATTTTGCGTTATCGGAAGAACAAACTCTTTCTGCCATTCAAATTCCTTTTTCAACCCTTCTTGCAAACCGGTTTTTGCTTTCCATCCCAAAACTTTTTCTGCCAAAGAGGGGTCGCCGTACCATTCAGTTAAATCCCATGCACGGTTTTCCATGCTGCCCCAAATTGGTTCATGAGGTATGTTGCAAATATTTTTTACTTCGGAAACCAATTCTTTTAGCGTTGTTTTTTTACCCGATGCAATGTTTAGGGCCTGTCCGCGGGCATTTACCACGCCGGCAGTAGCAGCAAGAATGGTTGCTTCAACTACATCATCTATATAAACATAATCCCGCGATATTTCCGGGTTTGTTAGTGAGGGAAATTTTTTCTCCAATCCTTTTTTAAATAAAGCAGGTATTAATCTGTCGGCCGCTTCATACGGACCGTAAACTGAATAATAGCGTAATTGTATTACCGGAAGTTGTTTTACCTCGCCCAGGTATTTCATGTAATATGAAGAGGCAACTTTACTTACTGCGTAATCGCTATTAGGTTTTAATTCATCGTTTTCCTTAGGTGCTTTACTGTTTAAGCCATACTCAGACGAAGAGCCGCCCTGCACTAAAGCAGAAAATCCATGCTTCTCGGCAACCATCACCAGATTCATTAACCCGATAACATTTGTTTCAAATATTTTATCTGTCTCGTTCTGATAGGCAAAACCTCCGTATGTAGAAAGATTAAATATTGTCCGAAAATTATATTTCTCAAAAATAGTTTCGAGTGATTTTTTATCCGAAAGATTGGCGTGTAGGATTTTATCCGAACTTAAATCATGCAAGCGATAAGGAATGGCTGCCTGATGTGTTACGGCATAACAATCGTCTCTATATTTTGCAATAGTTCTAAATAAACTTGCGCCAATAAACCCCCCTGCGCCAAAAACCACAATGGGACCCTGTATTTTTTTTATTTCGATAGCTAAAGTTTCAGGTTGCGCCATGTAAAATCAGGTTGATTCGATTGCTGTAGGTTTGTAGAATGGTTCCATTTGTGTAATGGGATTACCGTATGCCAATTTTGGATATACATTTGTATGCGGGTCGACAGCCACCTGCAATAAAAAAGGTTTATCGGGATCTGCCCACATTTTTTTTAACCCTTCTTCTATTCCGGTTTCATCGTTCACCGAAAACGCATCAATGGTATACGCTTTTGCAACAGCTTCAAAATCGGGAGGGTTATAGCCCCAGAAGGTTGATTGATATCGCCCCTGAAAATACTGGTCCTGAAACTGACGAATCATTCCTAAACAACGATTGTTGAGCACAACCATTTTTATTGGCAATTCATTTCTTACTATAGTTTGCAGCTCCTGAATATTTAATTGAAATCCCCCATCACCTGCTATACAAACCACAGGAGCTTTTTTATATCCAAAAGAAACACCTATGGAAGCGGGCAAAGCAAATCCCATTGCTCCCATCCCACCCGAAGTAACAAATGTTTGATCTTCATTTAATTCAATTGACTGAGCGGTCCACATCTGGTGGCTGCCCACATCTGCTAAAAAACTTTTTGCCTTTGGTGATGCTTTTGTAAGTTGATGAATGAACGCATTTGGATTAATGCCTTTGATGTTTCTTAATTCTTTTAAATCAGACCATTCCTTTCGTAAATCATGTAACTCAGCTAACCAAGGAGAATAAGAGTCAGATGGTAATTTGTTTTTGCAAAAATAATCATTGGCCGCAATTAAAAAATCCTCAACATCAACCAATACTTTTTCGCAGCCCAAAACTCGATTATTAATTTCTCCTTCTTCGCAATCTATATGATAAACGGTTCTTTCTCCTTTAAAATCCTTTGTATTAACTCCGGTTTGACGAATATCTAATCTGCTTCCTATCACAATCATCAAATCACAATGGCCAATTGCCATATTTGCCCAGCGATTGCCGTAACTGCCAATCATACCAATGCGCTGAGGATGATTATAAGGCAATAAATCAATTCCCATTAAAGAACTTACAACGGGAATTTTAGTTTCTTCAATAAATGTTTTAAATAATTTTTCGGCAGCTGAAGAACGAACTCCGCGGCCTGCAATTATTAATGGTTTTTTACTACTTGCTAAATCATTTTTTAGTTTATTAAAAAAATCATCATCCAATTTTGTTACCGTGTTTTTTTTACGTTGAATAACTTTTATTTCCCCCGGTTCAATTTCTTGTCGCTGCATATCCATCGGTACGTCTATTAAAACAGGGCCCGGACGACCACTGATTGCTAACTCGTAGGCTTCCGCAAAAACAGTAGGTATTTGCTCGGGTGAAGTTATGCGATATGCTTTTTTTACAATGGGATGAACCATTGCAACAATATCTGTTTCCTGAAATCCTAGTTGGCGAATATGTTTTTCCCCTCGCTGTTCATTTGGATTTACTTGTCCGGTAATAAACAGTCCGGGCACAGAATCGAAATAACAACTGGCAATGCCTGTAAGTAGGTTGGTTGCGCCCGGGCCGCTTGTTGCTAACGCCACACCCGGTTTATTTGTAATACGCGCGATACCATCCGCAGCAAAAGAAGCGCCTTGTTCGTGGTGCATCGTAATAATGTCAATTCCTTTAATTTCGGCGATAGAATCAAGCATGAAAGTTATCATTCCGCCCGATAATTCAAAAACGTGAGTTATACCCTGCTTTTTTAAGAAAGACGCTATAAAAAAAGATGCTTTCATTTTATTAATCGTTTTTCCATTTCTTTAAAACGGATTCTATATACTGAAAAGTATCGGCTGTATAATGCGGCGCGGCGCCCAGAAAAAACACTTCTTCCAAAACGCGATTGGCGTTTGGATATTTTTTATAATCATCCAGCATTTTATAGGCAGGGTGTTGCAAAATATTGCCGGCAAAGTAATTTCTTGTTTGAATGCGATTATCTTCTAAAAATTGTACTAATTTTCTTTTCAGTTCTTTGGTTTCGCAAACAAAGGGAGTGCCGAACCAACTGGTATGCGCTTTTTTATGTTCTTTAAGAGTACGAACGCCGGGAACATATTTTTCAAATAACGCGTCCATTGTTTCTTTACTGTTTCTTCTCTTGGTATGAATTTCATCAAACTTTACCATTTGAGCCAGCCCTATTGCGCCTTGCAAATCTAAAGGCTTGAGATTATAACCCATTTCGGTAAAATAATATTTATGATCGATAATGGCATCGCTGCCCTCCATCCACTTATCAAAACGATTACCGCAAGTACCGCAAGGCAAAAGATTTGCAGAGCCCACACAATAGCAATCTCTTCCCCACCAAGCAATACGGCGCGCCACTTTAAGATAGTTTTCATCGTTAGAAGAAACCATTCCGCCCTCACCTGTAGTAATATGATGCGCAGGATAAAACGAACAAGAACTGGCAATACTATATTCGGTTAGTAATTTATTATCCCATTTACTTCCCAAACTATCGCAATTATCCATTATTAATTGAATCTGATGCTTTTTACAAAGAGCAACCAGATAATCCATATCAGGAGCATTACCCAATACAGGAGATACAACAATTCCTTTCGTGCGCGGTGTTATTTTTGATTCAATTTTAGTGATATCAAAATTTAAATCATGCATATCAATATCCACAAAAACGGGAACCAACCTGTTTTGATAGATGGGCGCAATAGTAGTAGGAAAACCAACAGGAGAAACAATTAATTCGTCTCCATCGCTCCACTTTAAGTAACTTTTAAGCGCCGTAAACATTACCAAATTAGCAGAACTGCCTGAATTAACCATTAATGAATCGGCATGGTTAAACTTTTTAGAAAAAACACTTTCAAATTTATGAATGTGCTCGCCTGCCGAAAGCCATTTACCTGTAAGCACAGCCGAAAACATACCAATAACTTCTTCGTTATCCCAATAAGGCCCTGAATAATAAACCCAATCCTTCTCTACATCAAATTTTTTATCCTTGTTGTAAACAAAACGAAAGACCTGATTTTTTTTAGCAACTTCATGTATTAACTCTTCAATTTTATCTTTCATGTAGCAACGCTATTAGGGTTCAATTAGTTCTTTCCTGCCTTTAAAACGCTTAGAAAAGAACAATACAGCAATAAAGATACAAAACGAAAACAGACTTATCAAAAGCCCCCTTTTATAGTTATTTGAGGTAAACACAAACTCAATGTTATGCTGCCCCTTTTCCAATGTAAAACCGGTCATGCCATTACTTAAAATCAGCTTTTCGAGGCCGCGGTCGTTATCGGTAACCGACCAGCCTTTATCAAAGGGTAAACTGGTGTAAATAACCTGCGTTGAGGCAAGATTTGCGCTGGCCTTAATTTTAACCGGGTTAAAATATGTTATCGTTAAAACATTTTTCTTTAAACTATCTATATTCTGCTTTAGCACGTCAATTGTAAACCTGCTCTGTTCAAGAGTGTCTTTTAAATTATAAGGGGCAAGCCCGTTTATTTTTGCCAAATCCTCATCATTAATAACACAGGCCACCGTGCTTACAAAATATTTTTGGCTAAGAGATAATTTTTCAAACTCAGATAACTTAATGTACCTGCTATAACCAAAACCAAAAGGTAAAACATATTTATTCTTTAACACCAACACATCGTGAAACCTTATAATGCTGTCGTGCGTAACCCTCCAAACCGGGTTTGTATAGCCACTTTTACTTAAAACATATTTAACATCATTTAAAGATTCTAAAATAAAACTGCTTATCAATCCCGGCGACCAGCGCGACTCAAACTCGTTTACCTTACTAATGATGCCCATTGTTTTAAGGTAATTGATATAGTGTAATTGGTTAAACGGATTGTAACTGGAAGTACCGTAATAATTTTGTACCAAGCCATCGTTGAGGCTTCCGTGCATGGCAGGCGAAGAATAATAATTTTTATCAACGCGGTAAAATGACTTATCGTTTTGCTTTAAATAGGCAATGGCGTCAGTAGTGTTATCGTTATATCCGGTTTTAACCTCTAAATCCTTTCCACTTACATTACTGCGGCGGTTAACCGTGCACCACGAGAAATAAGATAACTCGATGACAAGAAAAAACAAAAACGCGTATTTGTAATTGAGTATTTCCTTCTTTTTGCCAATCATATAAAGCATAGCCGCATAAAACAACAAGGCTGCCATAGTAAATAATTTTATTCCGCCATCAACCGCTTTCTTATCTGCAAAATAGGGATAGTTAAGTAAAATAACCAGTGCCACCAGTGTTATAATTAAAGTACGTAAATTAATTTTTTGCTGCGCAATAATTTTATCGAAAGCATTTACCGAGAAGAAAATAAAAATCATAGAAACAAAAAACGAATACGTGCGGTAATAATCCCCGCTAAATAACCAAAACGCCCTACGGAAATACGGAAAAATTATTGGTAAAATCCAAAGAACCAACAAAGCGATGGCAAAGCGTTTTACTTTTTTATCTAAAAACTGAAAATACTGGGTGAATAATAACAAACAAGGCAAGCCGCAATAAAACATAGGGGCCTCCAATAAATTTTGCCAACCTTTAAAATTAATGCCGCTTCCTAAAATATCACTCGAAAAAAAGCGCATCATGGCCGTACCAAACTCTAACTTATCAGGCGTTGCAAACATGGGTGCCGACGATAGCACATGGCTATAAGAGTCGGGCCCGGAGCCACGCGGACTATCAATCATTGCCTGCAGATGCTCTAAAAACAAAGGGGCGCTTAACCCCAATGCAATTATAGATACTCCAATAAGTTTAGCGAAAAGAATTACCGTTTTTTTACCCCGATAGCTATCGGGGTCTAATTTACCTTCGGTTTGAAATACTCTGAACAAAATATACAGAAAAAGAAAAAGCGCATAACACCATAAGTTAAACGGCCTTGATATGCCAATTAAAAACATAGGCAAAACAAACCAATACCATTTGTTTTTTTGAAACAGCATTTCGAACGAAAAAAGCAATAAGGCTGCAATAAACACCTCAAACGAAAAAAGAAACCACCCGCTGCCCACAATCATGTACCCGCAAAAAGAAAACATCAGGGCGCCTACCATAGAAACATAATTGCTGAGCTTAATCAATTTTAAATACTTAAAAAATAAAAAGCCCGCCAATAAAATTTTTGCCAGCTCTTTATAAATAATCAGATAAGGCATATTTTCTTTACCAAAAGGATAAAGCAGATAATCAAAAGGGTCGTAAGCTGAGAATGAAAGTAAATTTTGTCCCATGCCCATATTAAACGTCCACGACGGAACACCGTATTGAGCAATATAATCGGCCGAGTGCGCCATCCAGGGCCAGGAAGCGTTTAAAGAGTCGCTTCCTATATCGCGAAACAAATAAATTTTAGTATGAAAAATAAAATCCTTGAAAACTATAAAGGCCACTAAAAAAATCAAACCCAAAACTAACCAGTTTGCCTTAGTGCCCAGGTTTTCAAAAAAGTCGGGGACGATTTTTACTTCTGAGGCTACAGTTTGTTTAGCGGGTTTAACGGGGCCGGATTTCTTAGCTGACACAGGTCTTAAATTGGAGTCTAAAAATATGAATTTTTAGTGAAAATAGGACGTTTACTAAATAGTTTTTCTAAGATTATTAAGTAGTAATATTTCTGTCCATTAATCGAAAGAACTCATCCTTATTCATTCCAATTCTTGAAAGCCCCTGAGTTAAAAGCCGTCCAAGCTTTTCTGTTTCTTCTTCCATTTGCCCTAATCTGCTCAAGATTTTCGAGCTGTTTCCTTGCTTCAAGTAATCCTCGAATTCTGACGTGCAATTCGGTATTTCCAACGCCATTTCTACCCCTAATTGCGTAATCAACTCTTTTTCGTGTTTCTTCAAACTCTTCTTCAAGTAGTCTTGTTTTTCCTTCAAAATCTTCTCCAATTGTTCTTTCTTCGTATTCATATTTTCCTGGTAATTCTCCTTCTTCTTGTTGAATTCGCTTAACCTCTCGTTCTTCATGTTCTGTATTTTGCTCAAATTCTTTGATAATTGATTTCTTAATATCTTCATTTCTTTTTGGTAACTCTCCTTCTTCTCGTTCAATTCTTGCAATTTCTTCAGTTTCTTGTTGAGTATCTTTTCGTAGGTCTCCTTTAGTAACTTTGTTTCTTCTTCTTCTTTCTGTAACTCCAATGCCATTTCCATTCTCGATTTCATCCTCTCCCCTGAGCTCTCGTTCAATTTCTTTCGCTTCTCGCTCAAGTTGCGATTTTCTCGATTTATATCGAAGCTCCAATTCTCCACTATTTCTTTGAAACTCGCTTTCCTCTGATTCAAAACTTTCTCGTTCTCTTTCATAATCTCCCAATTCGTTTTTAATTCGCTCAAACACTGTGCTTCGATGATCTGCTCGTAATTGGTCCAATCTTGCTCTATTTCTCCTTGAATTTTCCTCAACTCGGAATATTTCATCTCTAAATCCACTTTCAATTTCTCTGTATTGTTTTGACTCCAAGCATCTGCCAATTGATCGTATCAGGTTTTTAATTTGCGATTGTCTACAGAGGAAAGATTCTTCAAAAAGATCTCTTTGTTCTTGATCAATAGATGATATTCCCTTTGGATCTGCAATGGGAATTGAAACGTAATTATTGCTTTCTTCATAACTATTATAAATCCATTTTGTAAATTCAGTGGTATAAAATGCTTCTTTTATTGCCTCTGGCGAATCTTTAGGAATTCTTACTTGAATTGCATCAATCCCAAGTCTTTTTAACTTTACCCTTTTTTCTATAGAAACTTTATGCGTAACAACTATTTCAATAAACAGAATTGGATTTCCATCCTTATCAAAAAAAGTTATATCAGGGCGAACCAACAGGAATTTATTCGTGGAGTCGATTTTTTTTTCCCAACAGACCGTTCCACTCTCATCTTCATAAAAAGATACTTCTTTTTGAACTGAAGCGGCCTCAATTAATCTCGCATCTTTAAGTTTTATTGCCAAACCACTTATGCCTTTTGGTGGGTATTTATATAAGACTGGCACTTTTATCACTTTCTCAAGCAATAACATTTCTTTTGCAATTTTGTGTCGATATGATTCGTCAGAATAAGTACACTTCTTATTTCCTTTAACCGCCTTTGCATCATGCCTGAAATAAGAAATTCTATTCGCCAATTTAGATTTAACCGCCTGCATCTCTTTACCACATCCGAGACAGAAATATCCCTTTCTACCACTTTCGACAATTGAAACATGAATAACTTCATCTTTAACATTCTTTGCATAGACGTTATTTTCATCGTAGCCTTCTTGCTGCATGGAGGTCTTATTTTAAAATTAAAACTACGAAAATCGAAAAGATTTTACTTAAAAGTGGAAAACTTAAATTAGTTTTAAAAGACCTGGTTATCAGCTAAATAATTGCTTTTACCAAAAATTTACCCTCTAAAACAGGCACCACGGGGGCCATATTGAAGTTGAGGCAATAACGAATGTCTTCTTTGAGGTCGAGCTTGGCAAAACGGTCTTTGTGCGACGAATAATTTAAAAAACGTGTGGGCCGCTCCTTGCCTATCTGATACAGGTATTTAATGGCAAGTGCGCCATCGCCTAAAATATATTTATTGTTTTTCGCTTTTATTTGCTCGGTAACAGCTCCTGCAAAAAGAGCGTCTTCAAGACTAAATTTATTTTTCCAGCCCGAGCAAAGTAAAAGGATATCGCGGTTTTGTTTTACCAGCCAATCGCACAAAACATCAATATTTAAAAAAGAGCCGATTACTACTTTGTATGCGCCGCGCGCGGCTTCTATAGCCTGCGTGCCGTTGGTAGTTGTAAGCGCAATGGTTTTTCCTTTTACGTGGCTTCCCATATAATCGTAGGGCGAGTTTCCAAAATCAAAACCATCTAATTTCATTGCGTTACGCTCGGCGCCCGCAAGCATGCCTTGCGCTTTATACGCAAGTGCTTCCTCTACCGTTGCAACCGGAATAATCTTATCGGCCCCATTATGAAAAGCAACACAAATTGCCGAAGTGGCCCTAAACACATCAATAACAACCACAATACTTTCTGTATCTGCATACACAGGATACAGGTAAGGAGAAAAACAGGCTTCTATTTTTTTAAAATCGTGGCTCAACTTATTTTATTTCTTGTCAGGCCGAGCGTAGTCGAGGCCTTGTATTCTGTTTCGGACTATGCTCGAAATGACAGCGTTTGTTTATTTTTTAAGAAAAGGAATTTTTACCACTTTGGCTTTAATATTTTTATCACGTATTTGAATGTAAATTTCAGAATCAGCTTTAGCCAAATCGGTTTTTACATAGCCCATACCAATGGCTTTGTTTAGCGTGGGCGATTGCGTGCCCGATGTAACTACACCAATGCTATTTCCGTTTGCATCCACAATCGGGTAACCGTGACGTGGAATTCCGCGGTCAATCATTTCAAAGCCAACTAATTTTTTTGCGAGTCCTTTTTCTTTTAAAGCAAGCATCTTTTCTTTATCGGTAAAATCTTTGGTGAATTTTGTAATCCAGCCCAAACCTGCTTCTAATGGAGAAGTTGTATCGTCAATATCATTTCCGTAAAGGCAAAACCCCATTTCTAAACGTAAAGTATCACGCGCGCCTAAGCCAATAGGTTTTATGCCAAATTCGTTTCCGGCTGCAAAAATGGCGTCCCAAATCGGGTCGGCATGTTTATTATCAAAATAAATTTCGAAACCGCCCGCGCCGGTATAACCTGTGCTAGAAATTACAATATTATCAATACCCGCAAATTTTCCTTTAGTAAAGCTGTAATATGGAATATCAGCCAATTTAATATCCGTTAATTTTTGTAAAGTATCCATAGCTTTTGGGCCTTGTATAGCAAGCAAAGAAGTGTGTTCCGAAATATTTTTCATATCCACGCCCTTGGTGTTATGACTGCTGATCCAATTCCAATCTTTGTCGATATTAGAAGCATTTACCACCAGTAAATAAGTACTTGCATCAATTCGGTAAACTAATAAATCATCTACTATTCCGCCTTTTCCATTGGGCAAACACGAGTACTGCGCTTTTCCATCAGTAAGCATCGAGGCATCGTTAGTAGTAACGCGCTGAATTAAATCCAAAGCGTTTTCTCCTTTCAAAATAAACTCACCCATGTGGCTAACATCAAAAACACCCACAGCGTTTCTTACGGCATTATGTTCGTCGTTTAGGCCGGTATAACTTACTGGCATGTTGTAACCTGCAAATTCAATCATTTTGGCGCCCAGCGAAATATGCTTTTTTTCGAGAGAAGTTGATTTTACGGATGAGGTGGCGTTGGCTGTTGACATTGGGTATAGTTTTAAATTTGAAGGTGTAAAGTTATAAATTATACTGAATGTTTTACGCACAAAAAACGGCAGTCAAATAGCTGCCGTTTTAGATTTATTCAGGTATTTTCTCTAATTAAAAGGAATAATTTTTAAGCCAACAGTAAAGGGATAAAGCTCCGGCCCTTTATTATACTCAAACAAAGGTGTTAGCGAGTAGGTTGCAAATAAGGTAAAGTTGCCATACCCAACTCTTACAGTTGCATCTAATTTAAAAGGAAAAAGGTTATAATCGTCGTGACGAATAGTTTCGTACGAATGGTTATTGTTTGTAAAAATCTGCTTGGTGCTTGAACCCAGTTTTAAACCCCCAATTACACCAAAAGCAATATGAAAGTTACGGCTGTCGCGTTTAGAGGTATTTAATTCAAACAACAAAGGAACGGTTACAAAAGTTTCTCTCAGTTTATTTTTACTATAATCGTTAGAGGCATTGTAAGCGTATGTACTTGTAAAGGAAGAATCGGCATTTAGCGTGGTTTTGTTTTTTAAATTGTAGTAGTTAAACGAAAATCCCAATCCGGTTACAAACTGTAAACGTCCCTTTGCAAAGCGAAAATCCTTTTCAAAAAGGTTTAAATTCCAACCTAAATTGCGCCCGCCATAATTAAGACTCATGTAATCCTGAGAGGAAGGAAGGGTGATATTATTATCGGGAGTAAGGTATCCGTTTTCAAATAAATCAACGCCTGTCCAGTTTTTTTGGCGAACACGCCCGTCTTTTTTTATTTTATACGAAGTTGTAGTGGTGTCTGATTTATTTTCGTGAATAATAATTTCGTAACGACCATTGATGGTATAGCGGCGTGTGCTGTCTTTATATGTTCTTTCGTTCTGACTTGTGCTATCTGAACCCGATTTGGCATAATCAATTCGTTTCACACTCGAAGCACCACTTTGGTTGATTTGTGTTTCCTTAGGGTCTCCGCTGAATTTTAAAGTGCTTGCGCCCGACACAATACCTGTAAGGCTACCGGTAGCATTAACTTTTGCAGTAGAAGCTCCGGAAGCATTAATTTCAACTTTCTCGGCAACAAGTTCTTCTGCTTTTAAAGAAGATGCTCCTGAAACAATTGCTGTCATTATACCTGTTTTTCCTTTAAAGGAACAGGTAGCGGCGCCGCTTATAGCGCAGGATAGGTTATTTACAGAAAGGTCGAGTTTACATTTAGAAGCGCCACTCGCGTTTATGCTTAATTTAT
>JBBQRR010000047.1:0-30175 GCA_038214655.1 Bacteroidia bacterium | reverse complement strand
TTTCATAATCAAGAACAATTTTCGCTCTTTTAGAGGGGGCTTACTTTTCAAAAACAAAAAAACACAAACAATATCACCTAATAATCAGGCAATTACGTTTGTATCAAAAATATTTTGTACTTTTATCGGACAACAATGAAAACTTTACGTGAAAAGACGTATTTTTATTTTTTGTTTGCTGATACCGCCTCCTTTGGCTAACTTTAATCAATTAAAAAGCAATCCATGAAACATTTTCGTCTGTTACTTTTTGTCGGCCTGCTTTTTGCAACTACCTCGCAGTATGCAGCCACCTGTACTGCCGTTACAGGTAATTGGGAAGCTCCGGGCACGTGGTCGTGTGGACGCCTGCCAACTTGTGGTGACGTTGTTGTGATACCCGCAGGAGTTACAGTTACCATTACCTCACAGTTGGATTATACTGCTTTATGTGCTGGGCCTATGGAAATTGATATATTTGGTACTTTACATTTTCAAAACGGAAAAAGACTTACCCTTAATTGTGGGTCAATTATTTTTGTTCAGTCAGGCGGAAGTGTTACGGGCGGTGGCGGTGGCGGAAGTTCTAACCTCATTGATATTTGCGGTGCAACAGCCTGGACTTCCGGTTCGGGAAATGTTAGTGGGCCTGCTTCCATTACCGCAGCAGGCGTAGGAGGCTTACCAATAGAACTTCTTTACTTTACTGTATTTGCCAATAAAACCCACATTGATTTAAGCTGGGCATCAGCAACCGAAACAAACAACAATTTTTATTCTATTGAGCGAAGTCAGGACGGAATCGTGTTTAATGAAATACAAAAAATAAATACAAAAGCACTTAAAGGAACCAGTTTGCTTAAATTGGAATACGAATACTCAGATACAAAACCTCTTTCGGGAACCTCTTACTACCGCTTAAGGCAAACTGATTTTAACGGGAAAAATGAAGTCTTTAATATAGCCTCGGCTAATTTTTTGCCTGATAAAAAAATAAATTTTACGGTTTACCCCAATCCCAATCAGGGTGAGTTTACAATTGATTTTACGGGCCTGGAAAATAACCATGAAGTACAGGTTTTGATGCATGATTTGGAAGGCAAAGAAGTTTACTCCACTTCCTTTTATATGGAACAATCAGCCAGCTCGCTTAGTATTATTCCCCAAGACAAACTAAGCAAGGGTATTTATATGTGCTCGCTTGTAGTTGAAGGAATAAAATATTCGGTAAAAGTTATCGTAAATTAAGTACACCCTTAGCTAAAAGTAAAAAACCCGTTTCGGCTAAACCAAAACGGGTTTTTTATTCTTAATTTTTAAACTACGGCCTTTCTAAACCTGAGAAGAAAAAACTTCCTTCAATAGCTGCGTTATCATCACTGTCGCTGCCATGCACCGCGTTAGCCGCAATACTTTTAGCAAACATTTTGCGAATAGTGCCTTCTTCTGCCTTAGTAGGATCAGTAGCACCAATCAATTTACGGAAATCAGCTACTGCGTTATCCTTTTCTAAAACCGCCGCTACTAAGGGGCCGCTGCTCATATAATCAACCAGCTCTCCGTAAAAAGGACGCTCTTTATGAACCGCATAAAAATTACCCGCCTGCTCTTTGCTTAATTGCAAATATTTCATGGCCTTAATTTTGAAACCGGCTTTGTTCATCATTGCTAAAATGGGACCGATGTTATTAGCTATAACCGCATCGGGTTTAATCATTGTAAAAGTTATGTTTGTTGTCATATTTTATTTTTTGGGCACTCTGTTAAGAGCGCCTGTGTTTGTTTTTTGTGGGTGCAAATATAGCAGATTAATGTGATTCTGAAAGTTTAGCTAAGGGCAATTTTCGCCCTTTTGTCTTAAATTCTGCGAATAATGCATAGCAGCAAAGCATTACAAGGCTAAAATTAAGAAGCCCCATTACCAGCCCTATTCCAACATGGAATATTATTCCACCCAGCAGAAAATAGTTTTTAATACGCTTATTGAATACCAAAATGGGAAATAACACCTGATACAACAAGGCCAGCCAGGTACAAACTTTTAAAACTCCAGTTAAAGAGTTTATATTTTGCTGAATGAAAGGCAAGCTGTATTCGTTAACCGATAAAATATAATACAAGGCTTCGCCATTTAGCCACTCCGGCGACATTAATTTATAAATGCCCGAAACAGCGTATACCACTATCACCTGAAAATAACACAGAAAAATAAATACCTTGTTAGATGCGTTTTGAATTTGATTGAAGTTTGGATTCTTTAATTTTTTTCCGTTCGAAACAAAGCTCAAATAAAATAAAAGAAGATAGGCTAAAATATCTCCTCCGGTGGTAGTAGCGTAAATACGATTTTGTAAATTAACAGCCATAAAAAAAACCACCAAACTGCTTATTCGTGGCATCATGCCAAAAAGGCCTGTTAGCGCAAACAATGAAAGCAAAAGCAGAAATATCATTGAAAAATCTTTGTATAATTCGGTTGAAAGCAAATTAGTGAGCATCGTTATAGAAAAATCTACAACCCTACCCGGTTTAATTATGGAGGTTTGCTGATTAAACAAAACATCCCGCACCGAAAAAAGCTGCGCCGAATAAAATAACATATAGGCAAATAAAATTTTGCGAAGCATATTTGCCTCATTTAATTTAAGAGCAGGCGCCCAGAATTTCTCTATGTTATTTTTGAGATTCAAATGCGTGATAATAAAGGCAATATTTTTGTTTTGTTTTAACGTTGGTAAAAACAACCATCATTTTTATTTTTTCGAACGCTGTTTTTCTATTATTTAATTCTTGCACAACGATATGCTTTAAAACTGAAAAATACCCCGAATGAATATTTCCGGGAAACATTTTTGTTTTATAAAATGTTATTTCACTTTCTGCATACAAATAATGAAGCGTACTGCTCTCTGCCAGCACAATGCGTTGGCAGGCACTAACCCGGTTTGTATAGGCCTGATATTGATAAAAAGAAAAAGGGTCGTTCCAGTCAGACCAATTTCCGTTGCTATCGCTGTAACTAACGTAAACATTCTTATTTACCTTGGGCACAGGGGCAAATAAACTCCATCCCTGATCAAACACGGGACCCATATAACTTTTTACTTTGTTATAAATACCGGGCGGAGTAAAATTTTGAGGCAAAACGTAAATCAAAGTACACGTTATGTGCACAAGTAAAAATAAGAGGAGTGCCCCGAGTATAGAAAATTTAAAAATCTTCATTCAGTATTTCCATAATATATTCCTGCTCATATCCTTTAGAAGCGGCAAACTGCATTAACTTATATTTCTTTTTTATTTTATTTTTTTCGTTCAGTAAAGCCGATTTTCTTTCCAATAATTTTTTTAAAGTTTCAATATAATTCGCATGCTTTATTTCGTCTAAGCCTTTTTTAATACAATATTCCGAAACCCGTTTGGCTCTGAGTCCTGTTTTAATTTTAATCCTTCCCCACTTTTTAATCCTGAATTTACCGCCGGCATAAGCCTTGGCAAAACGTTCTTCGTTTATAAAATTATCCGATATTAATTGACTTATGGTATTCTCTACATCGGTTGTTTTTAAGCCATATTCGTACAATTTATTGCGCACTTCCTGCTGGCTGCGCTCCTGGTAGGCGCACCAATCCTGTATTTTGGCATAAGCCTGTAAGGGGGTATAGGTTTTTGTTTTTGGCTCCACGGGCTATAAAAATACTAAATATGCTTATCTATTTTGTACTTTTGCTGCCCTTATGGCCCTATTTGGTAAAAATACACCCGGCGAAGCTACTGATATGCCCTTTTTTGCGCATATAGAGGCGCTGCGTTGGCACATCGTGCGCAGCGTAATTGTGGTGGTATGCCTTGGTTTTTTACTTTTCTTTTTTAACGATATTTTATTCGGTAAAATAATTTTTGGCCCGCGCCACCAGGATTTTATCACTTATAAAGTAATTTGCAAACTGGGGCAAAAATTTTTGGGCGATAATTCCGCCTGCATACAAGTGGCCAATCAGGGCTTAATTAATACGGAATTAGCCGGGCAATTTACCATGCATCTTTGGGTTTCTTTTATTGGCGGATTAATTTTAGGAATGCCCTATGTACTTTGGGAATTATGGCGTTTTATAAAACCCGCTCTTAAAAATACAGAAACCAAACCTGTAAAAGGCTTTGTTTTGGTTTCTACTTTACTTTTTTTAATTGGCGTTTGCTTTAGTTATTTTTTAATTTTTCCACTCACCTGGAATTTTTTAGCACCCTATCAGGTAAGCAAAGATGTAAGCAACCTTATTTCATTCGACTCATACGTTTCTAATTTAACCACACTTACGCTGGCTTTTGGACTAGTATTTGAAATGCCCGTTGTAGTTTATTTTTTGAGTAGAATGGGCCTTATGACCCCCGCCTTTATGCGTAAATACCGCAGGCACGCCGTGGTTGTTATTTTGATTTTATCGGCCTTCATTACCCCTACCTCCGATATTCCGACTCAATTAGCCGTTTTTGCCCCTTTATATGTATTGTACGAAATCAGCATTTTTGTTGCGGCTTACGTAAACAAAAAATACCACCCGGGCTCATAGGCCAATACTTTATTGGCAAATAAAATCTTATATTTGATTGCTAAGAAATTCTGTGAAATTTTGTTTTAAAATATTTTTTTTACTTGCTTTTTTTATCATCAGCACAAATTCTTTTTCGCAGGATAAAAGAAGAATTGACAGCGTAAGAACTCTACTAAAAAATCCGAATCTTCCCGATAAAAAGAAAGCTTGGGCACTTGCCCAATTAGGATGGGATGTTAGTTATTACAATTTAGAGGATGGATTAAAATATGCCGAAGAAGCCATTGCGCTTGCCGAAAAAAATAATTTTGTGCGTGAATTAGCGCATGCTTATAACGTTGGCGGAACCATTTACATGGATTTGGGAAATTATCCGCTTGCCGTTGATTATCTTTTAAAAGCAACCAACTGCTACAATTCTATCAACGACCGTAAAGGCGTGGCCGTAGCAGCGGGCAATCTAGGGATAATATATACCCGCAGGGGAGAATTGCACAAAGCCTTAAACTCTTATTTTCAAGATTATTTTTATTTTTCTTCAAATTCCGGAAAAGGACTCCCTTCCGCACTTTTAAATATTGGAAGCACGTATCATCAGCTTAAAATGTTTGATTCCAGTCTTTATTTTTTAAATATGGCACTGGCCCAAAAAGGCCTTGATTCACTTCAAAAATCATCCGTTTATAGCAATATGGCCAGTACCTATGCAGACAAAGGCGATTTAAAAATTGCCAAGCTATGCATAAGCAAGGCGATTGCCGGAATACAGGATACCACACAAAAATATTATTTGGCCGAACATTATATGGTTTTGGCAACTGTAGAAGCTAAACTCAAAAATTTCCCCGCTGCCAATGCCGCAGCCAACCGTGCGCTTACCTGGAGTAAAGATATAGGCGTAAAAGAATTTGAAAAAAATGCATTGGCAACACTCTCCGAGATTTACGAAACGCAAGGCAACACGGCAAAAGCATTGGAATATTATAAACTTTTTACCTCCATGAAAGACAGCCTGATTAATCAGGAAAATGAGCGCTCGGTAAAATTTATGGAAGCCAAATTTGAAACCGAGAAACAACAAAAAGCGATTGAATTACTGAGCAAAGACAATAAATTGGGAGAAGAAAAAATTGCACGCGATAAAATATTAATAAATGCGTTTATTTTTGGAGGTATTATTATGTTGCTGGTACTAGCCATCGCTGTGTATGCTTTTGCAATTAAACGAAAAGCCAATAAAAAATTGGTTTTTTTAAATAACGAGGTTCATAAGCAAAAAAATCAACTACTCGAAAAAAATACGGCTATTACCGATAGCATTCAGTACGCACGGCGCATACAAACCGCTTTACTTACTTCCGAGCAATACATCAAAAAATTTATTCCCGATTTTTTTATTATCAATCAGCCCAAAGACATTGTTAGCGGCGATTTTTACTGGGCCTACCACCAAAATAATAAAATGTATTTTATGTGCGCCGATTGTACCGGACACGGAGTACCGGGTGCTTTTATGAGTTTGCTGGGAATAAATTTTTTAAATGAAATTGTAATCGAGAAAAAGATTATTTCTCCGGATTTGGTACTGAACGAATTACGCAAGGAAATTATTTTATCCTTAAATCAGCAGGGAAATACCGAAACGCAGGATGGCATGGATTGTTCTTTCTGCTGCATAGATGTTTCGGCAACTAGTATAGAAATTGCTGCTGCCAATAATCCCGTGTGGATTATTCGTCCGCCCGAAGGTGGTTTAAAGCAGGATGAAAACGGAAATTTTAAAATGGCACCGGGATTTAAATTAATTGAACTGAAACCTGATAAAATGCCGGTGGGCAAATCACCAAAAGATGCTACACCCTTTACATTAAAAAATTACCAATTAAAAAAAGGCGATTGTGTTTATATGTTCAGCGACGGATTTGCAGATCAGTTTGGCGGGCCAAGAGGCAAGAAGATGAAGTATAAATTTTTAAAAGAAACCATTTTAAAAAACTGCCATTTACCAATGGCAGAGCAAAAAGTGGTCTTGCAAAAATGTTTTGCAGACTGGAAAGCAAATTTTGAACAGGTTGATGATGTTTTGGTAATGGGCATAAAGGTATAATTCAAATTAACACTTTTCACAATAAAATAATCTGTGAAATCTGCGGAATCCGTGGTTAAAAAAAGAGAATGAATACAGTAATTATAGTAGCAGGAGGAAACGGGAGTCGCATGAAAAGCGAAACGCCCAAGCAATTTGCATTGTTGCATGCCAAACCGGTTATTGTACACGCCATTGAAAAATTTTTGCAGTTTGATTTGGCTATAGAAATTATTGTAGCACTGAGGCCCGATTATGCAATGGAATTTGATTCTATCAGGAAAAATTTCGGCTTGCCGGAACTGAAAATTGTAAACGGCGGCGACACCCGTTTTGATTCGGTAAAAAATGCATTAGAAAAAATTAGTGCCGAAACAAAAATTGTTGCTGTACATGATGCTGCCCGTCCGCTGGTAAGCTTGCAAACTATACAAAACACATTTAGTGCGGCGAATAAATCTGGCGCAGCTATTCCGGTAATAGAAATAAATGAATCGCTCAGAGAAGTTGATTCTTTGGGAAGTAAAGCCGTTAACCGAAAAGATTACCGCATTGTACAAACACCGCAATGTTTTAAAACCGAAATTTTATTGGAAGCCTACAAACAAAATTACATTCTCGAATTTACCGATGATGCAAGTGTGGTTGAAGCCGCAGGAAATAAAATTCATCTTACCGAAGGAAATATTGAAAATATAAAAATAACTTATCCTCAGGATTTGCTTGTTGCTGAATCATTAATCTTAAAATAATGTCAGTTCTAGCGTAGTCGAGAACCGCTGTATTATAATTATGCATAGCCTAAGCGAAATAGCCGACGTTCTACAACTTACTTCTAAACTTTTAGAGTTGCACGATGGCAATACGTTTAAAATACGCGCCCTTGCCAATGGCGCATTTAGATTATCGAAGGAACATCTAGACGAAATTACCGAAGAGAAATTAGCAACCATTGAAGGTATAGGTAAAAGTTTAGCCAAAACGGTTGTAGAGATTGCAAAAAAAGGTTCTTCGGCCGAGTTAACCGAACTTTTAGCGAAAACTCCTCAGGGTGTTGTTGAGATGCTGGATGTAAAAGGTATCGGGCCAAAAAAAGTAAAACAGCTCTGGCACGAATTGCAAATAGAAAGTGTGGGCGAATTACTTTATGCCTGCAACGAAAATCGCTTGATATCATTAAAAGGATTTGGCGCTAAAACGCAGCAAGGTGTAAAAGAAAGTATTGAATTTTTACAGGCCGCATCCGGCAAAGCACATTATGCCACTGTAGAAGAACTGGCTGATAATTTAGTTGAAGAATTAAAAGAACTGCAATACGTTTCAAATATAAGTTTAACCGGAGATATTTATCGCAAAGCGCAAACGCTTGAAAAAATCGATATACTTATTTCGGCCGACGAAATTGTGGAGAGTGAATTTGAGAGTCCGATACCGGTAAATTTAATTCAAGTTAATGAAGAAGAGTTTTATTATGAACTTGTAAAAACGTCTTCTACCAAAGAACATCTTGAAAAAATAAACTTCGGAGCACTTTCCCCTCCTTCCTTCAAGGAGGGGATTAAGGGGTGGTCCTCAGAGGAAGATGTGTACAAAGCATTAAACAAACCTTATTTCATTCCCGAATGGCGCGAGGGTTTGTTTGAAGAGCAGATTTTAAAAAATTACCCCAAAGATTTAATTGAAGAAAAACATTTAAAAGGAATTCTGCATAACCATAGTACTTACAGTGATGGCGCCAACACACTTCGCGAAATGGCCGAATATTGCAAAGAGCTGGGTTACGAATATTTTGGCATTGCCGACCACTCTAAAAGCGCCACTTACGCAGGTGGACTAAAAGAAGAGGACATAATTATTCAGCACAAAGAAATTGATAAGCTAAATGCAGAATTAACTCCTTTTAAAATTTTGAAAGGAACCGAGTGCGATATTTTATTTGACGGATCATTGGATTACAACAATGATATTTTAAAAACATTTGATTATGTAGTGGCATCCATTCATCAACATTTTAAAATGGATGAAGAAAAAGCTACTTCGCGTTTAATTAAAGCCATCGAAAATCCTTATACAACAATTCTCGGGCACCCCACGGGAAGATTATTATTGGCGCGCCCCGGCTATCCGGTAAATCACAAAAAAATTATTGATGCCTGCGCTGCTAATGGCGTTATTATGGAATTAAATGCTCACCCCTACCGTTTGGATATAGATTGGACATGGATTCCATACTGTATGGAAAAAGGAGTAAAAATTTCTATTAATCCCGACGCGCACAAAAAAAATGGTTTTCAGGATATGCATTTTGGTGTTGCGGTTGCCAGAAAAGGTTTGCTCACTAAAAACTTTTGTTTTAATGCGATGAGCCTTGAGGAAATGAATAAATATCTAAACGCACAAAATAAATAATTTTCTCTACGCACTCTGCGCCTCCTTGGCTGTTTCCTCTGCGGTTTTTTTACTAATGCTCATTAAAATCATCTTGTAAAAGCCCCCTATTTTGCCGTATCTTTGCGACGGTACTATAATGCCGAGGCGAAACATGTTTTTAGTTCAATAGTATCATTTTTACGTCGCTCTGCATTATACCCGTATTTTGTAAATTATTGAAGGGTATAACATACATTTATACTTCTTATTATGGCAAAAGAACTAAGAAATCGAAAAAGCAAAGAAGAGCTTAAGAAGCTTTTAATGCTGGAAACCTTTGAACGAAGAACTGTTTCGTTTTACAGGTACGTAAAAATTGAAAATCCAAAAGAACTTCGCGATCAAATGTACGTTATATGGGACGCACTAAACGCGTTTGGCAGAGTGTACCTTTCGTACGAAGGTATTAACGCGCAAATGAGCGTACCCAAACAAAACTGGGATGAATTTGTAAAGCAACTTTACGCGATTGAATTTTTTAAAGACGTTCCTTTCAAATTTGCAGTAGAAGACAACGGCAAATCATTTTACAAACTTATTATAAAAGTGCGCGACAAAATTGTGGCCGACGGAATTAACGACTCCACTTTTGACCCGAGCGATACAGGATGGTATTTAAACGCGAAAGAATTTAATGACTATTTAGAAAAGCCCGGAACCATTGTAGTTGACATGCGCAACCATTACGAAAGCGAAGTGGGACGATTTGAAAACGCTTTTTGTCCGGATGCCGATACTTTTAAAGAAGAATTGCCTGAGGTAATTGAGCATTTAAAAGGGCAGGAAGATAAAAATGTTTTAATGTATTGCACCGGCGGTATTCGTTGTGAAAAAGCCAGCGCCTATTTTAAACACAAAGGTTTTAAAAATGTTTTTCATTTAAAGGGCGGCATTATTCAATATGCTAACGAAATAAAAGAACAGAATATAAAAAGCAAATTCATTGGTAAAAACTTTGTTTTTGATGAACGTGTTGGTGAAAGAATTACCGACGATGTAATTGCTACTTGTCATCAATGCGATGCGCCTTGCGACCGCCATGTAAATTGCAAGAATGATGATTGTCATTTATTATTTATACAGTGTGAAGCCTGCGAAGCAAAAATGAATGGTTGTTGCACGGCTGCATGTATGGAGATTGCTGCTTTGCCTGTTGAAGAGCAAAGAAAACTTCGCAAGGGAAAAATAAAATCTGATAAGGAAACGCTTGCTGTTTATAAAAGCAGGCTGCGACCTAATTTGAAAGATATTTTAAAAAACAATCCACCTCATTAAGCGGCTTGCTTTTCACCACTAAAAAAACTTCGCGTCTTGGCGCCTTTGCGCTAAAATTCCTGTATATTTACCTTATAAAAAGTAAAGCATGGCACTTATAAAACCCGTTAACGGAATTGAACCAAAGTTTGGAAAAAATTGTTACCTCGCAGAAAACTGCACAGTGGTTGGCGACGTAATTATGGGCGACGATTGCAGCGTTTGGTTTAATACCGTTGTGCGCGGCGATGTAAATTCTATTCGTATCGGTAATAAAGTAAATATTCAGGATGGCGCGGTATTGCATTGTACCTATCAAAAAACAAAAGTAAATATTGGTAACAACGTTTCAATTGGTCACAATGCCATTGTGCACGGTTGCACCATTCATGATAACGTGTTGGTTGGGATGGGCGCTATTGTAATGGATAATTGTGTTATTGAAAGCAATTGCATTATTGCCGCCGGAGCCGTTCTCACCGAAAACACACACGTAGAAGCCGGAAGTATTTGGGCAGGTGTTCCTGCAAAAAAGATAAAAAACCTCGACCAAAAGCTATTGGAAGGAGAAGTGCACCGAATTGCCAATAATTACCTGATGTACTCGGGCTGGTTTAAGTAGTAAATAATGTTATATTTGGTAAACAAAAATCAGACAATGAAAATAAAATTATTTATTGCGATAGTTTTTTTTATTTCACTTAAAACTTTTAGCCAAAACAAACTTGAGGAAAAAAAACCGGTTAACTCAAAAACCTGTAAGTTAAAAGGAACCATAAGCGGACACGAAGGAAAAGGGACAGTAACTTTAACCGAATTGGCAGGATTTAAAAGTGTTGAACTAAAAAGCAATTGCGGCATTGAAGCCGACTATAAAATCATTTCTTTTGAATTTTTTCATCAATATTAATGGCCAGCCAGTGACAGTGACTTTCACTAATAAAGGGAGCTTACTTAATGGCATGTGTTTGGGTGCAATACATAATTGGGCAAAAGATGGCACAAAAGTAATAATTGAAAAAATTATAATTCTTGGCCCTGATAAAAAAGCCGCCGAAGCCGAAAAAATAACTTTAACTGTAACTAAATAGTTTTTTTATGAGAAATGCCACGTCATATAGTATAACGATAATGTTGCTACTTTCATTTAGCATCTTTGGGCAAATCAATGCAAAGACCAATAATAAAAGTGAAAACAAATCAACTAGTGTCCAAGGATGCAATCCGGTTTTAAGTCTAGGAGGCCAAACAGGCAAGGTTACTCTTTCTAAAAAAGAAATTGAAGAGCTTAAAGCTCTGGCGATAAAATCTGACTGTAGCGATTCATACACTATTCTATCCTATGAATTTACAATAAAAATAAAAGGCCAGCCGGTTTCCTATACTACAAAAGGCCCTACCTTAGACAAAAACATGATTGATGCGCTTGCTTCAATGAAAGAGGGTTCGAGAGCTTTTTTTGATAATGTAAAAATAAGAACACCCGATGGAAAAATTAAAATTATACCGGGAATAACAGTAACTATTAAGTAATAAATATAAAAAGCTTCTGTTAATTTTTGCGATCGGACTATTTATTTTTTGTTCCGGTAAAGCGCAAACGCCGTATACAAGAAAAATTACCAGTACAAACGGGTTCCTGATTAATTCAAATAACGAACGCCTTTGTCCTCCAAATGGCACTGCAAACATTAAAGCAATTGTATCATTGCCGCTGGGCTGTGCGTACCGAGAACACGCATTTTGAAGCCGGCAGTATGAGGGCCGGCGTTTCAGCAAAAAAAATAAAAAACTTCAACCAAAAACTATTGGAAGGAGAAGTGGACCGCATCGCTAATAATTACCTGATGTACGAGGGCTGGTTTAAGTAGCAAAACCTAATTTTAGGGAGGTCCGTTATTTTTCATACAAATTTGTTTTTTTTGGTAAAAAGCATATATTTGGTAGATAAAATTAACCCTATGAAAATAAAATTATTCGCTCTTACTCTTTTTATTGCTTTCAATTTTGCCAAGGCGCAAACACCGTACACCGCAAAAGTTACTGCAACAAATGGCACTTTACTAAATTCTTACAAAGCCCGTATTTGTCCGCCCAGTGGTTTTGCTACTTTAAAGGCTTCGGCAGCATGGCCCTTTGGCGCCGGATATCAAACTATAAAATACTTATACATTTCTAACGGTAATACATATCATATTTCATGCGGTGTTACGGCCGACTACGATAGCATCCGTATTGATTCCGGAGGTACATTGATTATCGATGATTATTCAGTTGCATCCCCTTCAGCATGGACGGTAATTGGATGTAAAGGAACTTTTGTTTTAAACGGAACTATTTTAGCTGTAAACGGAGCACATCACGGTGGCTCATTTCCATTATTTGAACCGGATAGTATAGGCAACAGGACGATTCCTTCACTTACTTATTCCATAACCAAAAAAAATGCAGGGAATGGAGGAGCAGGAGGTAATTCACATCAAATAAATAATGGACCCTGTTTTGGTTCTGGTGGTGCGGTTGGGTTAGCCTATAATGGGAATGGCGGAGGCGGAGGCGGAGGGTCCATGTCGTGCAATGGTAATCCCCAGTATGGTTGTTACGCAGGTTATACCGGAAGCAATGCAAATGATACTATGAGTGGAAGTGGCGGTGAAGACGGAGGTGTAAATTACACGGCTACTTTACCTACTCCCGGAGTAAGCGTTTATGGACAGAATGGAAATTTGGGACTTACTCGTACCTGGCAACATAGTTGTAATTGTTGTATGTGGAGTAGTAGTGGGGGAAGTGGAGGAAGCCGTGGTAAACATGGCGGTTTATTATATATTAAAGCAATGAAGTCCATTACAGGCACAGGCACAATAAATGTCGGTGGACAAAAGGGTGGAGACGGGGGCGCCTCGGATTATGCTCAGTTTGTAAATGGAAGTTATTACTCTGGTTGTGGAGGAGGAGGCGGTGGTGCCGCTGGCGGAAGCGGGGGATACGCAGATATAAATTATGCTGGCGTAGCGCCTACTGTTAGTGTTATTACAAATTACGGAGCAGCAGGAGCGGGTGGGATAGCATACAACGGTACAGGTGCAAACGGTGTTAATGGAGATAGTGGTTTGGTCGGTCAAAAATCCATACAACCTCTTTTGAATGGCTATACTTACCAATGGTTTAAGAACTTTGCGATAATGGCGGGAAGAACGAAGGATACGCTCAACGCTAATTCCCTAGGCCTTTATAATTGTAAGATTACTAATACTCAAAATATAATTCGTACAACCAATTACGATACTGTTTTAACTGATAGCCCTCCCATAGCAACAATAACAAATTCGGTAGATTCTATTTGCGCCGGCAGTACCGCTACTTTTATTGCACAAAATATTGTAGGGCAACATTATCAATGGTACAATAATTCTTTACCAACAGCGATAGGCGACACACTAACTTCATTTAATGTAAGTAGTGGCGGAAATTATCAGGTGCTGGTATCTAACAGTTGTAATAATTCACCGGGAGTATTTTCTTCCAATGTGCCGGTTACCATAAATCCAAATCCTATTACTCCGGTCATCACACCTTCGGGCCCAACTACGTTTTGTCAAGGCGCAAGCGTAAATCTTACCAGTAATTACTCAAATAATAATACATGGAGTACCGGAGCAACAACAACTTCTATTAGTGTAAATCAAGTTGGCACAAATACAATTACTGTTACGTATAAGAACAGTCATAATTGCACTGCTACCAGTTTACCGGAAATTGTAACTGTAAAACCTGCAAGTGTAAATGCGGGGCCTGATACAGCTTTAGTTTGTGGACAGGGGTTGCAATTAAATCCCGTTATCAATCCTACATCCACTGTCTCTGTAAATTGGACTCCCGTTACTTATTTAAGTAATGCCTCCATTCTTACTCCAGTATGTACCCCTGTAAATCCAACTACTTATACTTTAAATGTCAGTTTTTCAAATGGTTGTTCCGCAACTGACGTGCTTAACATAGTAAATAATCCCATCAGCAATTTTGAGATATGCATGGTTGCAGTAGATACCTCAGGTATAAGTCATAACGTTATCTATTGGGACAAGACCGCATTTGCCAATGTTGATACATTCATAATTCAAAGAGAGTTGACGCTTAATAGTTATGTTGATTTATACAAGGTTCCTTATACTGCCCTGTCTGAGTACCACGACCTTTCAGCCAATCCAACCTTACAGACCTATCGCTATAAAATGGGAGTAATTGATACCTGTGGAGCAAGATATGATACTATCACCCCTTATCATAATACTATTTTTATTCAGCAACTTAACAATCAATTCACGATTCAAACCCAATACCAGATAGAAGGGCAAAGTAATTTCGTTTTATATTATGTTCTGGAACGAGATAGCCTCAGTAATGGAATATGGGATTCTATCGCATCAACCCGGGGTCTCAAACTATTCTCAGTGACCCAAACTGGTCAAATCAACAATACGCAAGATGGAGGGTAACAACTTACTGGAATATTAATTGTACTCCAACCATGAGACAAAGTATTAACACTGTTCTCACAAGTGTTGTAAAATCACGCAGCAACGTACGTAACAACAGGCAAATTGGTATAAATACTTTTAAGACAGGCAGTATTACAATTTACCCAAACCCCAACAACGGGATTTTAAATATACAAACGGGCACAACATTAGAAAACGGAAGCATTGAGATTTATAATGTGTTGGGAGAAAAAGTTTATTCTGAAAAAATAAAAGAGCAAAACACACAATTGGATATTTCAAATTTAAGTAATGGCATTTATCAGGCACGCGTGCTTAGCAATAACGGAGTTATTTACCAGAGTAAAATTGTAAAGCAATAAAATAAAAAAAACAACTACTGATTTTTATTTGTGTGTTGTGTTTATGTCTCACTGGATTTGCTTTTACAAAGTAAACTTGTAAAACAGTAAAAAGCAACAAATGAAAAAGCTACGTTTAATTTTTACAATTTTTATTTGTAAAATGGCCATGGCCCAAACAACAATCCCCGGTGGACTTGTTTATGGAAATTGGACACTTTCGGGCTCGCCCTATAATGTTATGGGCTCAATACAGATACCGAATGATTCAACGCTTACCATTCAACCCGGCGTGCAGGTTATTTTTCAGGGTACTTTTAAATTAAATGTGCAAGGAAGACTTCTTGCTATTGGTACTATTACAGATACCATATTTTTTACCACTACAAACACAACGAATGGATGGAGAGGAATACAATTTAGCAGCACAGCTGTAACTAATGATTCATCAAAGCTATTTTATTGTAAACTTGAATATGGCAAGGCAACGGGTGCATCGCCGTTTGATTGTGGTGGAGCATTTTATTTTAAAAACTTTTCCAAAACAATTATTTCCAATAGTCGTATTTCTAATTGTCTTGCAAATTTTAATGGTGCCGCAATTTTTTGTGACGGGAGCAGCCCTGTAATTACCAAAAATACTATTAGTGGAAACACAGCGGGTTGTTATGACTCGAATACTTTTAGTTATAGCGGCGGTGGTGGTGGCATTTATTGCAATTCCTTTAGCAGCCCAACCATTTCAAACAACATTATTTCTAATAACAGCGCTACTAATTCCGGCGGCGGTAGAGGAGCGGGAATTTACAGCGATGGCAGCCCGATTATTAGCAACAATACAATTTTAAACAATACTGCAGGCTTGAATGGTGGTGGAATTTGTTGTTTTAGTAGCGCCGGCGGCCTTATTTCAGGAAACATTATTTCTAATAATACATGCGCCGTTATGGGAGGAGGAATCTCATGCGGCAGCATCAATAATCCCACCTTCACCAAAAATTTTATTTCTAATAACTCAGCTGTTGATGGTGGCGGATTTTTTTTAACCGCAAGCAGTCTTCCTGCAATTTCTAATAATGTTATCTGCAACAATACAGCCTCTAATAATGGCGGTGGGTTTTATTGCGAAAGCAGCAACAATCCAACCATTATAAATTCTACCATCGCAAATAATACGGCCATTAACGGGGGCGCCCTGTATTGCAAGCAAACTTCGAGTCCTACTTTTCGGAACTGCATTTTATGGGGAAACACTGCTACTACAAGCGGAACACAGGTTTTTTTGAACGACGAACCAAGCGATCCAAATTTTTATTTTTGCGATGTAGAGGGTGGTTCGGCTACCTTTGACCTGAACGGAAATTTTTATATCGGCACATACACAAATAATATTAACGCTAATCCAAATTTCGTTTCTCCTTCCGGAGGAAGCGGAACGGGATTTAATGGAATAACAAGCGACTGGTCTTTGCAAGCGGGCTCTCCCTGCATTGATGTTGGAGACCCAACAACTGTTTCTCCTGTTTCTGATATTGCAGGAAATCCCCGCGTAACAGTTTGTAGAGTTGACATGGGCGCTTATGAATACCAAAGCGGTCCACCATTTTTGAGCAGTATTATTCAGTCAAAACAAATACTTTGTAATGGAACAAACACGGGTCAATTAGTTGCAGTGCCGAGTGGCGGCAATACGCCTTATACATTTTCCTGGAACGGCGGCAGCACTAACGATACTTTATTCAACGTGGGAGCGGGCTCATACACATGTACGGTAGGCAATTCGCTTGGATGCTCGAGGATAGTTACATTTACAGTAAGTGCACCGCCCGCCATGTCGCTTAACACATCCAAAACAAATATCAATTGCAGTGGGAGTTGCGTAGGATCCGCTACAGTAACCGCATCAGGGGGAACAACTCCCTACAAATACCAATGGACAAGTGGCATCAATGATACACTCAGTTTTACTCCGCAAACACTATGCACGGGGCCGTATACCGTAACTGTGAAAGATGGCCTTGGCTGCATAGGCACTGCCAGTGTGAACATCGCCACACCTTCCGCCCTAAGCTTCACCGTGGCAGTGGTTAATGTGAGTTGTTTTGGTTACAATAACGGATCCATCACTGTTAATGCAACAGGCGGCTCCAATCCTTTACAGTATTCTATCAATAACGGAGTGAATTATCAACTGTCGAGTAATTTTACAGGACTGGCTTCGGGCAGCTACAGTGTGATTACCAAAGACAATAACGGGTGTCAGGCCAGCGTAGCTATCGTTAGTGTTTCTGCACCTCCTTTGTTATCAACCTCAGTTACACAGACTAATATCAAATGCTTTGGAGCTACTAATGGAAGCGCTACCGTTACTACTAACGGCGGCACACCTACTTACACTTATTCATGGAGTCCTGTGGGAGGAACAGCTGCGGTAGCCAATAACTTGGCGGGAGGAAACTATACTGTAACCGTAACAGACAGCAAGAATTGTATAGCAAGCTCTACTTTTACGATTATTTCTACCAACGCCCAGCCGACTATTTGTATGGTTACTGCCGACAGCGTTTCGTTACACAATATTATTTACTGGGATAAAAGTTTGTATTCAAATGTTGACAGTTTTATTGTTTACCGACTTGATGTTGGCTCATCAACTTATTTTAAAATTGGCGCAACCTCTAAAGATTCTCTTAGTTTGTTAATTGATACAGCCCGTAATATTGGAGGGCCTAACGGGGGCCACCCACAATATTCTAGCTGGAGATATAAAATAGCTATACTTGATTCGTGTGGCAACATAAGTGCAAAAAGTCCTTACCACGAAACCAGTTTTTTACAAGATCAACAAAACAGTAATTTTAATTGGAATGCATACACCGTAGAAACCGGACAAACAAATCCTGTAACCGGTTATGGTTTTTCAAGAGATGATAATAATACAGGCACCTATATTGTTTTGGTAAACACAGCCGGCTTATCCACTACAGACCCTAACTATTTTACGTTTCAAACTACTGCTAACTGGCGTGTTGATGCATTAGGTTTTAATTGTACGCCCACCATGCGTTATGGAAATACAGGTACGCAAGGCGCCGTTGTACAATCAAGAAGCAACGTACGCAACAACAGACAAATTGGTATAAATACTTTTAAGACAGGCAGTATTGCTATTTACCCAAACCCTAATGATGGAATTTTTAATATACAAACAGGCATAACATTGGAAAACGGGAGTATTGAGATTTACAATGTGCTGGGTGAAAAAGTTTATACAGCTCTAATACAAAACCAAAACACTCAGCTGGATATATCAACTCTTTCGAACGGAATTTACGAAGTACGGGCTTTAAACAACAACACTGTTATTTGCCAAACGAAGGTTGTAAAACAGTGATTTCCTCAGTACTAATAAAATTCTTACTTTAGTTGACATAAATTATGTTAACTAAAAATATTTATTTTTTTCTTGCACTTCTCGTATTCTGCCAGGGCATTAGCCAGAACAATCCTGCAGATTCGCTTATTAAAGTACTGCATACTTTGAATGAAGATACCAACCGCGTTAATCTTCTTAATGAAATAATAAAAGAATACGGCTACCAGGCCGATTTTACTAACGCTAAAGCCTATGGTTTGCAAGCAATCACACTTGCCGATAAAATATCTTTTACACGCGGCAAAGCGGTTATCTATAAAACAATTGGTAATCTTTATTCCAGCCAGGCAGATTATCCTAAAGCGTTGGAGTTTTACATAAGCAGTCTTAAGATCCGAGACAGCTTAAATGATATGGTAGGTGCTGCAGCTATTCTTACCAATATTGGCAACACATATTCTAAGCAAGAAGATTATTCGCAAGCGTTGGAATACTGCGGGAAGGCCTTAAAAATTTACGAAGAAAATAAAATGCAAAAAACACCGGCTTATGTAAATGCATTGCTATGCCAAGGGACTTCTTACGAAGGAAAAAAAGAATATGATAAAGCTCTTGAATATTACTTGAAAATTAAAGAAATAGCTGAACTGCTTGGCGACGAAGAAGCAGTAGCAATCAGTTTAAACAATATGGGTAATATTTCCAAAGAACACAAAAAATACGACGAAGCTCTTTCCAATTATTTTAAGGCTCTTGAGATACGGAACAAAATCGAAGACCAGGAAGGTATCGCAACCACACTTCAAAATATGGGAGCAATCTATAACCTTCAAAAAAGAAACAAAGAAGCTATTGAATATGGTTTAAAAAGTTTAACGGTTGCGAAAGGGATAGAAGCACTTGATCTTGTGAAAGACGCGGAAGGTTTACTAAGTCAGGCATATGAAGATCTTGGGGATAAACCCGCCGCCCTACTGCATTACAAGGAATTTGTAAGAGCAAAGGACAGTCTTTTCAGTGCAGAAAACATAAAGAATGTCGCAAAACAAGAATTTAGAATGGTGGAAGAAAAAATGGAAGCCGGATTTAAAGAAGAACAAATAAAGAAAGAGGCCGAATTGCAACAACAAAAAATAATTCGTTATGCTTTTACTGCCGGATTTGCTTTAGTTTTAATTTTAATTCTTGTTGTATTCAGAAGTTTGCGGCTCAGTAAACATAAAAACAAAATCATTGAAGCGCAAAAGGCAGAAGTGGAAGTTAAAAATGATTTAATTGAACATAAACAAAAAGAAATCCTCGACTCAATTACCTACGCGCAACGTATACAGCAGGCACTTATGGCCAGCGACTCCGTATTGCGCGAAAACTTACCCGATCACTTTGTTTTCTTTCAGCCAAAAGACATTGTGAGCGGCGATTTTTATTGGGCCATTAAGAATAAAGATTTATTTTATTTAGCAACCGCGGACTCGACAGGACATGGTGTTCCCGGCGCTTTTATGAGTCTCTTAAATATTTCATTTTTAAACGATGCTATTAACGGTAAAAATATTGAGCAGCCCGCATTGATGCTGGATTATGTACGAAAAAATTTAATTGAATCGCTTCGCACCGATGGATCCAAAGAAGGAGGAAGAGACGGAATGGATTGCGTTGTATGCGCATATGACTTTAAGACGCTAACCCTACATTATGGCGCTGCTAATAATAGTTTTTACATTTTAAGAGAAAGAGATTTGATATATTGTAAAGCCGATAAAATGCCTGTGGGGCGCTCGCCAAGAGATCACGAATCTTTTAGCGTAAACAGCATTCAGCTTATGAAGGGTGATATTGTTTACACATTAACAGACGGAATGCCGGACCAATTTGGCGGCCCGAAAGGAAAAAAATATAAATACAAACCGCTTGAAGAGTTACTGGTTTCCATTGGCCATTTACCCATGCCCAATCAAAAAGAAAAAATAAAAGCTTCTTTTGAAAACTGGAAAGGCGAATACGAACAAGTTGACGATGTGCTTTTAATTGGAGTAAAAATTTAAATGCACCTATTTTATTTCTTTAACCTCCGCATGCTCCACCACAAAAATTTTAGAATCTATACTTTTCTGAAATAATTGCTGCATTCTTTCGGTATTAGTATCCGTAATAAATACCTGGCCAAAATCGTCTGAAGAAACCAACAAAATTAATTGCTCAAAGCGCTTATTATCTAATTTATCGTACACATCGTCCAGCAGCAAAAGCGGTTTAATGCCCGTTTTAGTTTTTATGTATTCGTATTGGGCAAGTTTAAGAGCCAGCAAATACGTTTTTTGTTGCCCCTGCGAAGCATATTTTTTCACTTCGTTCCGGCCCAGTAAAAAGTTAAGGTCGTCGCGGTGAGTGCCTACACTTGTATGCGCCAAAGCACAATCTTTGTGCAACGAAAGTTTAAGCGCTTCCAAAAAAGTATTACCCTCCAGCGAAGAAATATATTTTAAGGCAACTTCCTCAGCGTTGCCCGACAGCAAACGATAAAATTTTTCGAATACCGGAATAAAATCGTTCAGAAATTTTATTCTTGACGCATGCACATAATTTCCCATTTCAGCCAACTGCTCATCCAGTATTTCTAAAAGAGCTCCGTCGAAAGAACGTGAAATTGCAAACTGTTTTAATAACGCGTTACGCTGCAATAAAATGCTGTTGTAAGAAATTAATTTATCGAGGTAGTGTTTATCAAACTGTGAAATAATCCCATCCACAAATCTTCTGCGCTCGCTGCCACCGCCGGTAATAAGAATGGTGTCAAGCGGACTAATCATCACAAGCGGAAAAGCGCCGATGTGCTCCGATAATTTTTCGTACTCGTTTTTATTTCTTTTAACTACTTTTTTCTGCGCACGCTTCAAACTCACCAAAACCTCTTCCTCCCTACCCTCTTTTTCAAAGAGGCCCTGCACCATAAAAAATGGCTGCTCAAAAGAAATATTCTGACTATCAATAGTGTTAAAAAAACTCTTGCAAAGCGATAAATAGTGTATCGCATCCAGCAAATTAGTTTTGCCCATGCCGTTGGCCCCCGTAAAACAGTTTATTTTAGGGCTAAAGGATATGCCTGCGTCAGCATAATTCTTAAAATGTAATAGGGTGATTTGCTTTAGGTGCATTGCTTATAAGTCCTTACATTGCCAAAGGTAATAAGGCTTTTCCATCGGTTAATAAAAAGTGTTAAACATATAGCTTAGTAATGTTAATTAAAATACATTTGAGAGTAAAATTCGGGGATTGAAAATTTGCCTTACATATGCCTGCCTGCTTTTAATGCTGCTGCAAATTAATTTGTGTCATGGGCAGGAAGCGCCCCTTTCTAAAGAAGAAATCAGTTTATTGAAGGCCAACGATTTTTTTGAAACGGCCAATTATATCCAAGCCCTTGAAGAGTACCTGAAACTCGAAAAAAAATTCCCTCATACTCCCGAAATTAAACGCCGTATAGGCACCTGCTACCTTAACATCCACGACGATAAGGCCAAAGCACTGCCTTATCTCAGGGGCATTTACAATACTGGCGTATTTGATGATGAGTTGCTTTTAGAGTACGGTATGGCGTGCCAGTATGCCTGCTCGTTTGAAAATGCGCTTATTGCCTACAACATGTATCGCGAAAAACTTTCTTCTAAAAAACAGGCGCTCGTTGATCATTATATAGAAACCTGCGAAAACGCGAAAGCTTTGGTAAAAAAACCGGTAAACGTAAAATTCGAAAATCTGGGCAAAGACGTAAATACAAAATTTGCCGATTACTACCCTTTTGTTTCTAAAGACGAAGGAGCGCTGTACTTTACCTCGCGCCGCGAAGATTGTTTAGGAAATATGCGTTCGTCGTTTGGATATTATTCGTCTGATATTTATGTTTCGCAGGTAAAAAACGGGCAGTGGCAAAAAGCAAAAAATATGGGCGCCCCAATTAATACCGTGGATGATGAAGAAATTGTTGGTCTGACCCCCGACGGAAAAAAAATGATTATTTATGTTGACCGTAAAACTATAGCCAGTGATTTAATGCATGCCGACATGCAAAAAAATAAAAAATTTGGTTTTCCATTGGCTTTTACCGAGCCTGTAAATACCGAAGGATTAGAGCTTGAAGGTTGCTATACTGCAGATGGTAACACGATGTATTTTGTTGCCGTAAGAAAAAATGGACTTGGTGAAGCAGATATTTACTCAACACATCGTTTGCCAAACGGCGATTGGGGCGTGCCGCAAAATTTAGGGCCAAATATTAATACCATTTACAAAGAAGGTTTTCCGGTTGTTTCGGAAGATGCACAAACACTTTATTTTGCTTCGCAGGGACATACAAGTATGGGAGGTTTTGATATTTTTAAATCTAAATGGGACGAGAGTAAAAAAGAATGGGGCAAAGCAGAAAATATTGGCTACCCTGTTAATACACCCGACGATGATATGATGTATTCGTTAGCAGGAACGGGGCGCGACGGCTATCTCTCTGCTTGGCGCAAAGAAGGCTTTGGCGATTTAGATATTTACAAAGTAACTTTTTTAGATGTAGAACAGCCCTTAACCGCAGTTGTAGGTATTGTAAAATCGTGCGACAGTACTAATGTGATTGATGCTACTATTACCATTTTTGATTCTAAAACAAACAAAGAAATTGATAGTAAAGAAGTAAATAAAAAAACCGGCCGCTATATTTTTATTGTTGAGCCCGGTAAATACAAAGTACAGATTACTTGCAAAGGCTGTAAACCTTTTACCGAAGAAATAAGTGTTTACGATAAATCGGATTATGCAGTGGAGTTGCAAAAAAATTTCAGTTTATTGCCCGACAAATAAAAAAGCCCCGCTTACACAGCAGGGCTTTTTACTAAACTAATTTTATATTAATGATGATGCCCATGTTCACCATGAACGTGGCCATGATCTAATTCCTCAGCGCTTGCATCGCGTACTTCGAGCACAGAGCCCGAAAAATGCAAATCGTAACCCGCTAAAGGATGATTAAAATCCATAATCACATGCTCGTCCGTTATATCTTCAACCAAGCCGTGCATCTGATGCCCCTCGCTGTCAAGCATCGGTAATTCCTCACCCACTTTTACGCGCTCATCATCAAATTTTCCATCTACATGAAATGCTTCTTTAGGAATTTCGGCAACATACTCTTCGTTATGCGCGCCGTAGGCTTTGTCGGTTTTAATGTGAAAATCGAAAGCATCGCCTGCTTTTTTACCGATTAAGTTTTTTTCAAAATCTTCTAAAACGCCGCCTGTACCAAATATAAATACAAATGGCTTTTCTATAGATGTTTGCTCGATTAATTCTTCGGGCTCTGCATCAATTTTTCCGGTTAAGTGATAGTTAACCGATACTACTTTGTTGTTCTCTATTGTCATTGTTTTTGTTTTTTTATTTTTTGTAAGGCTTGTATCTATATTTCAAATTTAATTCCCTGTGCAAGCGGCAATGTGGTTCCGTAATTAATGGTGTTGGTTTGACGGCGCATGTAAATTTTCCAAGCATCCGATCCGCTTTCGCGGCCGCCGCCGGTTTCTTTTTCTCCGCCAAAGGCTCCGCCAATTTCGGCGCCCGAGGTACCAATGTTTACATTGGCAATACCACAATCAGAACCGGTTGCCGATAAAAATAATTCTGCCTCGCGCATATTTAAAGTCATCATGGCACTTGATAGTCCTTGCGGAACATCATTTTGCATAGCAATGGCTTCGTCAACGCTTTTGTATTTCATTATATAAAGTACAGGCGCAAATGTTTCGTGCTGCACAATGCTGAAACTATTTTCTGCTTCAACAATACAAGGCTTCACATAATTTCCACTCTCGTAACCTTTTCCTTCAAGCACACCGCCGGGCACCAATATTTTAGCTCCTTCGGCAATAGCGTGCTCAATAGCACCTAAATAGTTTTTTACTGCATCTTTATCAATAAGCGGGCCCACGTGATTATTTTCATCCAGTGGATTGCCAATGCGCAATTGCCCGTATGCCGAAATTAATTTTGCTTTAACATCGTTATAAATACTTTCGTGAATTATTAAACGGCGGGTAGATGTGCAACGTTGCCCGGCTGTACCAACTGCGCCAAACACAACACCGGGAATGCTCATATTTAAATCGGTACTTGCAGTCATGATGATTGCGTTGTTACCGCCTAATTCTAATAATGATTTTCCAAAACGTTCTGCCACTTTTACTCCGATAGCTTTACCCATACGTGTTGAGCCGGTTGCAGAAACTAAAGGAACGCGTTTATCGGAAGTTAAATATTCACCCACTTTCATATCGCCGTTTACCAAACAAGAAATTCCTTCGGGTAATTTATTTTCTTTGGCAACTTCGGCCCAAATATTCTGACATGCTATTGAACAAATCGGAGTTTTTTCGGATGGTTTCCAGATACAAGTATCGCCGCTTATCCACGCAAGTGCCGTGTTCCAGCTCCAAACTGCAACGGGAAAATTAAATGCAGAAATAATTCCTACAACTCCCAATGGATGATATTGCTCGTACATACGGTGCAAGGGGCGCTCGCTGTGCATAGTTAAACCGTTTAACTGACGCGATAATCCAACTGCAAAATCGCAGATGTCAATCATCTCCTGCACCTCTCCTAAACCTTCTTGTAAAGATTTTCCCATTTCGTAAGAAACAAGTTTACCCAAATCATTTTTGTATTTGCGTAATTTATCACCAAACTGCCTTACCACTTCGCCGCGTTTTGGAGCGGGAACGGTTCGCCAGTATAAAAATGCTTCGCAGGCAGATTTCATTGCTTTTTCGTAATCGGCCTGTGTGGCGCCTTTTACAATGGCAATTAATTTGCCATCAACAGGACTGTAAGATTCCATATCAGCACCCGAAGCAAAAAATTCGGTACCGGTACTGCATCCTGCGTTTGTTTGCTTAATTCCTAAGTTTTGCAGTGTTTTAGAAATATCGAGTGTGCTCTTAACGGCAAGTGTTTCCATGAATATAAATTGGGGCACAAATATAGTAATTAAAGGGTAAAATGCCTCTATTTTAAGCCTGAGAAACGTTAAAATTGAGTGAAATAAAACGCTATTTTTGCCACTATGAAGCTATTAAAAGCCCTCCTGTTTATTTGTCTGATTTTTTCGCTGCAAGGTAAAAGTCAGGGTTTTAAAACCCTTACCGATAGCGCATACACCTTAAATTATCCTAAAAAATGGGTGGTAGATGAGAATAGCAAGGCATATCTCAGTTTTTTGCTTTTTGCTCCGGTTTCTGATGACCCGAATTCTGTTTTTCGTATAAACATATGCCTTCTTATTCAGGATTTAACGGGGAAGGATATGCATCTTGAGGGGTACGTAAAATTATCCGAATCGCAGATAAAAACAATGATTCCTGATGCAGTTATTGCCGAATCGAAAACGGTAATGAATAAAGACGGAGAGTTTCACCAGATTATTTATGAAGGAAAACAGGGCTCGTATTTATTAAAATGGAAGCAATATTATTTTGTAAAAAACAACAAAGCCTTTGTGCTTACCTATACTGCCGAAAAAAGTACATACGACAGATTACTTGGCGAGGCGGATATTATTTTGAATTCTTTTAGGCTAAAGTAGGCTTATCCAAAAATACTGAATACGATAAAACTACCAACATATGCCAACAGCCCCATATAAATAAATTGTATGATTGGCCATTTCCACGAAAGAGTTTCGCGTTTTACTACGGCAAAGGTGCTCATGCATTGCATGGCAAAGGCATAAAATACCAATAGACTTAAACAAACTGCGGCGGTATAAACCGGTAAACCTGTTTTAGGGTTTTTTTCTTCTATCATTTTTTGACGAATGGAAACCGTATTCTCACCATCGCTGCTGCCATAAAGTGTTGCCATGGTTCCTACAAAAACTTCGCGCGCCGCAAAAGAACTTATTAATGAAATGCCAATCTTCCAATCAAAACCTAAGGGACGAATTGTGGGTTCAATAAATTTACCCACATGTCCGGCATAAGAGGCTTGCAGTTTTTCGGCATTCTTTTGCGCAAACAATTCTTTTTTGAGGCTATCTTTTGAAGTTGCTGCAATTGTAGCAGTATATTTTGTCTCTATGTTTTTAAACGCATCGCCCGGTCCAAATGAAGTTAAGAACCAAAGCACAACCGAAATAATCATGATCACTTTTCCCGCATCAAACAAAAACACTTTTACTTTGTTAAGCATAGTAATACCAACTGTTTTTAATTGCGGGATACGATACACCGGCAATTCCATCATAAAAAAACTGCGCTGCTTACTTTTTAAAACATATTTTAAAACAGCGGCTACAAGTATAGCGGCTACTATGCCCATTAAATAAAGTCCCGTAAGTATTAACCCTTTTAAATTAAAATTACCGAAGCTCGCTCCCGACGGAATCATAATACCAATGAGCAAAGTGTAAACAGGTAAACGCGCCGAGCAACTCATTAAGGGCGTAATTAAAATAGTAATTAATCTTTCTTTGCGGTTTGCAATGGTTCGTGTTCCCATAATACTTGGTACAGCGCAGGCCATCCCTCCTATTAGCGGAATTACCGAGCGACCGTTTAATCCAACTTTACGCATCAGCTTATCCATAATAAAACTAACACGTGCCATGTAACCGGTGTCTTCTAAAATGCTGATGAAGCCAAACAGCAAAGCAATTTGCGGTACAAAAACTACAATGCCGCTTAGTCCTGCAAGAATTCCGTTAGTAAGTAAGTCGGATAAAAAACCATGCGGCAAAGTTTCGGTTAGTTTTTGGGTGAGATATCCAAATCCCGATTCTATCCACTGCATAGGGAATTCGGCCAGGTAAAAAATGCTCTGAAAAATAACAAACAAAATACCAATGAATATAAGGAAGCCCCAGATTGGATGCGTAATTACATTATCCAATTTATCGGTTGCTCGTAAATCTTTTCTGGCCGCGCTGTAAGCCACGCACTCTAAGGTAATTTTTTTAATTTTTTCGAATCTGAAAAGCATATCGCGACTCTCGAATCCTTCAAAAAACTTTTCGTTAAATAATTTTAAATTTTCTTTTTGATGTGTGTACTGCTTGTGTTTTAACAAAGAAGCATACACCCTGCTTTGATTAATGAAATGATGAACTGTATTGATGTAATTTTGATTGGCAATAAAATTGAGATTAATAATTTCTTTGGGCGGAGTTGTTTCTGCCGCAAAAACAAAAAGTTTTTTCTTTACCTCATCAATACCTTCTTCGTTGCGCGCGCTACAAGAAACAACAGGAATTCCCAAAACATCTGCCAATTTATCTTTGTCAATGCGTATTCCGTTTGCAAGCGCGGCGTCAATCATGTTTAAAGCCAACATGCAAGGACGGCCCAAATCAATTAGTTGTGTGGCGAGTAATAAATGCCGTTTTATATTGGTGGCATCGGTAACAATTAAAATTATATCGGGGCAATCCGGATTTTTTTCATCCATCAACACATTAAAAGTTACTTCCTCATCCATCGATTTTGGAAATAAACTGTAGGTGCCGGGCAAATCAATTACCCTAAACCATTGTATTTTCTTTTTGTGTTCGTGTTTGTAAACGCCGGTTTTTTTATCTACCGTAACGCCGGGATAATTGCCTGTTTTTTGTTTGAGGCCGGTTAATGCATTAAATAAAGTTGACTTCCCGCAATTGGGATTGCCAACCAAAGCAATTTTTATTTGCTCGTTGGCCGAGAATTTTTTTTGTAAAGCAGAAAATAAATTATCCGGGTGCACAGCCCAAAATTAATTAATTAAAACCGATTGCGCCTCGGATTTACGAATGCTTACTAAAGTTCCGTTTACCTCAAAAGCATACGGACAGCCCAAGGGGGCTATATGTTGAAGTGTAATTGTTTCGCCGGGTATGCAGCCCATTTCTATGAGTTTTAGGGCGAGGGCGTTATCGGTAAAGCCATTAATAACCGCACTTTTTCCAACCCCCAATTGCGCTAATGTTTTTACTGCGGTTTCCATTATACAAATTTACGAAATTAGAGGGAGACTCTGATACCTCAAACGGGGTATTTGTACAGAGGCAAGACAAGATTAATCCTCCGAAAAAAAGTTTCAAATTGCTATGCATTATGCCTTGAGTTTATTTTTAATCAAGGTGGGCATAAATAAAAAGCCCCTCCGAAAATATATTCCGGAAGGGCTTTTTCAAACCTTATAAATTAGTCCTTTTTAATATCGAATTTCCACTCTTTAGCGAAGGCATTCTGGGCTTCCTGTGCTGTTTTCAAAGCTTTAGCATAATCCGCATCAAATTTTTCGGCGTATTTAGTCACATTGGCAACATCAGCCTCTGTAACCTGCGAAGTGTCTTTGGTCATAATTTCAACCATTTGCTTTCCTTCGTTTTCGGCAAGCGCGTTAATCGTTTTAAAATATTCGGTAGCTGCATCCAGGTATTCCTTTTTTTCTGCAAAGGCCTGAATTTTGGCAACCTCTTCAATACTACTCTTTGCTTTAGCTGCAAAAGTGGTATAAGTAATTTTTAAAGAATCTAGGTTATGGCCGTCTATCTGCTCAATAAAAGCATTGTATGTTGGAGTTAATGCTTTTTCGATAGAAATAAAAGAATCGTTGTACTTAATGGCATCATCTTTTGTAGGGCCACACGATGTAAGTAATAAAGTTGCAAGAGCTGCAACCGATAGAATAATTTTTTTCATGTTTCTTGATTTAAATTTTTAACAATATTAAATAAAAAACCCCGACTTTTCAATCGGGGTTTTTACTTTTTATCCGCCGTAGCAGAAAAGATTAATAGCGGTAATGCTCGGGCTTGTAAGGACCTGCAACCGACACACCAATATAAGCTGCCTGATCATTGCTAAGAATATCTAATTCGGCACCTAATTTACCTAAGTGTAAATAAGCTACTCTTTCGTCCAAAATTTTTGGCAGGGTATATACTTTTTTCTCGTATTTATCTGTGTGCTGCCATAATTCTAACTGAGCAAGTGTTTGGTTTGTGAATGAATTACTCATTACAAACGAAGGATGGCCCGTAGCACAACCTAAGTTTACCAAACGCCCTTCGGCAAGAACGATTAAGTCTTTACCGTCGATAGTATATTTATCAACCTGTGGTTTAATTTCATCTTTTGATTTACCATGGTTTTTATTTAACCAAGCCATGTCAATCTCAGTATCAAAGTGGCCAATGTTACAAACGATAGCGTTATGCTTCATTGTTTTAAAGTGACGGTCAACCACGATGTCTTTATTACCTGTAGTAGTAACGATGATATCGGCAATTTTTACTGCGTTATCCATTTTCATTACCTGATAGCCATCCATGCAAGCTTGTAAAGCACAAATAGGATCGATTTCAGTAACAATTACACGCACACCTTGCGATGAAAGTGATTGTGCAGAGCCTTTACCTACATCACCATAACCTGCTACAACGGCAACTTTACCTGCAAGCATTAAATCGGTAGCGCGGCGGATGGCATCTACTAAACTTTCGCGGCAACCGTATTTGTTATCGAATTTAGATTTGGTAACCGAATCGTTTACGTTGATGGCGGGTAATAATAAAGTACCTGCTTTCATGCGCTCGTATAAACGGTGTACACCGGTAGTAGTTTCTTCAGATAAACCTT
>JBBQRR010000046.1:0-31146 GCA_038214655.1 Bacteroidia bacterium | reverse complement strand
TCTGCAAGTGCAATTTTATTTTTTCAGCGGTATAAATTTATTTCTATAAAATTGCGGGAAGTTCAGTACATTTAATTTAGTTTATCGGTTAAGGACAGTTTTGTGCAAGTAATCCCGCACTTCTTTTAGCTGAAGGCCGTTAGTGGCAACACTTAAAAGACAGCACATTACGACTATTTGGCTTAAATTCATTTTTTTCGTACCTTTGACAGACCATATTAATTAATAGAAAATATGACACAAATTAAAGAAAATATCACAATACAACTTTTATCTAAAGAAGTTGTTGAACAAAACAAAACGGCTTTGGAAATGGTGAATTTTTACACAAAAGTTTCTGACATCATTGAAAGAACCCATATTGCAATGGGTAAAAAAAACTCTTATAAAATTGCTATATCCTCTACCAACAATCAGAAATTAAACACCAATGTCTGCGCTACAACGAACTAAAACTACACAAGAATTTAATAATTTCATTGCAGCAAATCCCCAATTAACAACTGTTGAACTTTCGCAAATGAGGCTGGCTTGTTATGCTTCTATTGAAGCCATACGAAAGAGACCATTACTTATTTACGCTTCAAAATTCATTAACGCACTTCCTAATACTCCAAATAACATTGACATTTCCGATATTGACGGGTTTACTGATTTAGTACAATCTATCAGTGGGAAAAGCGAAAGTGTTGATGTACTCCTTCACAGCCCAGGTGGACAACCAGATGCTACAGAAAGAATTGTACACATACTTAGGAATAAATTTAAGGAAGTTCATTTTATTATTCCTCATTCAGCGTATTCCGCTGCAACTATGCTTGCATTATCAGGGGATTCAATAACACTTCATCCAAGCGCGACTTTAGGGCCTATTGACCCTCAAATTAATGGTACACCTGCAAGGTCTGTACGTATTCAAACCAATCCGAACTTTCATAGTTAAAAATGCTTGGACATTTTCCAATAATTAAAGATAGTTATTTTTTTTGATTCGTCCACTAACCGTAAATTTATTTCCGACTTCGGACGTTGGCTTTGGGGCCCGTCCGGTCAGAATAAATTTACTTGGCGTTAATCCACGTAAATAATTTTGCTTTCTCTCTCTGAGAGTTTTTTCTTTGATTTTTCTCCTCCTTTCTAATGTTCGTGCAGCTTTGCCGTAGTACTTATCGGCAGGCGTAACATTGTTTAATGATTCGTGATAGCGTTCGTAATTGTAATAGTGGACAAATTGTTTTAATGCGTGTTCAAGCTCCATCGGGCTGTAATACACATCCAGTTTAATTACATTTTTCATACTGCGGTGATAGCGTTCGATTTTCCCTTGCGTTTGCGGATGACGAACACGGCCTATGACGTGTTTTATTTCGTGCAACTTTACAAACTCTTTAAAATCGTTAGCGATGTAACACGACCCGTTATCACTCAGAAGTTTCGGTCTTTCATCAGGCTTAAGATTTGATTTAAGCATAGCCTGGATAATTGTATCTTCCACATCCGATGTTTTCATTGATTTGCAAAGCTGCCAATGAACAATAAAACGAGAGTAATCATCTAGCACCGTACTCAAGTAATACCAACCCCATCCGGGAATCTTAAAATAAGTAAAATCGGTTTGCCACATTTCATTTACACGAACAGTTTTATCTTTAAACTCATCGCTTGCGCTCATCAGCATAAATGCAGGCGTTGTTATCAAACCTTTTTCTTTTAAAATTCGATATACCGAACTTTCCGATACAAAACGTTTATGAATATCTGTAAATAAACAGGCTACTTCTCTTGGCGAACGATCCGTGTATTCAAGAGCTAACTCAACAATACCTTGCTTTTCTTCTTCGGGTATCTGATTCCAGTACTGTTTTCGCACGCATGGTTTGTTGGCAAGGCCGTCATAACCCTTTTCCAAGTAATCGTTGTACCACTCGTAAAATGTACTTTTATTAATACCCAGTTCCTTTAGCGTAGCATTCACGCCTTGCTCGGATTTTTCAACGAGCTGTATAACTTCAAATTTTTCGCTTTGATTTAAACGCATGTACTTTTCTGTTTTAGGATTTAATCCAAGCCGGTTAAACTTTTTTTAAGCAAGTCGTTGTGCAGATATAAATCCGCAAGCGCTTTCTTTAAATTATCGTTTTCCTTTTTTAAATCAGAAACCTCAGATGTGTTGGCGTTTCTTTCGGTATCACCGCTTAATCTTTTCTTACCTGCTTCCAAAAAGTCCTTGCTCCACTTGTAATACACGCTGTCGTTAATACCATACTTGCGACTTATTGCTGCAATGGTGTCTTCCCCACGCAAGCCCTCAATCACTATCCGTATCTTTTCTTCTGAGCTGTATGATTTATTAGTTCTACGTTTAATGTCTTTTATTAAACTGTTGGGCTTCCTTCCTCTTTTTGGTGTTTCATTATTGTTTGTTTCCATTTTCTTTTGTAGTTTTAGATTGTTAAACTTAAGAAAATGTCCAATAACTCTTATACTAAATCGGTACGCTTTGGTTTGATTAGGCGACATAATTTCGGCCACTTTTGCCCCTAATGGATTGTATTATATTCTTACTAATGACAGCAATCCAAACTGTGTTCGGTCAGCTGCTGCTACCACCGGTAAACATAATCGACTTACCTGCATAAATACAAATTCGGGAGCGAAATTATTCAGTGTTCAAACAGGGTACGATTTTACAGATGGAAATCTGAAAGTTGAAAGTGAAACTGCTTATAACGGCATTACTGCTTCTTGCTATTATTTGTATACCATGAATGGGGCAAAATTAGACAGATGGGATCTTATTACAGGCGCCCACTTTAACCAAATAACTATAAGCGGTGGAACAACGATTGCTGATTCCGTAAATTCAGGCCTTGTGGTAGACGATTGCGGAAATGTATATGTGGGTTCTGCTTATAATATATATGTGTATGATCCTACGCTTTCAACTTTGATTAATACAATACCTGTACCCGGCAAAGTTTTTGATTTAGCCTTTGGAAAAAACAATCAGTTGATTGCCTGCGGGGGAACTACGCAAAAGAAAGTTTTTCTAAGTTCTGTGGTCGTACCACCTTGTTCAGGCCCATGTACTAATCACATAAATAGATCAGACAAAAATTATGAGGTTATTATTTACCCTAATCCGGCAGAAGAACAATTTACGGTAGAAATAGCGCAAGGCAAAGAACAAACTTTACAGGTTTTTGATATATCAGGCAGGCTTGTTCTAAGTCAAAAGATAAATGGGCCTACGAAAATCAATGCAGTCGATTTTGAAAATGGTATTTATACATTGAAAATAAAAAGCGATTCCGGTATCATTAATAAAAAATTGATTATTACACGGTGATAAATCACGCGGCTCTATCCAATATTCAATCCGGCTTTTTTGTATCTTGCATTAAAGATTATGGGTTCCATAGCTGGCATTCGATCACAAAAAAATAATAGCCGCTTCGTATACTAATTTTAAAAAAGATCCAAGCCATTAAAAAAACTTACTTCTTTTTACTGTTACCGGTCCCGTAAGAACGGTCTAATTGATATTTTTTAAAGACAGCGTCCCTACGGTACTATACGGTCTGTTAATTTCGTTTACCTGTCATTCGGTTGTTTTGCAAAACTTTAAATTGCTAATATATTTAGCATAGTATTGCTAAAATTATGCGTATACTTGCTGTATGCAAGCAAGCGGAGAAACAGAGGTAATTAGAGAGGAACTAAAAAAGGGCAACTTTATTTTAATTGACCACGTAGAAGGACGAGCGGCGCCCTACATTTTATCGGTTGTAGAAAAAGTAGCAGGCGAAATTATTTTTTTTAGCAACGAAAGCAAAAGAAATTATAAAGAGTGCGCGCCTGTGCCACTAAGCGATATATGGCTGGCCAAATTTGGTGTAAGCAGAAATTCTTTACCGTCCGAAATAAAATTTTTACATCACTTACAAAATTATTTAGGCGGGCCGACTATTAATAACCAAACCGAGTGCATGAACTGTAACTGCGTTTGGGGCTGGAACGACAAGGATATATTTGATTTTAACATTCCGGTAGGTAAAAGAGTTTGGACAGCGGTTTGCGTGGCATGCAAAGCAGATATTGAGCGAAGGTTTAAAGAGAAAACAATTAATCGTTCGCAATTAATGTTAGAGTTTACACGTATTTCGGGCTGTATTGCAAAAAAGTGCGCCATATCTTCCAGCGACGCTATTGGTAAACTAAAAGAATTTAAGCCGCACCGCAAGGGGAAATAACCCGGAGATGGGCATTTACTTTAAAAACATCCCCCTGCTCTTTCGCGATTTCATCGGAAAGAGCTTCCCCCTTCTCCGCCGCGGCGGAGGGGGAACCGGCTTTACTTTTATTTTTAGTCTAAAGCTCATTCTTCGTTTTAGGTTTTAAAAATATTTTACGCTGCTGAATTTGCCCTGTAAGGGGCTATTCTACATTCTGAAATCAGCAATAATTTTAAACTTAGAATAAACCGTTCCCCCTTTGAAGGGGGACGTAGAAGCGCAGCGCGACGGGGGAACCGGCTTTACTTTTATTTTTAGTCTAAAGCTCATTTTTCGCTTTAGGTTTTAAAAATATTTTACGCTGCTGAATTTGCCCTGTAAGGGGCTATTCTACATTCTGAAATCAGCAATAATTTTAAACTTAGAATAAACGGTTCCCCCTTCAAAGGGGGACGTCGAAGCGCAGCGCGACGGGGGATGTTTTTGGAAGGCAAACGCCAAACCCAAAGAAGAAAGCCTGTGTTCTAATTTTTTTATTTGTACTACTCTGCAAAAACATTTGTATATTTATTTTCTAATTAAATAAAATGATATTCATTTATAAAATACTTGTTGCACTAATCGCTCTTGAGCATTTATACTTTTTATATATCGAAATGTTTGCCTGGGAAACACTCGGTAAAAAAACATTTAAAACATTTCCTGAACATTTATTTACACCAACAAAAGCCTTAGCTGCCAATCAAGGATTATATAACGGCTTTTTATCGGCAGGCCTTGTTTGGTCCTTATTTATCAGCGACAAAACCTGGAGTTTAAATATTGGCATTTTCTTTTTATGCTGCGTTGCCCTTGCCGGGATTTATGGTGCATTAACAGCTTCTAAAAAAATATTCTTTGTTCAGGCTTTACCTGCCCTTATTGCCTTACTATGTGGGCTTTTTAGCTGTAGCTGCGGGCGCTGATTAGCTTCCACAAAAACATTCGTATATTTAGCTAACTTTCGTTAGTCAACAGCTACTCTTCCAAAGCCACAATTTTTTAAGCAGCGGAACGTTAGGGCTAAACCACCGGGGCATTCCCGTAAACAAGAAACAGTATGCTTTGTATAGAGACAAATAATTTAAACTACAAATTTTCGGGGACGGATTCCGTGCTTAATAACATTAACCTACAAGTTCCAAATGGCTCCATTTATGGTTTCATTGGACCAAATGGTGCCGGAAAAACTACAACCTTAAGACTTATCCTTGGCCTTCTTCAAAAACAAGATGGCACAATAACTATCTTTAATAAAGATTTTTCAAGCAACAGAGTTGAAATTTTAAAACATATTGGCTCTTTAATTGAAGCTCCATCTATCTATGCTCATTTAACAGCATTAGAAAACCTTCTTATTTTTCAAAAGATTTATCAATGCCCGAAAAACCGTATTGAAGAAGTTCTAAAAATTGTAGGGCTTGCAGACACAAAGAATAAAAAAGCAAAGCAATTTTCATTGGGCATGAAACAGCGGTTAAGTATAGCCATAGCTTTGCTTCATAGCCCGGAACTATTAATTTTGGATGAGCCCACAAACGGGCTTGACCCCAGTGGCATAATAGAAATCAGAGAACTATTGAAAAATCTCAATGCTGAATTTAAAACCACAGTTTTAATTTCGAGTCATTTGCTTGCCGAAATGGAGAAATTAGTTACTCATGTTGGAATCATAAACAAAGGCTCGCTTCTCTTTCAGGGCACGTTGGATGAATTGCATTTAAAACAAACCTTGACTTCTGCTATCGCTTTCGCTACAAATAATCCGAGCAAAACCCTTGAAATTCTTTTATCCAATAATTTACCTGCTACTATATTCAACGAACAAGTTACAATGCCGCTTGTAGACAAAGAAATCATCGCAAACCTAAATCAACAATTGGTAAAAAACAACATTGATGTTTATCAAATTAATACAATCAAAAACGACTTAGAAGCAATATTTATTGACCTTACAAAAAAATAAATTATGAAATTTATACATAGTTTGCAAAGCGAATGGCTTAAAACAAAAAGAAGTTCGGCGTCGTGGTTAAGTTTAATTGGTGGTTTTTTTGTTCCCGTAATAGTTTTTTGTGCCTCTATACATGATCACGAAAGCCTAAATTCTGCTCATGAGGGTCAATTCGTTTGGCATAATTACTTTATGCAAAGCTGGCAAAACATGGTTGCCTTCCTTTTACCTATGGGGCTAACTATGTCGATTAGTCTTATTGCACAGCTGGAATATAAAAATAACGCTTGGAAACAATTGTATGCAACACCGCAGAGTTATGGAACTATTTTTTTAGCTAAATTTTCAGTTATTATTTTAATGACGCTTCAGTTTTTTATTTTCTTCAATATTGGGATACTGTTGTCCGGTATTATTCCTTGCTTATTATTTGAGGGGCATTTACCCGAACAAAGCATCCCCTTTATGTTTTTTCTGAAGGGAAATATAAAATTTTTTATAACCAGTTTGCCAATACTTGCCTTACAATATTTAATAAGTTTAAAATTCAAAAATTTTCTTGTTCCGATAGGTGTTGGATTTTTAGGGCTATTTGGAACGGCAATTGCTTTTAGTTGGAAATATATATATTTTAGCCCTTTTAGTTATGGTTTATTAAGTATGACACATAAAAAAAAGGAGGATTTGGGTTTAAATATTTACCTTCTTTCATTTTGCAGCTTTTTACTTATAATGGCAATAAATTATTTTCTTTACATAAAGAAAAAAGAAAAAGGATAATCAGCTAATTGGCACAGGAATAAAACATTCGTATATTTATCCAACATTCGCTTAACTCAAAAAACATATCCAATGAAAAAAAAGGCATTCATACTTTTATTAATCGCAAGCTCATTTTGCTTTGGGTTTGCGTTTAAAACAATACTGACTACTAAAAACAGCGATCAGGCCCCGCTCAAAAAAGTAACCGGCATAGGAGGTATCTTTTTTAAATGTAAAGACCCCAAGAAAGTGAAAGAGTGGTACAAAACACACCTTGGCCTAAATGTAAATCAGTACGGGGCCGTTTTTGAGTGGCGCCAGGGCGCAGACACTACAAAAAAAGGATTTACGCAGTGGAGCCCTTTTGGTGAAAAAACAAAATACTTTGAGCCTTCAACCAAAGACTTTATGATTAATTACAGAGTAGAAAATTTAACTAGCCTTGTTGCCTTGCTTAAAACAGAAGGCGTAACCATTACCGATACCATAGAAACTGCCGACTACGGTAAATTTGTTCACATCATGGATATAGAGGGCAACAAAATTGAATTATGGGAATCAAACGATCTGGAATACGAAAAAATGGGTATTAAAATGGGCAGTAAAACTACAAAATGATGCAATCGCTAAAAGAAAATAAATCAAAAGCAAAGTCGGGCAAAATAACCGATGGCGCAAAATGCAAAGTTATTGGAGGTACACACGCCGGCAAATCAGGAAGGGTGCGAGATATTAATACAAGCAAAACCGGGCATGTCACTATTACTGTAGTGCAGGTAAATGGCGTAAGATTTAAAACACTTGCTAAAAATGTGGAAATTGTTTAGTTAGTCTCATTAATCCTACCTTTGTATTAATGAATAGTCCGTTTATTTTAATAAAGAACATGGTTTGTCCAAGGTGCATCACTTCGGTAGAGGATATTCTTAAAAAACAAAGTATTGCTTTTTCAAAAGTTACGCTGGGCGAGGTTGAATTAAAAAAAGCCCTTTCGGCACGGCAAAAAAGTAATTTACAAAAAGAGTTAAAGGCTATTGGCTTTGAATTGATAGAAACAAGGCTTAGCGCTATCGTAGAAAAGATTAAAATTTCGGTAAGCGAGTATCTCAACCATGCTGACGAAAAGAAATTAAAACTCTCGGTCTTCATTACTAAAAAAATGCCCTACGATTACAGTTATCTTAGTGATTTATTCTCGTCGGTAGAAGGTTATACTATCGAGCATTTTTTTATTGAGAAGCGCATCGAAAAAGTAAAAGAGCTTTTGGTGTATAAACAGCTTTCACTTTCAGAAATTGCTTTTCAACTTGGTTTTAGCAGTGTACATCACTTGTCTTCTCAGTTTAAAAAAGAAACAGGGCTTACTCCTACTCACTTCAAAAATATTGGCAAGCTTAAACATCAGCCTGCCAAAGGTTAATCCAAAAATTGTATACATAATGTCCAAAATCGTGTACAGCAAAAGCTTTATGCCCGGCGTACCTTTGTATTGTAAGAAATAAGTGTATAACCTTAAAACAATAACAAAATGAAAACACAAACAAACAACTGCAAATGTGGCAATCAAAATTGCTCTTGCGGAACCTGCACATGCGGCAGCAATTGCCCCGGTAATGGATGCACTTGCGGCTGCGCATGCTGCAAGTAAAACAAAAGAAAGGGGGTTTATGCCCTCTTTCTTTTTATAAAGATTTCTTAACTAGCCATTTTTGCGGCAGAATAGAAATTTTTATCTTTGTTAAATGGATCCTTATAAAACAACATTTGAAACCTGGAACAAAATAGCTTCTATTTATCAGGATAAATTCATGGATTTGGATTTGTATAATGATACCTACGATGCTTTTTGCAAACTCATTGAAAACCGCGGGGCAAAAATTTTAGAAATTGGTTGCGGTCCGGGTAATATTACAAAATACCTATTGGCAAAAAGGCCTGATTTTAAAATTGAGGGGCTTGATGTGGCTCCCAATATGATTTCGCTGGCAAAAGAAAATAATCCCACTGCTGATTTTAAGGTTATGGATTGCAGAGAGATTGATAAAATAACCTACAAATACGATGCAATTATATGCGGCTTCTGCATGCCCTATTTATCGAAGGAGGATTGCGCCAAACTGATAAAAGACAGCTGTTCCTTATTAAACAAGGGCGGAGTACTTTATCTAAGCACCATAGAGGGCGATTATAGCAAGTCGGGTTATGAAGCAGGCAGCAGCGGCGATAAATCTTTTGTTTACTATCACAGTGCAGATGATTTGCAAAAAGAATTGAAACAAAATAATTTTGAAACGATACATTTGATGCGCAAGGATTATCCTGAACAAAATTCAACGCATCTTATTTTAATTGCGAAGAAAAATAATAGTAAATGAATATCGACTTCACTCATGTTATGTCTGAAAGAACAGACAAACAACTTGCTGACATAGTAACAATTAAAAGGGACGAATATCAGCCCGAAGCTCTACTTGCTGCCGAAAAGGAACTTGAAAAAAGAAATCTAAGCGCTAAAGAATTTTATAGCGACGAAGAAGTCGAAAAAATTAAAGGTTTTACTGTTACTCAAATTGCTGAATTAAAACTACCCTGGCATTATAAAATTTTAACAGTTGCTTTACCTATTCTTATTTTCACAGTTTATATTTTATTAACCCGGCGTCTTGCGATTTCATATTTTTTTAGATTGGCGCCGTTACCATTGGTGCTTCTTGCTCAATACATGATTCATAGAGATATTAAAGCACGTGGCTATATAAGGATGGCTGTAGATTTTAAGAAATGGGTAGTTTATACTTTTTATATTTATATCGCTATAGTTTTGATGCTAGCCGGTCTTTTTTATGTGCTAATGATGCTGGATTATAAATGGTAATTGCATAGCAATCATAACCCGATGCAAAACAGAATAGTTGTATCTTTAATGCATAAACACCAATAGGCACTGTTTTTTAATGAAAAAATACTTATTTATATTTTTAATTGTATCGGTAATTACCTCCTGTGGCGCAAAACATGAAGGAGAAGAAAAGCCATCCATAATTTCTAATTTAGTGAGTATTACTGCCAATGAAGACAAGGGCGTTAAAGCTGCTCTTGATTTTTATGGAGGGTATTGTAAATACGCGGTTGGCTTTGAAGGAACCACAAAATATTTTGAATTGGAGTTTAGTAATAGCGAAGGAATTGAGCAATTGGCTAAAATGGCCGAAATGCCCGCTTCAAACATTGCTTATCTCTTTTATAAAAATTTGAAAGAAGAAAAAACTAATTACGACGAAATTCATACAGTCATTTCATTAGCCGATGGCAGCAAAATGACATTTAAATTTACAACCGAGCAATTAAAGCTTGTAGAAGCGCGAATGGCTGTTGCTTATAAAGTTGTTGGAATTATTAAAAGCAAAAACTATGATGCCATTCGCCCTATGCTTGCAGATACCGGCTTAATTGATTACGACAAAAATGAATTTATGGCCCGCTTAAAATCGGGCGACACGCTGTTTGGCAATGTAACCGATGGGTTCAGGCCATACGGCTTTTATATTACCAAGGAGGATGGCGGCAAGAACAGGCTGCATATTTCGGGCGTAATAATAAGAGACAAACAAAGTAATGAATTTAGCATTGACCTGTACTTAAACTGGAAAGACGATAAGATTTTGTTACTTCAATACAAACTTTGATAAAATAGCATGTTTTTAAGAACCGAAATTCTAAAAGAAAAGAAATTAATAGGCAAGTCGCTTAAAATGAGTTTTGCCGAAAACAAAACTTTTGAACTCTGGAGCTGGTTTATGGCGAGGCGACGGGAAATTAAAAATGCAATTGGCTCCGAACTGTATTCGGCAGAAGTGTATCCTAAAAATTTCTTTAATCCTTTTAATCCAAATACCCCATTTGAAAAATGGGCGCTTGCTGAAGTCGCCGATTTGGATTCCATTCCCAACGAAATGGAAACTCTTATTTTTCCTGACGGACTCTATGCCGTATTTTTACATAAAGGTCCGGCCGACGAAGGAGAAAAAACGTACCGGTATATTTTTGAAAACTGGCTACCAAAATCGGAATACGCGATTGATAATCGTCCGCACTTCGCGGTGATGGGTGAAAAATACCGGCACAACGAGCCCGATAACGAAGAAGAAATTTGGATACCCATAAAAAATAAAAATTAACCTAGTAAAAAATGAAAACACTTCTTATTTTAACGAGCGCCTTCCTGATTAATGTATTTAATTTTACCTCAGGTTTTAGCCCTAAAGCAGCTGAAATTCATTACGACGGCCTTTATTTTGCTAAAACAGGCGAATTGAATATTCCCAATAAGAAAATGGATATTTACAATTATATCCGTTTTTATAAAGACGGCGGCGTATATACACAATCTGTTACGGCTTACGATCCTGAAAAAATCTCGAAATGGTTTAATAAAGACGGGCGTTTTGAAAGAAAGGGCACTTACAAACTGAAAGATACTTCTTTAAATTTTGAAGTAACTAATAACGAATCGCCGGACAAAGCTCTTGAGGGTGCCAAAAAAGATTCGTACACCGGGAAATTAACGGAAGACGGCAAACTGCAATTGGAAGTTAAATACGCAAGCGGCACAGTAAAAGAATTTACTTTTGAATTTGTAAAAACGAATTAATAAAATGAAATCACTTAAAATATCACTGCTCCCGGCAGCTTTAATGGTTTTGTTTTCCTGCAACAACGAACCTAAAGCCAATAGCGAGCTAAAAATCAGCGCGTATGAAATCACAAAAAATTTCGACACCATTAATATTATTGATAACCGCGGCTTAAAGCAAGGTGTTTGGCTTTCGGCAAAAGATACGCTTGTTTACAAAAACGATACCGCCTACCCTGCTACAATAACAACCATAGATTCTGTTATAAAGAAGCTTAACGGGAAATAAAGCGGCTCTTAAGAATTGTTGCCAAACAAAACCCCGAGTTTGAATACGTTTCCAATGCAAGCATCGAGGTACGCCCCTTAAAAATAAAAGAAGATACCACAGGATTCGTTTATTCTAAATAAGGTTCGCAAAAGGCCACAAATTTCGAGAAAAAATTGAATTTTCATAGTAATTTAAACTTAAGTAACTAATTATCAATTAATTAATATACATAAACTAACCATTTAGTTAGTTACCTTTTGGTTAGTTACTATTTGGTTAGTTAGTTGAATGGAGCTATCTTTGTGGTATGCAAACGCCATTCTCTTTCGGAAAAACAGTACGCGACGGCCATTTTACAAATCGCGAAAATGATGCGCGTCGCTTAAAGTCTAATTTTGAAAACGGTATCAACACCGTACTAATATCACCGCGCCGCTGGGGCAAATCCTCTTTGGTAGAGAAAGTGGCCCGGCAGGTAAACAATACAAAAACGGTAGTAGTTTCAATCGATTTATTTTCTGTGCGAAACGAAGAAGAGTTTTATACCCTTTTTTCAACCGCCCTTATTAAATCAACTTCCAATAAAGTAGAGTCGTGGATAGAGACTGCTAAAAAATATTTAAAGCAGATAACTCCTAAATTTTCGCTGGGCATTGATCCTATGCAGGATTTTGAAATTTCGTTAGAGATAGGCAGCCTCGAAAAAAACTATAGAGAAATACTTCAGCTTCCCGAAAAAATAGCCAAAGAAAAAAAAATACGGATAGTTATTTGCATCGATGAATTTCAGAACACCGCTGTTTTTAATGAGCCCCTTCTTTTTCAAAAAAGACTGCGCAGCGAATGGCAGCATCAGCAAAATGTTACCTATTGCTTGTATGGAAGCAAACAACATATGATGATGTCATTATTTGAAAAGCAGTCGATGCCTTTTTACAAATTTGGCGAGATGATGTATTTGCCAAGGATAGAAGAAAAATATTGGGTAAAGTATATAACCACTGCTTTCGAAAAAACAAAAAAATCAATTACGGCTGAGCTTGCTCTGCAAATTGCCCGTACTGTAAAGTGTCACCCGTATTACGTACAACAACTGGCGCACCTTACCTGGATTTATACCGAAAAAAAAACAAGCCAAAAGGAAGTTCAAAAAGCCGGGGAAGATTTGCTTAATCAAAATGCCCTACTCTATTTTAAAGACACCGAAGATTTAAGTTATACGCAGCTTAACTATTTAAAAGCTGTGGCCGCCGGTGTTACCTCATTAAGCTCAAAAGAAACCATTAGCAGATTTAACCTTGGCACATCGGCCAACGTAAGTAAAATAAAAGAAACGCTTTTAAAACGAGAGATAATTGACGTACAAATGGGTAAAGTAGAGTTTATAGACCCCGCGTTTGAACTTTGGTTTAGAAAAAATATACTTAAGTTAAAAATCTAAAACTGAAACTTAAACACAATAGTTCCCTTTTGTGTTTCGTATTGAGTAGATGGAGAAAACTTAGCCAATTTAGCAGCCTGCCTTGCTTTAGATTTTAAAGTTGCGCTCGAAGTATTTGTTCCTTTACCGTTTGCATCGGCATCCGTTACATTCCCTTCTTTATCAACCGTAATAATTACCACAACAATTCCTTCTTCTTTGCTATCACTAACTTTTGGCGGAGCACTTAACATTTTTCTGCCGCTAAGTCCGTAATCCACTCCACCCGGGCCACCATTAATTCCCGGACCTGGACCGGGGCCAACCCCATCAGGCCCACCGCCATGGCCACCTTTACCATCTGTATTCGGGTTTCCGTCAGGGCTACCTTCGTTGCCGGCGTTACCTGATTGGCCATCACCGCCTGTTTGACCGGTATTATTTTTAGTATGGGTATACGCGTTTAATAAATTAGTTGTGCTGTTATCTTTTTTAGGTTCTTTGTTTGGCTTGGTAGGCGTAATAACAGTAGCGTTATTCGTAATTTTTGGTTTGCTGTCGTTCTTTTCTAAAACCTGCTCGCCGTTTTTAAAATCTTCTTCTTTAGCGGCATTCTCTTTTACTTCGGGTGCAGACTTACTTTCAACAACAACACTACTTGCATTGCCTATGCCGGGGCCTTCTACATTACCTGTGCCTTCGTTGTAAATACCAAAGTTAATTTCCTGTCCGCCGCCACCAGTCATTGGAGGAAACGGAGGTAATGGCGTAATAATTTTAATAAGAATAAGAAGTAGTACAATTAAAATACTAATGCTAAGCGTAATTGCCGCGGCAATGGCTCTGTCTTTTTTCTCCTGGGTGTTTTGATGTGCTATCGTAGTCATGGTAAAATGTTTTTCTACACTAATTTCTCGCCTACGCTCGAAATGACAATTGTTATTTGCCGTTTGTAGGTTTGGTTGCTAAAATGGGTTTACATTTTAAGCGATCGCAAATTTGCAAAATATCTACTTCGTCCTGAATGCTTAAATCTTTATCCAAATGCATTACAAGGCTTGGTTCTGTTTGCCCTTTTATTTTTTCTGCAATCACATTTTCAAGATCGCTTAAAGTAACCTCTTTATTATCTACAAAGTACTTTCTATCATTAGTAACGGCAAGTTGCACCGGTTTATTGTCTTTTTTGTTTAAAGCGGTATTGGATTTAGAACTTGCCAGGTTAATTTTAATGGAGTTAGGGCTAACCATAGTCGACAAAATCAAAAAGAACAAAAGCAGGAAGAACATGATATCGTTTAACGAATCTGTGCTAACCTCTGCTTCTCTGTGCCCGCGGCGAAATGCTGTACTTCTCATTAAATATTTATTTTACTTTTTATTTTTTTCTTTCCTACCTCGTACCTCTAACCTCGTACCTTCTTAAGATGGTTCGTTTAGTATATCTAAAAATTTCATTTTACTCTCTTCCATGCGGCGTGCCAGTTTATCAATCTTGGTGTTCATCCAGTGATACGCAACAAACGCAAGCACACCAACTACTAATCCGGATGCAGAACTTATCATTTTTTCATAAAGTCCGGTTGAAATAGCGCTGATTTCAACACTTCCTACAAGTGCTATCTCATAAAATATTTTTACCACGCCTATTATAGTTCCAATAAATCCAAACATTGGTGCTATACGGCCGGTAATGTTTAAGATACTCATGTTTTTTTCTAAACGCCCTAATTGTATAGAAGCTGCCTCGTTCATAACCTCGCGAATTTCGCCAACCGGCTGCCCTACTCTGCTGATTCCTTTTTCTAACATAAATCCTTCGGGCGTTGCCTGCCCTGCACACATTGCCTGCGCCGATTGCAGATTGCCTTGTTTAATTAGCCCTTGCAGGCTCGCTAAAAGCCCTTCATTTTTGCGCGAAGCTTTGGTGATTGTAATTAAACGCTCAAACAAAACGTATAAACTGGCCACAAATAAAATACCCATAGGTATCATCATGGGGCCGCCCTTCATTACCATTGATAAAAGTGAAAAGCTGTCTTCGGTTGGCGCAGCTACAGTAGTAGTTGCAGCAACGGTGTTTGTAAGGGCCTTAGCCGCTGTATCGATTGCTGTTGCAACGGTTGCTGCAGCTGGTGATGTTATTTGCAATAAAAGCATGATTTATTTTTGTTGCTAAGGTAGTTTAACGCATAAGGCTACTGTTTGTTGCGCCCAAGAGGTTTTAAACAGTACTTTGTTAAGTACAGCAAGAATCAAGGCAGGTAGACTTGAGATATAGATAAGACAACGCTAAATAAAAAAGAGTCCTGCTTGTGGCAGGACTCTTTTTTACTTTATGCTTATAAATTTTAACTTATTTCTTATTAATAGCGTCACTCATTTTTTGCGCTTTCTCGGGTTGGTTAACCATTAAGTAAAGTTTGCGCAAAGGAATCATAATGCTTTTATCGCCCGGATGCATTTCTAATGCTTTTTCTAATGCCGGAATAGCTTTATTAAACTTTTCGTTAGCCTGAGCCTCGCACTCTTTCATTTTAGTGGCTTGCTTAATTAAATCGTCGCAACGTTTAAGTGCAACACCACCCCAGTTATTATACAAAGCGCCAAGGTTATAAAAGGCATCCGAGTTTTTTGGGTCGAGCTCGGTAGTTTTTTTATAATTGAGCTCAGCTTTACCCATCAGTTCTTCAAAATTTTTGGGTTTGTCTTTTTCTTTACCTGCAGCATCTTTAGGATTAGCTTGCTTATCGTAAATATTACCACGCACCAACCAAAGTATAGCGCTGTTCGGCGATTTCTCAATGGCTTTATCCAGGTTAGCCAAGGCTTCAACATCTTTTCCCTTTTGCAGGTAATATTCAATTTCGCGATTCATCAAATCTCCGTCCGCAGGAAAAAGTGTGCGCCCTTCTTTTAAAGTAACCATTGCGCCTGCCGAATCTTTTAAAATTTGTTTGCAATCGTATAAACTAACGTAGTTATAAGGAGAGGCTACCTTTTCTGCAATAATTTTTTCGTTATACTCCTTAATTTTCGGAGCGTCCTTTGCTTTTTGAGCACAAACCAATGCATTGGTAAGTGTAGCTGTATCTTTTTTGCCCATCATCTTGGTAGTTTGGTAAGATGCTTCAAAATATTCGGCAGCTTCTAAATATTTACCGGCATTGTATTTACCAACTGCGAGGTTATTTATATCGCCCATCATTTGCATGCCTACCATTGCGTAATCCTGTTGGTACAATTTATCTTTATCCATATTCACCGCTTTTTCCATCGCTTTGCCCGCTTCTTCGTAATCAACCGTAGAAACCGAACCGTAAGCTTTTGTTAAACGCTCGCTTTTATCACTTACTGTTGCTGCCAGTTTTTTTTCTTCCTGCTCAAGCGCGTTTTTAAACAAAGCATAATAAATGCGTGCACGATACACCCATGTTTTTGGTTTGTCTTTTGTGTCCTCGTGGTTAGTAGCCAAATCAATGGCTTCTTTTGCTTTCATCAAAGAAGCTACGTCTTTGCTGGTTTCGTAATCCTGCAGCTGGCGCCAAGCGGTTTGTACTTTGGCGCTTTGTGCCGACATTATTGCGGGCAGAGCCAAAATTAAAAGTGTTTTAAAAATTATTTTCATTTTAGTGTTATTTAATGTGTGTAAGCAATTACTTTGCCAAATTTAAGTTAAAAGTCAGAAGTTACAAGTTAAAAGAGGTTTTATTACCTGGATCATAATAGGGTTTGCCCTTTATTTCTCTGGCCCTTCGGCGTTCTTCGGGGGTTTGCAGGGCTTAAATGAACTTATTTGTTTTTTCAAGCCATTCAAATATTTCCTTTAAGCTTCGTTTTTGATGCGCTGCTATCTGCTCATCCGTAACTGTGTAATGAAAGCCTTTGCCTGCATTTTCAGCCTTAGGAATTATAGTATAACTCATCTGCAAGAAAAATTAATCCGTAGGGCCCTTAGTATCATCCGTAGTTACATCCGGTGTAACATCAGGCGTTACTTAAGGAGTTTCGGGTGTAGGATTTTCTGCCACATCCGTTACTTCATCAATCTCGTCTTCGTGATCTACTTTTGTTACAGCTCCGATTTCATCGCCTTCATCAATATTAATTAAGCGAACACCCTGCGTAGCGCGGCCCATTACGCGTAATGCGCTTACCGGCATACGTATGGTAATTCCATTTTTGGTGATAATCATTAAATCATTAGCGTCGCTAACGGTTTTAATAGCTACCAGGTTACCTGTTTTATCGGTAACGTTAATAGTTTTTACACCCTTGCCGCCACGGTTGGTAACACGATACTCTTCAATATCACTGCGCTTACCGTATCCCTTTTCAGAAACAACAAGCACGTTGGCAGTCATATCGCTAAGGCAAATCATACCGATAACTTCGTTTTTAGCTCCTTCGTCATCATTCAAATCAATACCACGCACACCCGAAGCATTGCGGCCCATAGGACGAACTTTTATTTCGTTAAAGCGGCAAACTTTTCCAAGTTTAGTGGCCAACATAATTTCGTTGGTACCATTTGTTAATGCAGCTTCCAATAATTCATCTCCTTCGCGAATAGTAATGGCGTTAATACCATTTGCCCTTGGACGAGAGTACGCTTCGATAGTTGTTTTTTTAATTACACCTTCTTTAGTACACAATACAATAAAGTTATTGTTGATGTATTCTTCTTCTTCTAAAGTGCGCACGTTAATATAAGCCATCACCTTATCATCAGGCGGTATGCTTATAATATTTTGTATGGCACGTCCTTTACTTGTTTTGTTTCCTTCCGGAATTTCATACGTTTTTAACCAGAAGCAACGGCCTTGTTTTGTAAACAGCAATAAGTAAGCATGCGTGTTAGCAATAAACATGTGCTCAATAAAATCTTCGTCGCGTGTAGACGAGCCGCGAGAACCGCGCCCTCCCCTATTTTGCGCTTTGTATTCGTTAAGCGAAGTACGTTTAATATATCCCAGGTGAGAAATAGTAACTACCACATCTTCCTGCGCAATCATATCTTCCATACGGATATCGTCGCCGCTATAAACAATTTCTGTTTTGCGGGCATCGCCGTATTTTTCTTTTATCTCAAGCAATTCGTCTTTAATAATTTTAAAACGCAAAACTTCGTCACTTAAAATATTTTTAAGGAAATCAATATGCTTCATCAACTCTTCGTACTCAGCAAGTAATTTATCAATCTCAAGTCCGGTAAGGGCGCGTAAACGCATATCTAAGATAGCGCGTGCCTGCACTTCGGATAAGGAGAACTTACTCATTAATTCAACGCGTGCCATATCCGGCGACTCGCTGTCGCGGATAATTTTAATTACGGCATCAATATTATTAATGGCAATAATTAATCCCGCTAAAATATGCGCGCGCTTTTCGGCTTGTATTAAATCGTATTTGGTACGGCGAATAACTACTTCGTGCCTGAACTCCACAAAATGATGCACCATATCTCTAAGGTTTAGCATCATTGGGCGGCCCTGTACCAAAGCAATATTATTTACAGAGAATGAGGTTTGTAAAGGTGTGTATTTGTATAAATTATTTAATACCACATTAGAAATTGCATCGCGTTTTAGTTCGTACACAATGCGCATACCATCGCGATCGCTTTCGTCGCGTATTTCGCTGATGCCTTCAATTTTTTTGTCTTCGCACAGTTCCCACTGGCGTTTAATCATTTCTGCTTTGTTAAGCTGATACGGAATTTCATTTACCACAATGCGCTCGCGGTCTTTATGTTGTTCAATAATCGCTTTACCACGCAATACAATTCTTCCGCGTCCTGTCTCTAATGCTTCGCGCACTCCCTCAAATCCGTAAATAATTCCCCCTGTTGGAAAATCGGGAGCTTTTACAAAAGCCATTAAGCCTTTTACATCAATTTCTTTATTATCAATATAAGCACAACACGCATCAATAATTTCCGATAAATTATGCGGAGCCATATTGGTAGCCATACCCACCGCAATTCCCGAAGCGCCGTTAATCAGCAAATTCGGAATTTTAGAAGGCATTACTGTAGGCTCAGTTAAAGAGTCATCAAAGTTGGGTTTAAAATCAACCGTATCTTTTTCAATATCCGCTAATAACTCTTCGGCAATTTTACGTAGCCTTGCTTCGGTATAACGCATTGCCGCAGGCGGATCGCCATCCATTGAACCATAATTTCCTTGTCCGTCAACCAAAGGATAACGCAAACTCCAATCCTGCGCCATACGCACCATGGTATCGTATACAGAAGAATCGCCGTGCGGGTGATACTTACCTAATACCTCTCCAACAATACGGGCCGATTTTTTATAGGGACGATTGTGCAATACACCCAAATCCAACATACCGTACAATACACGGCGATGCACGGGTTTTAATCCGTCGCGCACATCTGGTAAGGCACGTGATACAATTACCGACATCGAATAATCGATGTAAGCGGTTTTCATTTCGTCTTCGATGTTAATGGGAATGATTCTTTCTGACATAATTTATTTACAATTTAGTTTTTTATGGTTTTATGTTTCCCTGACTTTACTGCCTTTTTAGGTTTTTTGTGCTAATTTGTCAGTCACAAAAAAAATTCAAAAAAAAGCTCAATTTTCACGGTTTTTTCATTGCTGCTAAAGCACCCGAAAGTACCGATAAATCAGGCAATTCGACCCCTTTACTTATTAACATTTTTTATGTTGAAAAATACCTTTTTTAAGCGCCGAAAACTTACTTTTGAAAGGTACTTTTGAATTGGTATAATTTATGTAACTTAGTACAACAGATATTTAAACTAAAATCTATGGAAGCAAAATTTTCGCCCCGTGTAAAAGAAGTGATTAATCACAGTCGGGAAGAGGCACTGCGCTTGGGGCACGATTATATAGGGCTTGAGCATTTAATGCTGGGCATGATACGTGACGGCGACGGTTTAGGCATTAAACTGCTTAAGAACATGCATGTAAATACAGGAGATTTGCGCAAGAATATTGAGCAATCAATTTCTGTGCCTACACGCAAAGTAAGCAACCTGGCCAACATTCCCCTGCTAAAACAGGCTGAAAGGGCCTTAAAACTAACTTATCTTGAAGCCAAGGCCTTTAAATCGGCAGAGATAGGTACCGAACATTTATTGCTTTGCATTTTAAAGGACAACGATAATGTAGCTACCAAATCCTTAATGCGTTTTGGTGTTGATTACGATGCCTGCAAAGCAGAGTTGGAAGAAATATTAAAGAACCCGGGTAAAATTGAAGGTGCTACTCCGTCAGACGACGATGATGATACTGATGCAGGGAACTTTGGTGCACAAGGTGGCGGCGCAAGCGGCACTCAGAAAAAACAAGGAGAAAGCAAAAGCAAAACGCCCGTGCTCGATAATTTTGGAAGAGATTTAACCAAGATGGCCGAAGACGGCAAGCTGGATCCTATTGTAGGCCGCGAAAAAGAAATTGAGCGTGTATCGCAAATTTTATCGCGTCGTAAAAAGAATAACCCGATTTTGATTGGAGAACCGGGTGTTGGTAAATCTGCTATTGCAGAAGGATTAGCGCTGCGTATTATTCAACGCAAAGTTTCGCGTGTGTTGTTTAACAAACGCGTGGTTACTTTAGATTTAGCTTCTTTGGTTGCCGGTACAAAATATCGTGGCCAATTTGAAGAGCGTATGAAAGCGGTAATGAACGAGCTTGAAAAATCGCCCGATGTAATTTTGTTTATTGATGAAATTCACACCATCATTGGCGCGGGTGGTGCAAGCGGTTCTTTAGACGCAAGCAATATGTTTAAGCCGGCTCTTGCCCGCGGAGAAATACAATGTATTGGTGCAACAACTTTGGATGAATATCGTCAGTACATTGAGAAAGACGGAGCTCTTGAGCGTCGCTTTCAAAAAGTATTGGTAGAGCCTGCTACAGCCGAAGAGAGTTTAGAGATTTTGCAAAATATTAAATCTAAATACGAAGATCATCATAACGTAACGTATACACCCGAAGCTTTGAAAGCTTGTGTAAGTTTAACACAGCGTTACATTACTGATCGTCATTTGCCTGATAAAGCAATCGACGCATTGGATGAATCCGGATCGCGTGTGCACATTACCAATATAAATGTGCCTAAAAACATATTGGAAATTGAGCAAAAGATTGAAGATATAAAAGACCAGAAAAATCAGGTGGTGCGCAATCAAAAATACGAAGAGGCGGCAAAACTGCGCGACGTAGAAAAACAATTGCTTGCACAACTCGAAACCGCTAAAAAAGCCTGGGAGGAAGAAACTAAAAACAACCGCGTTACAGTTACCGAAGAAGATGTAGCAGAAGTTGTGGCAATGATGACCGGAGTACCCGTGCAACGTGTTTCGCAAAGCGAAACGGGTAAGCTTGTTAATATGGCTACAGAATTACAGGGCAAAGTTATAGGCCAGGAAGAAGCCGTGAAAAAAGTGGTTAAAGCCATACAGCGTAATCGTGCCGGTTTAAAAGACCCCAACAAACCAATAGGTTCATTTATTTTCTTAGGCCCTACAGGTGTTGGTAAAACGCAATTGGCAAAAATACTTTCTAAATACTTATTTGATAACGACGATGCGTTAATTCGTATTGATATGAGTGAGTACATGGAAAAATTTGCCGTTACACGCTTAATAGGTGCGCCTCCGGGCTACGTGGGTTACGAAGAAGGTGGACAGCTAACCGAAAAAGTTCGCCGTCGCCCCTATTCGGTTGTGTTATTAGATGAGATTGAAAAAGCGCACCCGGATGTGTTTAACATGTTGCTTCAGGTGTTGGATGATGGTATGTTAACCGATAGCCTTGGCCGCAAAATAGATTTTAAAAACACTATTGTTATTATGACTTCTAACATTGGCTCGCGCCAGTTAAAGGATTTTGGACAAGGTGTTGGTTTTGGTACAACTGCTAAAACAGATAAGGTTGAAGAAAACTCTAAGGGCATTATTGAAAATGCTTTGAAGAAAGCTTTTGCGCCCGAGTTTTTAAATCGTATTGATGATGTGATTATGTTTAACGCGCTTACTAAAGACGATATTCATAAAATTATTGATATTGAATTAAAGAGTTTATACGGCCGTATTAACAGCTTAGGTTACCAGATTAAGTTAACCGATGCTGCTAAAGATTATATCGAAGAAAAAGGATACGACCCTCAGTATGGTGCCCGCCCTTTAAAGCGCGCCATACAAAAGTATGTTGAAGATCCTTTGGCCGAAGAAATCATTAAAAACCCTATCAGCGAAGGCGATACCATTGAGGTAGATTACGATAAAGCAAAAGATGCGATTGTTGTAAGCGTTACCAAGGTTAAAGAAGCCAAGCCACGCAAAAAGAAAGACGAACCTAAGGATGAACAATAATAAAATCCTTAATCAAAATACAAAACCCGGAAAGAAATTTTCGGGTTTTTGTTTTGTGATTTTGTTTGGTTTGTATTTTTCTTCATTAGGCCAGACAAAAAATTTAATTGAGATAAAGGGTTATGTTTTTGACAGGGAGGATTCTTCTTTAGTTTCAAACGTAAATATAATTGGGAAACTTGATACTTTTCTTCTTTCTGTCAAAACGGATAGTTTTGGGTTTTATTCTTTTCAAATAAACAAAAATCAATTTAAAAAAATAGTTCTTTACACACAAACTAATAAATACGTAAAAACGGAAACAGCCGCTTATGGCTTTTTGGCTACCGACTTTAGACATATTATTGATTTAAGTAAAGATAGTATTGCTTTTGAATATAATTTTCAACTACAACGTGTTTGGGCTTGTGGCGGTCCAAATTTGCGTTTACTTTTTAAAAAGAATGAAGCAGTTTTATTAGATTCAGTACGAGAATTCGATTATATTTCAGAAAAGGATTCAGTCAGGTATTATTATAGAAAACCTGCTGATGACATTTTAAAAATAAATAAATTATTAGAAAATGACCCCACTATAATAATCGAACTTTCGGGGCACTCTTCTTTTGATGAAAAAGACCCAAAGCTTTCAGACGATAGTGCTCTTGCAATAAAACAAATGGTGGTAGCAAAAGGCATTCCTGCCGATCGAATTATTGCAAAAGGTTATAGAAGTACAAAATTAAAAATAAGCAACGGGATGATTGCTAAAGCAAAAAGCAAAGAAGAGAAAAACGCTCTTCATCAGATAAACCGCCGGGTAGTTTTTAAGATTTTAAGTTTTGATTATCCCCTACCCACAGGGTGGTTAGCCAAACAGAATTTACACAAATACAAGCCAAAGAAAAAATAAAAAAAGGAGCCTAAGCCCCTTTTTTATTTAGTATTGAAACTACTTTTACAAATTCAATTTCTCCATTCTAAACGTAGCTAATTTCTTTTTACGATAGTATTCAAATATCACCACGTAACCGGGCTTTGCAGGTAAAACCCAAAATCTGGTAGGGTCGTTCTTAAGGCGAATCTTATCACCTACCACCTTCTGATCTTTTGTGTAAGAAATATTACCTACCACATAATTACTGCCTGATCCTTTCTCTCTGTCAAAATTTACGTAGGCCGTATTAAATGTTTTACGGTCGCCCGACATACTTGTATAAGCATAATCAAACTCGCCGTACATTTTTAAATACAAGGCTATCATATTCGCATCAACCATACCTAAGCCCGCGGGTAATTGCACGTTACTTTTTTCTTTATCAATAACGTGAACGTTTGCAATTTTAAGATTGTTGTCAAACTCAAACACTACCATATCGTACACAATAATTTTCATAACCGACATATTGCTTTGTCCGCCATTAAGAATTTTACTTGCTACTCCCCAACCACTCACGGCTTTTCTGTATAATTCTCCTATAGCAAAAGTTTTCCCATCGGCTGTACGCACAACTTTATGCATATACACCTTTATATTGTCTTCGTATTTCTTTTTGGCTTTCGTAATAAACAGGTTATTGATATCTCCTGTCCAGGTAGAAAAACTTTCTTTTTTCATTTTTCCATCCAATCCAACTTCTTGCAGATACATACCCTTACTGTCATCTTTTATAATATTATCTTCAAGTCCCCAATACTGGCCATAAGAATAATAGGTAGAGGTAGCATCGTCGAAAGACACACCCCCGCACGATAACTGGTATTGCGCATGCGTTTGCTCTACTTTAAATATTTCTTTTCCGGTATCGGCATTGTAACATGCCAACCATATCTCCATCCCTTTTCTAGAAAGCTTGCGGCCGCGGGTTGTAAGCATTATAACAACCGTTTTATCATCGGCATACATAAAGTTTGCGCTCTCGTATGATTTTCCTTCTGTTTCAAAACCGGAGTTAGCTATCCATTTTAATTTACCGTCGTTGCCAATCATTTCAAGTTCAACTTTCATTCCGTCTTTCTTTTCGTACCCGATACGAAGGAATCCTTTGTTTTTAACCGCAGCTAAACCACCGGCATAATTATCGTTCTCAGTCATTGTGCTTGCAGCGTACATTTGCGCTTCTTTCTTTATCTAAAAAGTAAAACGCGTAATATCCTTTTATCTCGTTGTTTTCAATAATCGTGTTTAAGTCGTTTGGATTAATACGCTTAATGCCGGTTATATCATAAGTTTGGGCTTTTAGTGCTGTTCCCAACAGCAGGGCAATAAATGCCACGATGATTGATTTTTTACTCATAGGGGTGATTTTTAAATTAAGGGATTCGTGAATCTTTGATTTCATATATAGGGTTTGTTTGGTTTATTTTTTAGATTTAGGTTTAAACTTTTTTTCCAGCAATTTAATGTAATTTTCGTCGGTATATCTGCTTTTATACTCGGCAATTAGTTTAAAACGGTCTTCGGCGGGCATATCAATTCCTTTTAGTAAAAGGGCTACATAGCCTGCAAAGGGGCTGCTGTTTGCATTTTTCAAATTAACATTAAAAAAATTAATGGCCAGGTTTTTCATCACATCCGAGTTTGTATTGTGTAAAAAAACCAATAGCTCATTATAACTTTCGCAAAATCTTTTATCGGGAAAATCGGTAACGGCCGAAAAATAATGTTCTATTTGTGAATTGTGCAATTCGTACAGACAATTTACCACGCTGCATTTAAGATAAATATTATCAGGATAAACCGCCAGTAATTGCAAGGCATTATATAAACCGGTGCTTAATTCAAAATCCTGCTGCAGGTATTCCTGTAATTCAAATTCAGAGTCAGTTCTATAAAACTCATAATTATCTTTTTTTGAACTTACAGGCTGAAATTTCAAACCGGGTACCATTTTTTCGAGTGTTGCCGCGCGAATTTTACAATCGGGGTGCGTTTTAAGCGAATCGGGCCTTTTAAATAATTCTCTGTTTCCGCCAATGGATTCCTCTTCATCAGCCACAAGCCAGGATTTTTTAAACGGGTAGCCGGGAAAATTAAAATACTTTAAATAATCGATTTTAGCTGTATAAACAGGTATATCTACCGAGTCGAGAACCTGAATTGTTTTAATGGCAGAAGCGGCAGGATAACCCGCATTAGCATAAAAAACCAGTCCTAAAGAATCTGCCTGAAGCTCGTGAAAACGGCTATGCTCGGTGTATTGCGACATATATTTAAACCAAAGCGCTTCTATCGCTTTAAAACGGTTAAACTCCTGCTTCATTATTTTTTTTACTTCCTTTTTATATTCAATATTCTCTTCTATTTCCGAAGCTTTCAGTAAACTGGATACCACATGCCCTTTTATATCATGGCTTATTTCGTGGCAAATGATAAAAGCCATTTCGGCTTCATTACGCAGTTTTGTAATTAAATCAAGGTTAATAAAAATTACACCGGCACCGCGGTTAGATGCGTTAGGCACATCTGTGCGATAGGTAAAAACACTAAGTTTTTGATCTCTTATAGTAGCGTTACTCTTTTGAATTCTGTTTGTTATGCCTTGCAAATACTTTGTTATAGTATCTGTGTACATTAATAAATCGGCTGAATCAAGTCTCTTAATTCTGCTTTTGCTCGAAGAAATAGTTTCTTTAATATACTTCTTTACCTTTCTGTCCGGAAAATCAGTGTTTTTAACCAGCGAATCGTATTTGGTATCTATTTCCTTAATTAAATTTTGATTTAGCTTGTGTTTGCGCGAAGGAGAAAAATCTTTTGCAAAATTTTGCGCAAATGAATATTGAACAAACAAGCTGAAAAAAAGCGCAACTAAAAAAGACTTCTTACATAATACCATAAAGGGAATATCTTTAAGTATTTCAAATATATCAAAAAATCTAAATCTTTTTAATATTTTAACATTTAATCGAAGAAATGCTTCATTTTATCGTAAAAACCGTTGTATACAAAGTACAAAATGATGGTCCATGCAATCGAGGATATACTTATATACAGTGCAGTCTTAAGTCTATCGCGAAAAAAGTGTACCGCTACAAAACTTCCAAGCGGAATAGAAAGAAACAAGGGAGAAATAAAAGCTATTCCGATAATGCCAAATTTTTTTTTAATTCGTACTATCATCCTGTTCGTCCTGGTAAAGGCTTTTGCCTTTTTTTTATTGGGAAAAAATCTTTTCATAACCTTGTCCCAAAGTATAATTATCTCTTCGCTTAAATAACCAAAAACGAATGAACCGCAAATGCCACCCGAACTGCAAACTAAAAGTGTTTTAAGAAAAGAGAATTTAAAAGCGGCCGCCATAGGTAAGCCAACAATACCAAGCTTAAGAGTACAGGCAATAAAAACACTGATTATTTTTCCCCATTCAGGGCTGTCCATGTTTTAGAGTTTTTCTCCGTAGGCTAAATCACCCGCGTCGCCTAGGCCGGGAACAATGTATGCATGCGCGGTTAACTCTTCATCAATTACGCCTAACCAAAGTGTGTAATTTTCATTAGGCATGTGCTTGCGAAAATAGTCAACCCCTTCCCTACTGGCTATTACAGAAATAATATGTGTGTGCTTGGGAGTTCCTTTAGCAAGTAATGCTTTATAAGAAAGTACCATAGACGAACCTGTTGCAAGCATCGGGTCGCAGAGAATTAACGTTTTATTATCAAGCAAAGGGGTGGAAAGATATTCTACATGAATATCAAAACTATTGTCTTTATGATGCCTGCGGTATGCCGAAATAAATGCGTTTTGCGCTGTATCAAAAATATTTAATAAGCCTGTATGCAAAGGAAGCCCTGCGCGCAAAATCGTTGCTACAACAGGCTGCTCTGCCAAAACTTTTGTTTCGGCTTCTCCTAAAACTGTTTGCGTAGTAACCGATTTATACTCGAGCGTTTTAGAAATTTCGTAAGCAAAAATTTCTCCGATGCGCTCCATATTGCGGCGAAAACGAATGCGGTCTTGCTGAATTTGCTGATCGCGTATCTCGGCGATGTATTGATTAAAAACGGACGATTGTTCTGATAAAATATGAATCATGCTGTAAATCTTTTCATTTCAAATATAGTAATTTTTAGTGATTAGCGCTTAGGGATTAGTGGTTAGGGGAATTGTTTTTATTGATTAAACCGCCAATTTTACCACCTCCCTGTAAACGTCCTGCCAGCCTGCCCATTGGCGCCAGTTACCAATGGTTTCGTTATGCCAAACGGTAATGCAGGTGCCGTTTACCTTCTTAATTTCATTGATTATACCGGCACACTTTTCAATAGCAGTTTCCGGTGTTAATTTCATATAATACTTTAAAGTGGCGTCCATAATGGCAAAAGGGTACACCGTTAGCGGACTCACCTGCTCGGCATCCATATCATACCATTTAAAAGGCGTACATACCCCTGCCCTAAATCCTATTTGCGAAGCATAGCCCATGGTATAATCTTCCGTTATTCCGCAACTGATAAGATTTTTATATGTTTCGGGAAAATGCAGTTTTAAAAAATGCTGGCGGCTTTTGGTAACAGGTTTGTGTGTAATATGTGTAAGGCGATTGACTTCTATCTTAACCTGGTTGTTGCTATCGTTTGAGCCGAACGAAGGATGGATGCCCGTATCTGCATAATCCGCCAATTGTTTTATGAGGGACTGAAATGAAAAATTATTTGCCGAAATATTTTTATCGTTTACGCCGTAATTTCCTAACAGAAAAAAGTAAATCATTTTTAATTTAAATTCTTCCTGCACGTTTAGCAGCAAATCGTAGGTATCGTAGGGGTCGTGCATGCGGCCGGCAAGGGTAAGTGCTCGTTCTTTGCAATCGGTAAAGTCTAAATTCAAAAACGATCTTAGGTATGCTCCGCCGGTGCGCATAAAGCCTTTATGCTTAAAGGCCCAGGCATTATCAATATCAATTGTAGAAATATATTGATAGGAATTTACTTTATGCTTTAATTGCGGATGCTTTGCAAGAATTACCTTTTTTAATTGGGCGGCCCATATATTTATTACAGGAAGGTGCAAAAACTTATTTTGAAAAGCAATACTGCCATCGGCCTCAAAACGATTGTAGCTGTCGGCAATATAAGGCAAGTATTCTTCGTAGCGGCTTAAAAGAAAAAACGAGGCCGAAAAAATATCAAAAGGAATTACCGCGTTTGCATTTTTAAATAAAACCGGTATGTCATTCCATTTTGCCAAGGCAATATTTTGTGGTTTTATTCCTTTTTCAAAAAGCAACCCGTTGGGAATAACGTGTAGCTCTTCTGCCAAAGCAGTTTCAAAATAACTTATTTTTGGGCCATCATACGAAACAAATTCGCCGGTGCTGTTGGTGTAGGCAAGTTCAAAGCCACACAAATCTCCCAATACAAAATCAGCAATATATTTAAAGCGTGGTGAAATTTTATGTGCGTACACTAATAACATTATGCCAGATGTTTTACTATTTCGTTACAAATAAATTCGGAAGCATGGCCATCGCCAAATAAACTTGGGAAATCAATTATTATATCCTTGGTAAAATGAGCGTAAGCATCCAGTATTTTTTGCTTATTTGCATCGGCCAGTATTGCGGCGTTACACGCCAATAACTCAACCCATTCGGTTTCGGGACGAAGAATGATGCAGGGCTTATTAAAATAAAACGCTTCCTTTTGTACTCCTCCGCTATCCGTAATTACCATAGAGCAATTTTTTTCGAGCAACACCATATCTAAAAACGATAAGGGCTCGCAAATAATAAATTCCGGAGAGTTTGTTATTTCTTCTAATAGTTTTTTATCCAGATTCTCGCCCAAATACTTTTTAGTACGGGGATGAAGCGGAAGTATAATAGGAATGTTATTTTTTTGGTGAATTTCGAAGAGCGCAGAAAATAATGCATTTAATCTTTCGGGAACATCTGTATTGTTATCGCGATGTATGGTAGCCAGAATAAATTTATTTTTTTTCAGTCCGTGCAATTCCATTGCTTTTGATTTCTTCTCGGCTACTTCTGCAAAATAAAGGCTGTTGTCATACATCACATCGCCACAATGATAAATTTTAGGATTGTTATTATTGTACGGCGGCTGATTATTTGTTTTAAACCCCTCAGTAACTAAATTATCATATCCTGTTTTAGTGGGAGAAAATAAAAGTGTAGATGCGTGGTCGCAGGTAATGCGGTTTATTTCTTCGGGCATATGTTTGTTAAACGAACGAAGCCCTGCTTCTATATGCACCACAGGAACATGAATTTTAGACGCGGCGATTGCGCCTGCCAGCGTAGAATTTGTATCGCCATACAAAACAATGGCATTGGGCTTTTCTTTTACAAGTATTTCTTCTATTCCGATAATCATAGCAGCTGTTTGCTTACCGTGAGAGCCGCTACCAACGTTTAAATTATAGTCGGGTTGCGGAATACCTAGTTCCTCAAAAAATACGCCGCTCATATTGGCATCGTAGTGCTGGCCCGTGTGCACAATGATTTCTTTTATTTTGTCAGCAAAACCGTTTTTAATTGCCCTGCTGAATGCCGCAGCTTTAATAATCTGTGGCCTTGCGCCAATTACTGTTACAACTTTTATCATATTAACTTAACCCGTTATATTTTCTTACAAACCATTCTACACTTAAAAATACCAATAAAATAAAAAATACTACTCTTAAATTTATAAAATCATTCACTTCCTTTTGTTCGTGCACCAGCGTTTTTATATTTTCATTTTCAAGTAACTTCTTCTGCAGCTCGCTTATTTGCTTGGGGTAAAATAATTGTCCGCCTGTTTTTTTACTGATATTGTACAATAAAGCGTGGTCTGCAACCAGCCCTGTGTACTCTGCCATAAGCGGCTTAGCCGTAAACTCGCCCTTTTGTTCAAACACCTGGCTATTTATTTTTACCTGCGCCCGATAGGTATAATTGCCCGGAGGAAAATTACCGGTATTTAAATGATACCCTTTAGTGGTTTTAGAAAATGTATAAGTAAATTGTTTTTTTGCTTCGTCGCTAATTACCATACTTACTTCGGGTTCTGTAATTAGTTCGTAGCTGGGATTAAAAACTTCGGCATCAAATTCAATGGCTTCGTTTTCATTTATTATACGGCGGGTATATACTTTAAAAAAACTTTTATCGGCTTTTACTGAGAGGTATTGCACGGTTTTTTGAATCAGTTCATCAAACACTATATTGTTCTCATGATCGGCATAATCTCTCATTCTCCAGCGCCAAAGGCCGTCGCCGCAAAACAAAGCCGACTTCTGCCCTGCTTCATCCGAAAAAATTAAAATCGGGTTTTCGGTTTGTACTTGGCCGATTTGCTGATTGATTAGCGTAGTAGCGCCATTGGCCATTTTATACGTAGCAAGCTGACAGCTTACGGCAGGAAATTCTTTCATATAATTTTTAAGTTCGTTGCTGATACTAAAAAGTGCGAAGCCCGGATTTAAAACGGGTTCGGCCTCATTATTACGGGAAGAAATTCCACTTAAACGTAAAGCAGGA
>JBBQRR010000045.1:0-31567 GCA_038214655.1 Bacteroidia bacterium | reverse complement strand
AAAGCAAAGAGAACGGGGCAATATTTCTCACGCACGGTATATCCGTTTAAGATTACCCAGGGATGCCTCTTGTCTCCCGTTCTCTTCACTAAATCCAGATTTATTTTACAAACATACATGCTGCAAACATACGAGGGATGCCCCAACGGTGTTGAAACTCTTTTTTGTTTCAGAGGACATTTCAAAAAAAAGAATATAAGGCCAAGAAGAATTAATTTTAAGATGACTATGCTGTATTGCAAAAAAAGTGACTTGGGGCAGCCCGGCCCCGCCCTAATACGCTCTTTGAAAGAAGATAGCTCTTGCGGGGAAACGCCCAAAACATAGCAAATCTAACACACTGAAAACCCGCCCTTAACCCTCCTCTATTTTTTATTGCCTGAAGCCCAAAAAATCCCTATTTTCGCATGAATTAACCAATGAATTTATGAGCTACGATGTAATTGTTATAGGAAGCGGCCCCGGCGGATATGTTACTGCTATACGCGCCAGTCAACTGGGTTTAAAAACCGCTGTTATCGAAAAAGAAAACCTGGGCGGCATTTGCCTTAACTGGGGTTGCATACCAACTAAAGCGCTGTTAAAAAGTGCGCAGGTGTTTGAATATTTAAACCACGCAAAAGAATACGGCATAAGCGCCGATAATATTAAGGCAGATTTTAGCGCCGTTGTAAAACGCAGCCGCGATGTGGCCGACGGCATGAGCAAAGGCGTACAGTTTTTGATGAAGAAAAATAAAATTGACGTCATAATGGGCGCGGCAAAAGTAAAGGCCGGAAAAAAAGTAGAAGTAAAAGGTGCTGACGGAAAAATTACTATTTACGATGCTAAACATATTATTATTGCGGTGGGCGCGCGCTCAAGGCAATTACCAAATTTGCCGCAGGACGGTAAAAAAATAATTGGCTACCGCGAAGCGATGGTATTACCAAAATTACCAAAGTCGATGGTAGTTGTGGGCTCGGGTGCTATTGGTTCTGAGTTTGCTTATTTTTATCAGACAATGGGAACGAAAGTTACTATTGTTGAATTTTTACCAAACATTGTTCCGGTTGAAGACGAAGACGTATCTAAGCAATTAGAAAAATCTTTTAAGAAAATGGGAATGGAAGTGCTTGTTGACTCTTCGGTGGAGAGCGTTGATACTAAAGGTGAGTTGTGCAAAGTAAATATTAAAACTGCCGGCGGAAGTAAATTCATTGATGCCGAGGTAGTACTATCTGCAGTAGGAATACAATCTAATTTAGAAAATTTAGGGTTGGAAGATGTGGGCATTGTAACCGATAAAGGAAAAATTGTTACCGATAAATTTTATGCCACTAACGTACCTGGCTATTATGCTATTGGCGATTGCGTGGGCGGACAAGCATTGGCACACGTTGCAAGTGCTGAAGGAATTACTTGCGTAGAAAAAATTGCGGGTCAGCATGCCGAGCCTCTTAATTACAATAACATTCCCGGTTGTACTTATTGTCAGCCCGAGATTGCCTCTGTTGGTCATACCGAAAAATCTGCGAAAGCAGCCGGTTACGAATTGAAGATTGGTAAATTTCCGTTTAGCGCAAGTGGTAAGGCAAAAGCTGCAGGAATGAGCGATGGATTTATTAAATTAATTTTTGACGCCAAGTATGGTGAGTTATTAGGCGCGCACATGATAGGCGCTAATGTAACTGAACTGATTGCTGAAATTGTAGTTGCGCGCAAATTAGAAACAACGGGCCACGAAATGATTAAAGCGGTACATCCTCACCCAACAATGAGCGAGGCGATAATGGAAGCTGCGGCACAAGCGTATGGAGAAGTAATACATTTGTAGTGATTGGTGCGAATTGAGTAATGCGTATAGAGAATTGAGATTTTAGTAGTGAGTGATTAGTAGTTCTTGCAGAGTGAAATATAAAACCCAATATAAAATGAAAAAACTATTTAAATTTTTATCGGTAGCTGTGCTTACAGCATCTTTGGTTTCTTGCGGTGGCGGAAGCAAAGACAATGATGAAGAAGTGAGTGTTTCTAAAAATCCATTAGAAGCTTTGGTTGCTGCCGGCGAAGCGATGGAGAAAGGTGCCAAAGAAGGAAACAAAAAAATGGAAGAGCGCCGCGCAAAAGGCGATACGCTTGCTATGCCTTATGCCGATTTGCAAAAATATTTGCCAAAAATTGACGGATACACTTTAGACGGAGAGCTTGGCGGTGCCAATGTAAATATGGGCGGTGTATCCTACTCAAATGCCGAAGCCAAATTTAAAAAAGGCGAGAATTGGGTTAAAGTTTCGATTGTAGATTATAACCAGGCCTTTGCAATGTACAGTGCCGCCACCGCCATGTGGGCAATGGGCATGAGCGTTGATACGCCAACCGAAAAAGCAGGCGGAATAAAAATAGGTGATGATATTGGCGGCTGGGAAGTTTATCAGAAAAAAGACAAAAACGCCGCCGTTACATTAGGCGTAGGAAGCCGATTTTGGGTAAGCGTTGAAGCAGACGCACAAGAAAATACAGAGTTTGTAAAATCAGTTGCCAAGTCGATTGACCTTACAAAACTAAGTGCGATGTAAAAATATTTCTTAAGAAATCATAAAAGCCTCTTAACAAATGTTAAGGGGCTTTTTTTTGCGGACTAATGGATTGAAATTTGGTATACCCTATATGCCAAACATGCCGCGTATGAAAACAAGTAACTTTTCCCCCCGCCTGCTTACAATACTCTTAGCGCAATCATTAAGTTGCCTGCACGCTACAAGAGCAAGGTCGCAAACAACACACAGTTTTATTGGCAAGCAAAAATATTTGGCCCCGCAGGAAGACCGCACCTATAATTCATTTATCTGGAACCAGGGCTATTTACAAACCGGCAACACGCTTGGCAAATTTGATATAAGCTTTGATTATACTGTTACGCCCTGGAAATCGAAAGTTTTTACAAATTACAGCGTCCATAAAAGTTATAACAATCTGGTTGCGCCAAATCTTACCATGCGCGATTTTTTTGGTTTTGAAAGCGGCTGGAATAATAATTTTATAAATTTTCATTTTGGTACTACCCATAATCAAAACTCGGCCGCCGACCCAAGTATTTTAGGTGTTTACGGAAGTATAGGTTACGGTTATAATTTTTTCTGCCTTGGCCGCGGCGATCATTTAAGTGATAAGCGTTTAGTTATTAAACCCTCGCTTAATTTATTGATAAGCGGTTTTAATTTAAACCTGCTTAGCACAGGCGACAGTAAAGAGCAAGTAAATATTTTAGGGTTTACCGAAAATGCCTCTATAGATTCGTTGACAGAGCCTAATGTGAACGTGAAAGTTGTTTTCAGGCAGCGCTGTGTTGCCTTGATGCCACAACTTAGTATTACAAATAATCCATTTAGAAATACAATTCATTGGGGAATAAATGTGTCTTACCTTTTACCATTAATTGACAGGGGTTATCTTTACTTACATCAGGATGGTGTAACTTATGGAGACGGCGACGCGGACGACCCGAGGGGACGCGCCGGAGATACCCGACAAGTACTTTTAAGCAGTTCGGATTTACATGCCACCTATAATGAAAAAACGGTTACGCAAAGCCCTTTTAACCTGCACGGGCTTTATTTTGGATTTAGTTTAGGAGTTAATTTTAATTAAATTTCAAATCACAAAAGGATTTATTAGATTTGGTTCATGAACCGGATCTTCTTCCTTTTTTTTCTTTCTTTTTCGTTTCTGTCTTTCAAAAAGAGCCTTGCACAAACTAAATCCGATTCGCTCTTAAAAATTACTCAATCGCCACACAAAGATTCGTCGGTTGCAATTGCTTTTAACGGCCTGGCAAATTTATTTATTTATACAGATATAAATACTGCCTGGAAATATTCGGACAGCGCTTTGGCTCTTGCAAGAAAATTAGCTTTGCCAAAAGAAATAGCTGAGGCTCTCAATACCAAGGGCGTTATTAATATTAACCGTAATGAATATGCTAAAGCCTTTGCTTGTTTAAATGCCGCATATAAAATATTTACAGCTTTACATAACAAAGCCGGGCAAGCACGCATACAAAGTAATATTGGTATTATTTATGACTTACAAGGCGAGTACGATACGGCATTGGTATATTACAAAAAAACGCTCACGTTAAATACTGAACTTGGAAATCAGAGAGGGATAGGTTATTCAAACAATAACATTGGCGCAATATATCATAATCAGGGTAATTTGCCGGAAGCTTTGAATTTTTATTTAAAAGGACTTAAAGCGCGTGAACTGGCGGGCGACGCAACCGGCATAAGTGGATCGTTTACAAATATCGGCCTTGTTTACAGCTCGCTGGGGGAATTTGACAAAGCGCTTGTTTATTTTCAGAAAGCGATAGAATTGGTTGAGAAAAATAAAAACAAACTTACAGCCGCAACACTTTACAGCGAAATCGGCCTTTGCTATAACAAAAAAAAGAAATTTGATTTAGCCGAACAGTTTTATAGAAAAGCCCTCCGACTTTCGGTAGAAAATGGAGACAAGTACGCAATTACACTAAATTTAAACTGCCTCGGAGAAAATTTTTACGCGTTAAACAAATTAGATTCGGCCACAAGATATTATGTGGCGGCTTATGATACCGCCGCCCTGATAAATTCTAAAGTAGACATGGCCATTGTGCTTCATAATATGGGAATGCTTTTATTTTTGCAGAATAAATTCAAAGAAGCCTTGTCGCGCAACTTCGAATCAGAAAAAATAGCGAATGAAATAAATGATTTGGTATTACTTTCAGGGATTTATGAAGCCGAAAGTAATTGCTATGAAAAACTAAACAATCCCGAAAAAGCGCTGACCAGTTACAAAAAATACATTTCATACAGAGATAGTGTTTTTAACGAAGAGAACACCAAAAAAAATGTGCGCACAGAAATGAATTTTGAGTTTGACAAAAAGGAAGCTATTGGTAAAGCGGAGCAGGAAAAAAAAGAAGCCGTTGCCGCAGCAGAGAAGCGCAAACAGCAAATTGTATTATTCCTTGTTTGCTGCGTGCTGATTCTTGTATTGGTGTTTGCAGTGTTTGCCTACAGAAGTTTTTTACAAAAGAAAAAAGCCAACATTGAAATAAGTAAGCAAAAACACATTATAGAAGAAAAGCAAAAAGAAATTTTAGACAGCATTTATTACGCAAGGCGCATACAGTGCTCTTTATTGCCCACTGAAAAATATATTGATCGAATTATACGCAAGTTTCAATCTTAAACAAATAATTTGGAAACAACTACCCTACCCCACACGCAAACAAAAGAAAGAATTTTTACTTTAGATGTAATTAGGGGGTTTGCATTACTGGGAATTCTTTTAATGAATATTACAGATGCAGGACTCTCGAGCCTGTATAATAATGGAGCCATTCATTTTTTTAGTATTAATGAGCCTGATTATTATACCTGGTTTATAGGCGATATTTTTATTAACGGAAAGATGCGCTGTCTTTTTTCTATATTATTTGGCGCGGGTGTAATTTTATTTACCTCTAAGCAAACCGAGAGGATTTCAATTACGGCTGCCTATTATCGTCGAACGCTTTGGCTTATGGTTTTTGGATTGGCAGATATATTTTTGGTCATGTGGACCGGCGATATTTTATTTATCTATTCGCTGGCGGCGCTTTTGATTTTCTTTTTCAGAAAACTTAAACCTCTTTACCTTATGCTGGGCGCCGGTTTAATTATACTTGCTATGGCTTGGGGCTCTAACCTGAAATTTGCAGGGCTTAAAGATAAACGCGAGCAATTTCTTATTGCAGAGCAAACACTTAAAGAAGGAAAAAAATTAAGCCCCGAGCTGGATAGCGCGCGTGGTGGCTGGATTAAAACGCAAAAAAACTTTTACCCGTTTACAGCCGAAATGAAATTGCAGATAAGCGAATTTATAACCGAGGAAATTGTTGCCAAACAGGGAGGCTTTACAGAAACTTTTATCGAGCAAGACGCAGAAACGGCTGCCGAAGTGTTGCACGCCGAATTTTATTATGATGTTCTTGAATCAATAAGCGCCATGCTCATTGGCATGGCTCTATTTAAAATGGGATTTCTTACGGGCCAATACAGTGTTAAAAAATATCTGCTCATTGCGCTAAGCTGTTTAGTTGTCGCGTTTCCGATTGCGTACGCCATTACACACGGTCCACGCTCGCACTCCGCGCAAAACTATCCGAACTATGTAGACAGGTTTGCTTTTGATCTTGCGGCGCTCGACCAGATACCCCGAGTGTTGCTTTCGGTTTGTTACGCCGCCCTCCTAATTATTTTTTGTAAATTGCAATGGTTTAAACTAATTACAAAAACATTAAGCGCTGTTGGCCGCATGGCATTTACCAATTACATGCTGCAAAATATTTTCTTTACACTGATGTTTTACGGATTTACCTTAAATAAGTTCATGGCCTTTACCCGTATTGAATTATATTATATCGTTGCCATCATTTGGCTGCTGCAAGCTCTTTTTAGCTTGTGGTGGCTAAAGCGCTACAACATGGGACCGCTGGAATGGCTATGGCGGTCGCTTACCTATTGGAAAATGCTTCCTAATAAAATTAAAAAATAATTGCAATAAAAAAACCCGCTCCTAAAATTTCGGAGCGGGTTTCTTTTTTAAAAGCACCTATTTCTTATCTCCCGTTTTAGTGTCAGGTAAATCGGCTTTGCCGCCGTCGCTTACCATTTTTTTAGAAACTTCTTCCAGTAATTTTAAACCAAGAAATCCGCTTATGGGGCCGTTGGCGCCATCGCCACCGCCGGTAATTAATACATCCGGAATTACTTTTATTTTTTCTTTACCGATAGACTCAGTAATTTTTAATCGCGTAAAGTTATCGCCGCCCATTGCGGTAACTGCCAGCTTATACGACTCGGCGTTAGATTTACCAATGGCCATAATTTTATTTGCTTCAGCATTACCTGTTACAGTAATTTTTTCGGCTTCGGCATTTGCCAAAGCTTTAATTTTTTCGGCGTCGGCGTTCGCAATAAGTTTAGTTTTCTCGGCATCCGCACCTGCAATAACTTTTAAACGATCTGCTTCGGCGTTAGAAGAAATTTTTACTCCCTGCGCCTCCCCTGTTGCTTTCTTTACAGCAGCATCAGCAATACGTTCAGAAATTAACACACCCTGATCTGCCTTCACAATTTCTTTTTGCATATCGGCAACAGCCGTTTCTTTTTCTAAAGTCTGACGCGTAATCTCGGCGCGCTTCTGAGTTTCAAAAGTTATATTTTGTTCTTCGGCAATTTTACGGTCGGTTAACGTTTTCATTAACGATTCGGGTGGCACGATATCGCCAATAAGTGTATCCACACCATTTACATTGTATTGTTCAAGCACCGCGCTGATTCTTGCTTTAGCGGCATCCTGTCTTTCTTTACGCGAACTTAAAAACGCAATCACGTCGCTATCCTGCGCCGAGTTACGGAAATAGTTACCAATGGTTGGCTCCAATACTTGTCCAACAAGATTCATCATGCTTCCAAAACGCGCTATTACTTTTGGCGCCTCGGTGGTTGGTATGTGAATAATTTGCGATACATCTAAATTAAAAGGGAAACCATCTTTAGAGCGAACAGTTATGGTAGATAAATTTTTATCCAGCTGATGCGATTCGCTGCGGGCGTTTGCCCAGTTTAAAACTAAGTTAGTTGTAGGAACTAATTCAACACGCATAATAAAAGTATTTACAGGATATTTTCCCGGGCCAAGCGGTTCTGCCCAAACTCCTTTTTCTCCTTTACTTACAATATTTCCGTGTTTAAACTCAACGCCGCTCAAATCTTTTCCTTCTTTACCTACGTAAGAAATTACAACGCCAACATACCCAATCGGAATCTCAGTCATTTTAATTTGCTCTACCTGAATAAACCAAGGATTTAAATAATACGAACCCGCCAAAATAACTTCGGGCTGCAAACCTTTGTTACCCTTTGCCGCAAGAAAAGCATCTGCGTTCTGAAAATTATTATGACCTTGTACTTGTCGTCCGGCAATATTTCCTTCTTCAATAGGCATACCATCCATTGTGGTAACGATGCCCACCATGTTTTCGCTGATGGTTACCATATCAGAAATAACAATTTCAAACAGAAAAGAATTTATTCTGTAAGTACCTGCTGTAATGAACGCAGTTTGCCTTCCTTTGCTGCCTCCGTTATTTAAAAAAGCTTCGGCGTTTTGATAACCGTCGCATTCAACCTTACGAGCCATAATAAATCCTGTTTCAAGCTCGGCGCCGTCTTTGGCAACAACCAAACCTATTTGTCCTTGCGGAATAATTGTTAGCGGACTCAATTTAATTTGATACTGCCACAGCCATTTCCAGAAATAAATTCCGGGAGCGAGAGTTTGTGCCTGAAATCCGGCTTCGCCCTGCACGGCAATGATGCGGCCGTCGGGCAATTCTCGGTGCTTGCCAAAGAGCACAAACTTTTTGGTAACAAGGCCGATTTTATCTTCGGGTACAAAAATAATTCCGAGTAAGCGGAAGATGAGCTTGTAAAATACAAGCAGCAAAACGGGGACAATAGCCCACCAGTAGTTAGTAATGTAGTTCATAGTTTTTGTTTTTATAGAGGCGGCTTATTGCCTACCTCGTTGTTTTTGGAAGAGTAAAATTACATATTTTACAGGTGGTGTCCCGGTGATTTATTAACTAAAGAATGGGGTTATTAACAGGGAGAGAGATTTTACTTAATACAGAAACCGCAGAGAGAACAGCCAAGAAGGCGCGGAGTTTTTTTTGGATAGGTTTTGGTTTAGCGTCGCGCAAAGACGCAGAGACGCAAAGTTGCAAAAGGTTTTGGTTGTTGGAATTGGAAGGCAAAGACCGCAAAGTTTAACTTAACTCCCTTCGGGTGAATTGCTCTTAAACTTTATCTCCTTATACTTATACCGCCTCCTTATACTTATACCGCCTCCTTATACTTATACTGGCTCCTTATACTTATACCGCCTACTTATACTCAATAAGTTTTTCCACGCAAAAAAACCTTGTTTGAGCTTGTCTGACTTTTATACCAAAGCGCATTTCCCTCCAGTTTAAAAACTACGCGGTCAAATCCCGATAAGTCGTACGTTTCATCATTATAAAAAGCATTAAGGCCGCCTTGCTGGTTTATCCAAACCACGGTATTGTTATCAAGCGCGTATTCGTCGGGCATATAATTTGCAAGCACCGTTATTTTGCCACGATTAAAAACTTTGAAATAACCGGGCGTGTAATAAATAAGAACGCTGTCGCTTATGTCGTACGAATAACTTGAAGAAGAACACAAATCATACGTCTTGCCGGCGTAAAACGCATGCAAACCGTTTTGATCATCGAATGCCACCATATCATCTGCGGCTTTGTAAGTTTTTACGGGCAGGCTAGATATGTTGTATGTTGTTCCTTTATAAAATATAACCATGCTATTAGCGGCTCCTGCCAAAAAAGCAACTACGTTGCTGCCCGTTTGGTAATTTAAATCGGTGCCCGGACTAAGTGTAAAAATACTTTGTGCTGCGCCGTTCCAAAAAACTTTAAACTCGCGCTGGCTGGTAACAAAAGCAGCTGTGTTATTAGACGCGTGAAAACTTACCAATGGGTTTACCAGCACACTGTTTTCAAGCGTAATTACATCCTGATTATAATATATCCTAAAGGCATTGTAATAATTATCGTAAAACGCAACCACGCTATCGCCCACAAAATACGCGCTTGAATTTGTTGCAAGTGTTTTTGATTTACCCCGATCAAAAACCCGCAACTGCCCTGCTATGGTGTAGGCAAGTATATTATGTGTTACGGTGTATGAATTTACAGTGCCGCCGTACAAAGTGGTAACCTCGCCGTTATAATACACTTTAAAATTAGAATTGTAATCGTTGTAGGCTATGCAAGCGCCTCCCACTTTAAAGTTTTGCGGCGCCTGAAACTCTAATGTACTTGTATTGCCATTATCAAAAACATTAAAATAGCCGCGCAGGTCGGTAAAGGCGGTTAGGCTTTGCGAGAATAGTTTGCTGCCGGCAAAAAAAATTAAAAAGAAAATATATTTTTTCATTCTTTACCAAAGATAAGGAAAATTTTTTTTGAGGCTGAGAAGTGCGTTTTGAACAAATTCTATAACTTAAAACTTACCCCCGCCCCAAACCACAAAGGTTGGAAATGATATTTATACGTAAACCGCATATAAAAACAATTATAATACGCATAGACGTTTATTCTATCGAAGGAATGCAAATATCCCACTTTTCCGGTATAAGCAATATCCACCGAAGAATTATAATGATCCGTATTGTATTTATCGATAGCTAAATAGGGGTTTGAATTATATAAATTCCTGAAATCTTTTTGAGCAGAAAATCCATTGGGTGAAGGTGCTGTTCCCAATAACACAATTATTCCGGCACCTATAAAAACCTTATTACTTTCAGTTCCAAAATAAAAATGATAATCCACCGGCATCAAAATATAATTAAGGCCATTTATGAATGGATATGAGACGCTTACTTTCAGGCCTTGAAGAGTTTTCCCAGAGGCAGCAAAACTTCTTTCGTACCCAAAGGAATATAACAAACCTGTGCCACCTGCTTCTATGCATAAATTATTTTTCTTAATTGAGGTATTTGGGGAAATATTGGTTTGGGCAGATACAGTTCCTATCCCGGAAAAAAATATAAGAAGAGTTAATAGTGAAGGTTTAAATAAATTCATTTCTTACTTTTCAATCACTAGTTTTTTAAACAGAAGACCTTTTGGGTGCGTTTATACCTCGTTCATTAAAAGGTATACTCTCACCATGCTCGGTGCCAACTTTTACAAAATTATTGTTAAGCCTACTCTTATAATACCAATATTTTCTTTGGTTATTATATGAGATTGTCCTTTCGCAAAAAACGAAAACGAGACTAAAATTAAGACAAATTTATACATGTTATTTTTTTTTAAAATAAATATCAACTCCATTAGAATTTATATGCAACTCTTTTGAATATAATTCTATTATTTTCCATTTAGTCGCCATCCTTGACGAACCATTTACAGTAACTTTCCAGAGTTGGGTGTAAAAAGTCGAGGTATCAGACCCAAAAACTACCGTTTTAAAACTCCTATCTTCATCAAAATAGTAGTTTGTTAGTCTGTCGTCAGCCGGGTGAACGACTATGCCATTAATATCTTTAATAACCCAAGAACCTTGTAAATTATAAAAAGGATTAAAGTTAATACAACAATCTGTCAGGCTTCTTGGTTTCAAGAGACTATCAAAATCATGACTATGCTCAACACCATATATTTTATAGGATGTAAATTGCCATGCACCCGTAAATCTCTTCCAAGGTCGTTTTAATGATATAAAATCATCCTCCTGATATTTATGACATCCCAGGAAAAAGAACGCAATAAGCGTTAAAAATAGAATTGTTTTTTTCATTACCTCCGTACTATAATTTTTTTGGTGAGGATGCCTTCGGCGGTTTTTATTTGAACGAAGTAAATACCTTCGGGTAAAGTGCTTACATCTATGTTCTTTTGATTACCATTTACATAATTGTCAACACTTATCAAACGATTGTCCAACACTCCAATAATTTTAATTTGATCCAACTCTCCTTCACTAACCTCCAATTGAATACTTCTACTAGTAGGATTAGGGTACAAATTAAAATAAGTTTTCCTATCGGCTAAATTAATTGAAGTAATGGATGCCAATTTTACCACCCAATAATCTTCTGATCCGTGATTACCAGACACATCAATATTATTTGAAAGTGTATATCCCGATAGAATAAAACCGCCATCCATCGTTTGTTGAATTTGTCGAGCAGCATCATTATTAGTGCCGCCATAGGATTTTTGCCATTGTATTAAACCAGAACTATCCAATTTTACAACCCAATAATCTTCCAAACCTAAATTATTTGTTACATCTCCATCATTTTATTTAGCCGAACTTGCAACAATATAGCCACCATCACTTGCCTGAATAACACATCTAGCCTCATCATTATTTGCTCCTCCCAAAGATTTTTCCCAGCTAATGTTACCAACCGAATCTAATTTAACCACCCAGGAATCAGAATAACTTGTTGTACCATGATGACCTGTAACATCTCCATCATTGGAGAAAGAAGAACTTGCCAAAACGAAACCTTTATCAAATGTTTGTGAGATAAAAAATCCATTCTCATATTGTGTTCCACCAAACGGTTTTTGCCACATTATAATACCAACACTATCAATTTTTACCACCCAGCAATCACCACTGAAATGATTACCCGATACATCGCCATCATTAGAGTCGGTGTAGCCTAATATAATATATCCCCTGTCAGGTGTTTGCAGAATTGAAGACGCGTAGTCCGTTCCGGTACCACCAAATGATTTTTGTCAAATAAGATTACCCAATGAATCGATTTTAATAATCCAAGCGTCGTCGCCACCGTGATTACCCGTAACGTCTCCATTATTATTTGTTAGTGACAATCCAGCTATAATAAACCCCCCGTCTGTGGTTTGTTGAACGCACATTGCGTCTTCATCACTTGAACCTCCATATGTTTTTTGCCATAATTTATTTCCCAGAGAATCCAATTTCATTACCCAAAAATCACCAGCAACAATACCGCCGTGATTACCAGTTACGTCGCCGTCATTTGATAATGACATTCCTGCCCAAATATAGCCCCCATCCTTCGTTTGTACTATATGTCTTAAATAATCAGTTCCTGAACCGCCAAATGACTTTTGCCACTGAATACTTGAATTAACATCTAGTTTTACTACCCAACAATCATAACCTCCATGATTTCCCGTTACATTCCCGTTATTAGAAGTACTGTTCCCACCCACAATATAACCTCCGTCATTTGTTTGTTGAACCGAAAGACCAGCGTCAAAGCCCGAGCCACCCAAGCATTTTTCCCATTGGATACTTGGCGCTTGTCCAAAAACATTCCTAGTCATTATTAAGAGTAATATTATTAATCGTTTTTTCATCAACGCTGCACTATAATTTTTTTGGTGACTATGCCTTCGGTGGTTTTTATTTGGAGAAAGTAAATGCCGTTTTGTAAAGAAGATACATCGAAGGAGAGTTTCCTTCCAGTGTAAGATCCCGCCAAGGCAGATGGGGTGATGACTTGCTCTCTCATCAAATTTGTAATTTTTATTTCCGCTATTTTGTTTTGAGCTTCAATATTTAAAATTCCATTTGTTGGATTAGGCCATATTTTCATTTCCGTTTTATCATTAAACTCCTTTATTACGTCGTTACCTGAACCACAATAGTATTTAGCAATAAAAGAATTTTCCAATGAGTTAATTAATGTAAGAGAGTCATTGCCTACATGAAAAGGATTATAATCATAATCACTTCCGAAAAAAACATTGCCAAAATTATCAGTTGCCACGCTGTTATTATCATCGCCTCCACATGGCAATGAAGTTGCACAAAGGACGTTACCTAATGAATCAAATTTAACAATAAACATTGGATCCGCCCCGTAAGTCTGAGGGTGAAATAGTGTGTCAGAATCAAAAACAATATTAGTTGTGTCAGGAAAATTGGACCACCCACCGGAAACATACAAATTATTGTAATTGTCTACCGAAACGCTATACCCAAAATCTTTACCTGATTCGCCAGCTCTTTTAGCCCACAATACATTACCAGATGTATCATATTTAGCAAGAAAGAAATCCTCCTTACCAAAATTAGAAAAAGTATAGGCCCCAAAAATTATAGAAGGTGAGGTGTAAGACCCTGTTAAATAAATTTTACCCCCTTTAGCTACAACTATTCCATTACCCAAATCCACATTTAATCCTCCGTTACTTTTTGCCCAGAGAATCGTACCGGATGAATCCAATTTAACCAAAAACAAATCACTACTTCCCGCGCTGGTCAAAGTGAATACACCAAAAGAAGGAGAAGAATTGAACCAACCTGTCCCATAAATGTTTCCTGATTTATCTATAGAAATAGCATTTCCGCAAGAAGCGCCCGTTCCAGTTACTCCCTGCGCCCATACAGGCGTGCCAGAGGTATCCAATTTTGTAAGAAAAAATTTGAAGTAATTGGGTTGTCCGGAAAGAGTTTGAGTTCCAAAAGAAATTGATGTAGAAACAAAGTAACCCGTAATAAATATATTTCCATTTTTATCTATTGTTAACCCATTACCGATATCGTCATTTATTCCGCCATAACTTCTCGCCCACAACACATTACCGTTTGAGTTAAACTTTACTATAAAAATATCCGCTGTACCGGAAGCACCGGCATTTGTGAGCATAGTCGATCCGATTGTTACAGTATTAGACTTGAAAAAACCAGTTAAATAAGCATTCCCAAATCGATCCGTTGAGACACTGTAACCAAATTCATCATCACTAATTCCTCCTACACTTTTTGCCCACAATACATTACCATTATTATCATATTTCACAATAAAAGCGTCGATATTACCTGAGCTACTTAATCCGAAACTTCCAAATGAAAGAGAACCACTAAAATAACCTGTTTCAAAAACATTGCCTGAACTATCTGTGGCAACACACCACCCTTCGGATGCTAGAGTTTCTACTCCAGCCTTGCCCCATAACCAATTTTGAGCAAAAAAATTATTTGAAACTAAAAAAATTATTAATAAAAATGGTAATGCTATTCCTTTCATCCTATACCAAATATACGAAAAAATCCCCTACATTTCTGCAGGGGATTTTCAAATTATAAAACTAAAAGGTTACGCTTCTTCTTCTACACTTTCCTCTTTAGAAGCCATTAACTGTTCGTACTCTTCTTTGCTGCCTACTACCAGTCTTTCGTACTGACGAATTCCGGTACCTGCAGGTATTAAGTGTCCAACAATTACGTTTTCTTTTAATCCTTTTAAGTAATCTATTTTTCCGTGAACGGCTGCTTCGTTTAACACTTTTGTTGTTTCCTGGAACGATGCCGCCGAAATCCAACTTGCTGTTTGTAACGATGCACGTGTGATACCTTGCAATACAGGATTAGCTGTAGCAGGAACCGCATCGCGCGACTCAACCACTTTCTGATCTTTACGTTTCAAAGATGAGTTAATATCGCGAAGTTTACGTGACGAAAGAATCTGTCCCGCTTTAACCTCAGCGCTGTCACCCGGCTCAACAACTACTTTCATTCCAAACATACCGTCGTTCTCACGCATGAAGTCAATCTTGTTGATCATTTGTCTTTCTAAGAAGATAGTATCTCCCGGATCTTCAATTTCAACTTTACGCATCATCTGGCGCACGATAGTTTCAAAGTGTTTGTCGTTTAGTTTTTGTCCCTGTAAACGATAAACTTCCTGAATCTCGTTCACAATATATTCCTGTACCGATGTTGGGCCTTTGATAGAAAGGATATCTCCCGGAGAGATTGAACCATCCGATAATGAATCGCCTGCGCGCACGAAATCATTTTCCTGTACAAGTATGTGTTTAGATAATGGCACAAGATAAGTACGACGGTCGCCGGTTCTTGATTCAACAATAACCTCGCGGTTACCACGCTTAATTTTACCGAAAGAAACGATACCGTCAATTTCAGAAACTACTGCAGGGTTACTTGGGTTACGTGCCTCAAACAATTCGGTTACACGTGGTAATCCACCTGTGATATCACCTACCTTACCTGTAACGCGTGGTATTTTTACCAACACTTTACCCGGCTCAATTTTTTCGTGATCATCAACTACTACGTGAGCGCCTACCGGAATGTTGTAAGATTTAAGGATCTCCCCTTTCTTATCAACGATACGTATCATCGGACTCTTAGTTTTATCACGAGTATCGGTAATTACTTTTTCTTTAAAGCCTGTTTGTTCGTCAGCCTCTTCGCGGAAAGTAATACCTTCTTCAATGTGTTCGTATAATACGGCACCACCAAACTCAGATACGATTACTGCGTTGTACGCATCCCAATCGCAAATAAGTTCGCCTTTTTTAACTTTAGCGCCCGGCTTAATATAAAGCTGTGCACCGTAAGGAATGTTACCTGTAGTTAAAGTAATTCCGGTATTGACGTCAGAGATACGTATCTCGGTTGAACGGCCAATAACAACAGTTACTTTTGCACCATCGGCATTAACACGACCTACTGTACGCAATTCATCAATCTCGGCAATACCATCATACTTAGCTTCTAATTTAGAAGAAGCGGCAACGTTACTAGCCGTACCACCTACGTGGAAAGTACGAAGTGTAAGCTGTGTACCCGGCTCACCTATTGATTGTGCTGCAATAACACCTACTGCTTCACCTAACTGTACAAATTTACCGTTACCCAAGTTACGTCCGTAGCATTTAGCACAAACACCCTGGCGGCTTTCGCAAGTTAATACCGAACGAATCTCTACAGACTCTAACGGAGATTTTTGTACTGCTTCTGCAATTTTTTCATCAATAAGCTCACCACCTGTAGCAAGTAAATCGCCGGTGATAGGATGATAAATATCTGCAAGAGCAACACGACCTAAAATACGGTCGTATAAAGATTCAACTATCTCATCGTTATTTTTTAGAGGAGCTGCTGTTAAACCACGAAGAGTTCCGCAATCGCTTTCTGTAATAATAACGTCCTGTGCAACGTCAACTAAACGACGTGTTAAGTAACCTGCATCGGCAGTTTTTAACGCTGTATCGGCAAGACCTTTACGCGCACCGTGAGTAGAAATAAAATATTCTAAAATGGATAACCCTTCGCGGAAGTTACTCAATACAGGGTTCTCGATAATCTCGGCACCTGCACTACCTGCTTTCTGTGGCTTGGCCATCAGTCCGCGCATACCGCTAAGCTGCTTAATTTGTTCTTTAGAACCCCTTGCACCCGAATCAAGCATCATGTAAACAGAGTTGAAACCTTGTTTATCGCTGCTTAATGCATCAAGTACTTTTTTGGTAACCTTGCTGTTAGTGTGTGTCCAGATATCAATAATCTGATTGTAACGCTCGTTATTGGTAATGAAACCCATGTTGTAGTTAGCCAACACTTCTTCTACCTGTACGTGTGCGTCTTTAATTAATTTTACTTTATCGGCAGGAGTTTGAATATCGCCCAAGTTGAACGATAAACCACCGCGGAAGGCTGTGTTAAATCCAAGGCCTTTGATATCATCAAGGAACTTAGAAGTTTTAGCCATACCGGTTTTCTTTAACACCGTACCAATAATATCGCGTAATGATTTTTTAGTAAGCAGTTCGTTAATGTAACCGGCCTCTTTAGGCACAACCAGGTTAAACATTACGCGGCCAACTGTAGTTTCAATCACTTTAGTAACTAAGTTATCTCCGTCTAAGAAATTATCAATTCTCACTTTGATTTGCGCGTGTAAATCCACACGTTTTTCGTTGTAAGCAATAATTACTTCTTCGCCGGCATAGAAAGTCATTCCTTCGCCTTTCACCTCATCACCTTTCATATTCTTTTTGCCTTTGGTTAAATAGTATAAACCAAGAACCATGTCCTGAGAAGGAACCGCAATTGGCGCTCCGTTGCTCGGGTTAAGAATATTGTGCGATGCAAGCATTAACATTTGTGCTTCCAAAATTGCTGCGTTTCCTAATGGAACGTGCACAGCCATTTGGTCACCGTCAAAGTCAGCGTTAAAGGCAGTACAAACTAATGGATGCAGCTGGATAGCTTTACCTTCGATTAATTTTGGCTGGAAAGCCTGAATACCTAACCTGTGAAGTGTTGGAGCACGGTTTAACAGAACTGGATGTCCCTTTAAAACGTTCTCTAAAATATCCCATACGATAGCTTCTTTTTTCTCAACTAATTTCTTAGCCGATTTAACTGTTTTCACCACACCACGCTCAAGCATTTTGCGGATGATAAACGGCTTGAAAAGCTCAGCTGCCATTTCTTTTGGCAAACCGCACTCGTGCAATTTCAATTCAGGACCTACAACAATTACCGAACGTGCCGAGTAGTCAACACGCTTACCTAATAAGTTTTGACGGAACCTTCCTTGTTTACCTTTTAATGAATCGGATAAAGATTTAAGCGCGCGGTTGCTTTCGGTTTTAACAGCGTTAGCTTTACGCGAGTTGTCAAATAAAGAATCAACCGACTCCTGCAACATACGTTTTTCGTTACGTAAAATTACATCGGGGGCTTTAATTTCGATAAGACGCTTAAGACGGTTATTACGGATAATAACACGGCGGTATAAATCATTTAAATCGGATGTAGCAAAACGGCCGCCATCTAATGGAACTAAAGGGCGTAACTCCGGTGGAATTACAGGAACCACTTTAATAATCATCCACTCGGGACGGTTCTCAACGTTTTGGTTTGCGTGCCTAAAGGCTTCGATTACCTGAAGACGTTTAAGTGCTTCATTTTTACGTTGCTGAGACGTTTCGTTATTTGCTTTGTGACGCAGTTCGAAAGACAATGAGTCTAGGTCTGTGCGTTGTAATAAATCGTATAAAGCCTCGCCGCCCATTTTAGCGATGAACTTGTTAGGATCGTTATCATCCAACATGTGGTTTTCTTTAGGAAGGCCATCCATGATGTTCAGATACTCTTCTTCTGTTAAGAAATCCATTAAGTTGGTACCGTTTGCTGCTGCAATACCGGCGTTGATTACTACATAGCGCTCGTAATACACAATCATCTCAAGTTTCTTAGTAGGTAAGCCTAATAAGTAACCGATTTTGCTTGGTAAAGAACGGAAGTACCAGATATGAGCCACCGGAACTACAAGGCTGATGTGCCCCATACGCTCGCGACGCACTTTTTTCTCGGTAACCTCAACACCACAACGATCGCAGATAATGCCTTTGTAGCGAATACGTTTGTATTTACCGCAATGACATTCGTAATCTTTTACCGGGCCAAATATACGCTCGCAGAATAATCCGTCGCGCTCGGGCTTGTAGGTACGATAATTTATAGTCTCAGGCTTTAGCACTTCCCCGCTCGAACGATTTAAAATCGTTTCGGGCGAAGCAAGGCTAATAGTAACCTTTGTAAAGTTTGATTTTAATTTTGTTTCTTTTCTGAAAGCCATGTTTCGTATTTAATGTTTTAATTTAAACTAGTCCTTCTAACATCTTAATCAAGAGTAACTTCTAAGCCTAGGCCTCTTAACTCGTGCAACAATACGTTGAACGATTCAGGAATGCCCGGTGTGCCCAGATTCTCACCTTTAACGATTGCCTCATAAGCCTTAGCACGGCCCATAACGTCATCGGATTTAACTGTGAGTAACTCTTGCAGGATATTGGCTGCGCCGTATGCCTCAAGTGCCCAAACCTCCATCTCACCAAAACGCTGACCACCAAACTGAGCTTTACCGCCCAATGGTTGTTGCGTAATAAGCGAGTACGGACCGATTGAACGCGCGTGCATCTTATCGTCAACCATGTGGTGTAGTTTAATCATGTAAATGATACCTACAGTGGCCGGTTGATCAAAGCGTTCGCCGGTACCACCATCGTGCAGGTATGTTTTACCATACTGTGGTATATTAGCGTCTACGCAATATTTATCAAGGTCTTCAAGCGAAGCTCCGTCGAAAATAGGAGTAGAGAATTTCATCCCAAGTTTTTCTCCGGCCCATGCCAACACAGTTTCATAAATCTGACCGATGTTCATACGAGATGGTACACCAAGCGGGTTAAGAACTATATCAACAGGAGTTCCATCTTCAAGGAACGGCATGTCTTCTTCTTTTACGATACGGGCTACTACACCTTTGTTACCATGACGTCCGGCTAATTTATCACCTACACGTAATTTACGTTTAGAGGCTATATAAACTTTTGCCATTTGTACGATACCTGCAGGTAACTCGTCGCCTACCATAACCTGAAACTTTTCGCGCTTGTGCTTACCCATTAAATCGTTGTAACGAATCATGAAGTTGTGCAGCAAACGTTTAATCTGGTTGTTTACGTCTTTATCCGTAGTCCAGTTATCAGGGTTGGTTTCGTTATATTCTAATTTCTCGAGCGCTTTTTGAGTAAACTTGGCTCCTTTAGGTATAACCTCTTCTTTTAAGTGGTTAATTACACCTTGCGAAGTTTTTCCATTTACGATTGAGAAAAGTTTTTCTACTAACTGATGTTTGGTTTCGGCAATTGCTTTGTCGTAATCCTTATCCAGTTTTTCAACAATAACTTTCTCGTCGGCTTTGGCTTTTTTATCTTTTATAGCTCTTGAGTATAAACGTTTTTCGATAACGATACCGCGTGTTGACGGAGGTACGCGTAAAGAAGCGTCTTTTACATCGCCGGCTTTGTCTCCAAAGATGGCACGTAAAAGTTTTTCTTCAGGCGAAGGGTCTGATTCTCCTTTTGGCGTAATTTTTCCAATAAGAATATCTCCTTCTTTTACCTCAGCACCAATGCGAATCATTCCGTTTTCGTCAAGGTCTTTAGTTGCATCTTCACTAACGTTAGGTATATCCGGAGTTAACTCTTCCATACCGCGTTTTGTGTCGCGCACTTCTAAACTATATTCATCCACGTGAAGTGAAGTGAAAATATCATCACGAACAATTCTTTCGCTGATTACGATGGCATCCTCAAAGTTGTAACCCTTCCATGGCATGAAAGCCACTTTTAAGTTTACACCTAAAGCAAGTTCACCGCCTTGTGTGGCATATCCTTCGCAAAGAACCTGGCCCTTGGTAACTTTTTCGCCCTTCTTAACGATTGGGTTTAGGTTAATACAAGTGCTTTGGTTTGTTTTTTTGAACTTGGTTAAGCCATATGATTTTACATCGCCCTCAAAGCTTACCAATTTCTCGGCAGCGTTGCGGTTGTAGCGAATTACTATTTCGTTTGCATCAACGTATTCAACAACTCCTTCGCCTTCTGCATTGATAAGTACACGAGAATCTTTAGCTACACGAGCTTCGATACCGGTACCTACAATTGGAGCCTGTGCACGCATAAGCGGCACTGCCTGACGTTGCATGTTAGATCCCATTAGGGCACGGTTGGCGTCATCATGCTCAAGGAACGGAATTAAGTTTGCAGCTACCGAAGCAATTTGGTTAGGAGCCACATCCATCATATGAACTTTTTCGGGTTCAACGATAGGGAAATCGCTTTCGTTACGGCATTTTACTTTTTCCAGACTGAAATTTCCTTTATCATCTAATCCCTGGCCTGCCTGCGCAATGGTTTTTAAATCTTCTTCCTCGGCGGTTAAGTAGGTAATAGGTTTGTTGATGTCTACTTTACCATTGTTAACCATGTGGTATGGCGTTTCAATAAATCCTAAACGGTTTACTTTAGCGTATACACAAAGAGAAGAGATAAGACCAATGTTTGGACCCTCCGGAGTTTCGATAGTACATAAGCGGCCATAGTGCGTGTAGTGAACGTCACGAACCTCGAAGCCTGCGCGCTCGCGCGATAAACCTCCCGGCCCTAGTGCCGATAAACGACGCTTATGGGTAATCTCGGATAATGGATTGGTTTGATCCATGAACTGAGAAAGCTGGTTTGTACCAAAGAATGAATTTATAACTGATGATAATGTTTTGGCATTAATCAAGTCGATTGGTGTGAACACCTCGTTATCACGCACGTTCATACGCTCGCGGATGGTACGTGCCATACGGGCAAGACCAACACCGAACTGAGAATACAACTGCTCGCCTACTGTACGTACGCGACGGTTTGATAAGTGGTCAATATCATCCACATCAGTTTTAGAATTGATAAGCTCAATAAGATACTTGATGATAAGAATGATGTCTTCCTTGGTAAGAACGCGAACGTTCATTGGTGTTTCGATACCTAACTTTTTGTTGATACGGAAACGGCCAACTTCACCTAAATCGTAACGTTTGTCGGAGAAAAATAATTTATCAATTACGCCGCGTGCTGTTTCCTCATCGGGTGGTTCAGCATTACGAAGTAAGCGATAGATATGCTCGATAGCTTCTTTCTCAGAGTTAGTAGGATCTTTTTGTAATGTGTTGTAGATAATAGCGAAGTCTGCTGTATTAGCATCCTGCTTGTGTAATATGATATCTTTTACACCGGCATCAACTATAAGGTCGATGTGTGCGTCTTCTAAAATGGTTTCGCGCTCAATAAGCACTTCGTTCCGTTCGATAGAAACTACCTCTCCGGTATCTTCATCAACGAAATCTTCTACCCATGATTTAAGTACGCGAGCTGCAAGCTTGCGGCCTACTTCGCGTTTTAATCCGGCTTTAGAGACTTTCACCTCATCGGCCAAACCAAATATTTCAAGGATTTGCTTATCACTTTCGAAACCGATAGAACGAAGAAGCGTTGTAACCGGTAATTTTTTCTTACGATCGATGTATGCGTACATCACGTTATTAATATCAGTAGCAAACTCAATCCATGCTCCTTTAAAAGGAATTACACGGGCCGAATATAATTTTGTACCATTAGCGTGACGGCTTTGTCCGAAGAACACGCCGGGCGAACGGTGCAGCTGCGATACAATAACACGTTCGGCTCCGTTAATAACGAAAGAACCGCGCGGGGTCATGTACGGTATTGTACCTAAGTAAACGTCCTGCACGATGGTTTCAAAATCTTCGTGCTCGGGGTCGGTACAATATAATTTAAGCTTTGCTTTTAAGGGCACGCTATAAGTTAAACCACGCTCGATACACTCTTCAATGGCGTAGCGGGGCGGGTCAATGAAATAATCCAAAAACTCTAATACGAACTGGTTGCGCGCGTCGGAGATTGGAAAATTTTCGGAGAACACCTTAAACAACCCTTCCTGGTTGCGGTTATCTGCCGTAGTTTCTAACTGAAAAAAATCTTTAAACGATTGAATTTGTATATCCAACAAATCCGGGTAATCAACCGGGAATTTGATTTTAGAGAAGTTTATTCTCTGTGATTTTTTTGTTGTAGCCAAAGTTTATTTGATTTAAGTATTTATAAAAAAGAACGCCAAAAACAACAAATGATATAGCTCTGCCTTGCGGCAGAACTATATCTAATGTTACTAAGGTTTATTTAACCTCAACTTTAGCACCCGCTTCTTCAAGAGCTTTCTTGATAGACTCGGCTTCTTCTTTTGCAATACCTTCTTTAATGGCTTTTGGAGCGCCATCAACTAAATCTTTTGCTTCTTTTAAACCTAAACCTGTAAGGTCTTTTACAACTTTTACAACACCTAATTTAGCGGCGCCTGCTTCTAATAAAACTACATCAAATGTAGTTTTAGCTGCTACGGCTTCTCCACCACCTCCACCTGCAACAACTGCTGCGGCTGCCGGTTCGATGCCATACTGATCTTTAAGAACAGTTGCTAATTCTTGTACTTCTTTTACGGTTAAGTTTACTAATGTTTCCGCAATTGCTTTTACGTCTGCCATTTTTATTTGTTTTTAATTGTTCAATTTTAAGTTAATTATTCTCTTTCTTTTTTAACAGTTTACGCTGCTGCGCCTGTGTCTTCTTTTTTAGTTTCCAAAGCACCTAGTACGCGGCGTATTGGTGATTGCAGTAATCCGATAACTTCGCCGATAAGCTCGTTTTTGGATTTCAATCCGGCCAATGCTTCCAATTGATTATCGCCTAAGAAAATCATTTCTTCAACGAAAGCTCCTTTTAACAGGGGCTTATCATTTCCTTTTTTGCGAAAATCTTTTATAACTTTTGCAGGAGCGTTAGAAGTATCCGTAGTCATTAAAGCGGTGTTCCCTTTTAATGCGGGGATAAGTTCTGCCAAACGGCTATCGGCTGCTCTTTCCAATGCTTTTTTAAGCAAAGTATTTTTTACAACCTTGATAGAAATTTTCTTATCAAAACATGCTTTACGTAACTGGTTTACTTTTTCAACTGTTAAAGAAGAGCAATCAGCTAAATAGATTTTATTGTTCGCGTTAAGCGTTTCTACTAACTGGTCGATTACTTTTGTTTTTTCTTCTTTTCTCATTTTAATGTTTAGTTAAAGGATTTTGTATCGATTGCAATTCCGGGGCTCATGGTGCTGCTCATGCAAACACTACGTACGTAAGCACCTTTTGCCGATGAAGGCTTAAGTTTTACGATAGTGTTCAGCAATTCAGAAGCATTTTCAGCAATTTTTGCTGCATCAAATGATACTTTGCCAACGGATGCGTGAATGATACCTGCTTTATCTACTTTAAAATCGATCTTCCCGCCCTTAGATTCAGTAACTGCTTTACCAATTTCCATTGTAACAGTACCTGTTTTAGGGTTAGGCATTAAACCGCGCGGACCTAATACACGACCCAAAGCACCAAGCTTACCCATTACCTGGGGAACTGTGATGATTACGTCGATATCTGTCCAACCGCCTTTAATTTTCTCGATGTATTCGTCGAGTCCAACAAAATCCGCGCCTGCTGCTTTTGCTTCTGCCTCTTTTTCGGGAGGAACAAGTGCTAATACACGAATAGTTTTACCTGTTCCGTGTGGTAAGCTTACAGTACCGCGAACCATTTGGTTTGCCTTACGAGGGTCAACGCCTAAGCGGACAGCCAAATCAATTGAAGCGTCAAATTTAGTGGTAGTGATGTCTTTCACTAATTTAGACGCGTCGGCTACCGAAAAGGTTTTTTCCTGATCGAACTTCGATAGAGCTGTTTTTCTTTGTTTCGAAATTCTTGCCATTTCTTTTTCTATTAATTGTTATTAAAAGGAGCGTTTCCTGTAACGTTTACACCCATACTGCGTGCGGTTCCGGCTACCATTTTCATTGCTGATTCAACTGTAAAACAGTTCATGTCAACAATTTTATCTTCGGCAATCTTGCGGATCTGATCCCAAGAAATATTACCTACTTTTTTACGGTTGCTTTCGCCTGAACCTTTGGCAATTTTACCAAGCTCCATAATCTGCGCAGCAACGGGAGGACGTTTGATAATGAAATCAAACGACTTATCGTTGTATACGTTGATGATTACGGGTAGTAATTTACCGGGTTGTTCTTGCGTACGAGCGTTAAACTGTTTGCAAAACTCCATAATGTTTACACCTTTTGCTCCTAATGCAGGACCAATGGGTGGCGAAGGGTTCGCTGCCCCTCCTTTGATTTGTAGTTTTACAATTGCTGATAACTCTTTTGCCATTTTACTTGTTTTTAATTCGGCTTTTTGGTTTTGATTAAAACAGTTGGAAGCAGCAAATGTGCCAGTTTAATCTTGCCAATAGGCCTTTGTTTTTGTTATTCGCGCTCAACCTCGCCGAAACCAAGTTCGACAGGGGTTTTACGCCCGAATATTTTTACGGTTACTTTAATTTTTTTCTTCTCTTCGTTAATTTCTTCTATAATTCCGTTAAAGCCGTTGAACGGGCCATTGATAACTTTTACTGATTCGCCAACGATATAAGAAACCGAAATAGTTCCTTCTGCTTCTGTTAACTCGTCTACTTTACCTAAAATTCTGTTTACTTCAGAAAGACGCATCGGTACGGGTTCTCCGCCTTTTGTTTCTCCTAAAAATCCAATAACGCCGGGTAAATTTTTAATGATGTGAGGAATTTCTCCTACCAAAGCCGCTTCAATTAAAACATAACCCGGATAGAAAGAACGTTCTTTGGCAACTTTTTTACCATTGCGAATCTGTATAATTTTTTCGGTTGGAATTAAAACCTGCGATACGTAATCTCCCAGCTTCAGGCGGTTCACTTCTACTTCTATGTATTGTTTTACCTTTTTCTCCTGCCCGCTGATTGCACGCACAACAAACCACTTAAGTGTTATTTGTTTGGTTTTTTCCTTTTTTACCTGTTCAGTCATTTCAAAAATTTTACATATTGTTTAATAACTGGTAGGCAAGTTCCATCAGCTTTTTAAAGCTGCTGTCCATTACAAAAACCAGTAACGCAATCATAACTGACGCCGTTAACACTACCATGGCGCTGCCTTGCAACTCTTGCCACGTTGGCCAAGAAGTTTTTTGAACCAGCTCGGTGGTAGTTTCTTCAAAATATGTTCTTATTTTACTCATACTATTATTTTTTGTGCACGGGCGGAGAGATTCGAACTCCCATCAAAAGTTTTGGAGACTTCTATTCTACCCTTGAACTACGCCCGTTTATCTCTCCCTTTTTTAAACAGCAAAATGGCTCGGGTAAAAACCCTGCCATTTCACCGTAAAATATATGTGTTCTTACTTAATGATTTCAGTTACCTGACCTGCACCTACGGTACGGCCACCCTCGCGAATTGCGAAACGTAAACCTTTATCCATAGCCACCGGCACAATTAACTTAACAGTAATTGTTACATTATCGCCAGGCATAACCATCTCGCGTCCTTCCGGTAAATCAATTTCGCCTGTTACGTCAGTTGTACGCATGTAAAACTGTGGGCGATATTTATTATGGAACGGAGTGTGACGGCCACCTTCTTCTTTTTTAAGAATGTAAACCTCTGCTTTAAATTCAGTGTGCGGAGTAATAGAACCCGGCTTAGCGATAACCATACCACGACGGATATCTTTTTTGTCGATACCGCGTAATAAAATACCAACGTTATCTCCTGCTTCACCTGTATCAAGGATTTTACGGAACATCTCAACTCCTGTGCAAGTAGATTTTAATTTTACTTCCTGCATTCCAATGATCTCAACATCTTCACCTGTGTTAATAACACCTGTTTCGATTTTACCTGTAGCAACGGTACCACGACCAGTGATAGTGAACACGTCTTCAACAGGCATAAGGAAAGGCTTTGCTTTATCACGAACCGGAGTTGGGATATAAGAATCCACAGCATCCATAAGTTCCATAATTTTATCAGTCCATTTTGGATCTTTGTTTAATCCACCTAATGCAGAACCGCGGATGATAGGTGTGTTAGCACCATCAAATTTATAGAATGTTAAAAGGTCGCGAACTTCCATTTCAACAAGGTCTAATAACTCCGGGTCTTCAACCATGTCAACTTTATTCATAAAAACAACAAGCTGAGGTACGCCAACCTGACGGGCAAGCAGAATGTGCTCGCGAGTTTGAGGCATAGGTCCATCAGTTGCAGCTACCACAAGAATAGCACCGTCCATTTGAGCGGCACCTGTAACCATGTTTTTTACATAGTCAGCGTGGCCCGGACAGTCAACGTGCGCGTAGTGGCGGTTTGCTGTTTCGTACTCAACGTGCGAAGTATTGATTGTGATACCACGCTCTTTTTCTTCGGGGGCGTTATCAATTGAAGAGAAATCTCTTACTGAAGCCCATCCTTTTTCGGCTAAAACCGTAGTGATAGCAGCTGTTAATGTAGTTTTACCGTGGTCAACGTGACCAATGGTTCCAACGTTTACGTGTGGTTTATTACGTTCGAATTTTTCTTTAGCCATTGTGTTTTTGTTTATTGTTATTAATTACTGTTTTTTATTTTACTTACTTTTTTTTGCTGTTCTTAACTCAGAGCTGTTGAGCAGGATTGAACTGCCGACCTCTTCCTTACCAAGGAAGTGCTCTACCACTGAGCTACAACAGCTGGTGTAACCCTGCCGTAGCGGGATTGAGCGGAAGACGGGTCTCGAACCCGCAACCTCCAGCTTGGAAGGCTGGAGCTCTACCAATTGAGCTACTTCCGCTTTTGGATTTTCAATTTTTTCATTCACAATTACCAATTGCAAATTACTTTTTTTGTCAATCGCCTTGTGGGGTAAGATGGATTCGAACCACCGAAGTCGAAGACAACAGATTTACAGTCTGTCCCATTTGGCCACTCTGGTATTACCCCCTCCAGGAGCCGAAGAAGGGAATCGAACCCCCGACCTACTGATTACAAGTCAGTTGCTCTACCAGCTGAGCTACTTCGGCGTTTTTTTTAGTACATTTTTGCAAAGAACAATATCACCCCTAAAAAAGGGAGTGCAAATGTAGGCATAATATTTGTTGAAAAACAAAAAAATTACAAAAAAACTATAAGCTTTAAAAGTTTTTAGTTTCGAGGTAATTTTGGAGTAGCAAAGTGGCGCTTATCATATCAATTGTGCCCTTGTTTCGGCGCTGTTTTTTGCTGGTTCCGCGGTCAATCATAGTTTGCAGGGCCATACTCGAGGTAAATCTTTCGTCGAGTTGCTCAATTTTCATTTCCGGGTAGGTTTTTACAAGCTTTCTTACAAAGCCCACTACGTGCTGCGCATTTTCAGAAGGGGTGTTATCCAGCTTCTTGGGATAGCCCACAAGAATGGTTATAACTTCCTCTTTTTCAATATATTCTTTAATAAAGCTAAACAAGTCATCTGTAGCCACTGTGGTTAATCCGGTAGCAATAATTTGCAAATTATCGGTTACGGCTATACCGCAACGTTTGGTTCCATAATCAACAGCTAAAATACGTGGCATTTGGCAAATTTAGTCTTTTTAGTATTTTTATGCTTTATTAAATGCTAAAAAAAGCTGGAATATTGTTTTGCTTGCTCGCCTTTACTTTTCAGGCGCTGCTTTTTAATGCTTTTTTGTATGGCGTTATTTTATCGGCTAAGATTGATGAGGGCGGATATACCAAGCAAATTACATTGCTTCATGACCAATACAAAAATCTAAACTGGTTAAATAAAACCGAATTTTTGTTCGGAAATTATTTGTTTGACGTGAAAGAAATAAAAAATGGCAAGGATGAAATTGTTTTATTGTGCAAAGTTGATTTAAAAGAAAAAAACTTTCTCGAAAAACTGGCGGATGATATTAAACATTCAAAAAATAAAAAAACGGCTACCTTTTCTTTTGTTTACAAAGTTTCCGAGCCCTATCAATTAAACTTTATTACTGAGAGTAAAAAAATGTGTTACCCTAAAATTATTATTTCTATTGCAGAAATTGTAAAAGACAAATCCTCTCCCCCACCCAAAGCCTGATTAAACTTTTTCTTAAGTATGCTTTCCCTGCACATGCGGAAAAGCGTTTTCTTATTTATTAATCATAAAGTTTAATCATCATGCTATTAAAAAAATATTCATTTATAGGATTGCTCGTATTCCTTGCTTTTGCAACAAAAGCGCAAAACGAACTATCGGGTAAAATTACGGATAGCACAAGCCACTCGCCGTTAACAGGTGTAACCATTTATATTCCCGATTTAAAATTAGACGCTACCACAGATGCAAACGGAAAATATGTCCTAAAAAATATTCCTAAAGGAACGTTTCTTGCCGTAGTAAGTTTAATTGGTTACGCATCACAAACAAAAGAAATAGAAATAGAAGAGGCCGCGGTTATTGATTTTGTATTGGAAGAATCGGGCACCTCATTAAAAGAAGTAATTGTAACGGGAGTTTCTTCTGCAACTGAACAAAAAAATAATCCTATACCAATTAGTATTGTTTCGCAAAAAGATCTTCTTCAAAACAGCGCAAGCAATATTATTGACGCGATTGCCACTGCGCCCGGAGTTACACAAATGACTATGGGTCCCAGTATTTCAAAGCCAATAATCCGTGGCTTGGGATATAATCGTGTGGTAACGGTAAATGACGGAGTGCGGCAAGAAGGCCAACAGTGGTTTGATGAATTCGGAATTGAAATTGATGAATATTCGGTAAATAAAGTAGAGATTTTAAAAGGGCCTGCCAGTTTAAGTTATGGCTCGGATGCAATGGCGGGTGTAATTAATATGTTAGCGGCACCTCCTTTGCCAGAAGGAAAAATTAAAGGAAAGATTTTAACCAATTATCAAACTAATAATGGTTTGTTTGGCGGGTCGTTTAATGTTGCCGGAAATCTGAAAGGTTTTATTTGGGATGTTCGCTACACAAATAAAATGGCGCACTGCTATCAAAATAAATATGATGGTTATGTAGCTAACTCAGGTTTTTCTGAAAGCAATGCCAAAGCGCTTATTGGTATAAACAGAAGTTGGGGTTACTCGCATCTTACCCTTTCTTCGTTTGATATGAAGTTGGGAATTATTGAAGGCGCAAGGGATAGTGCTACCGGTAGTTTTTTACAACACTTTGCAGTTCCGGGCCCGGGAGACAGTACAGGTATTGCAACCACGGGCGGCTTTACAAAATACAATAATTTTCCTGTTATTCACCAGCACATTCGCCATTATAAAGCGGTGTTGGATAACAGTTTTGCTGTAGGAGACGGGCGATTAAATTTTCGTTTAGGATTTCAACAAAACATGCGCCAAGAAGCAAATGATTTAACACAGGGTGATATTTTTAATAATTACTTTTTTTTAAGAACTCTCAATTACGATTTACGTTACATCTTCCCCGAAAAAAATCATTTCGAAATGTCGGTAGGTGTAAACGGTATGAAACAAAATTCACAAAATCTGGGAACTGCTTTTGTAATTCCTGAATATTCTATATTTGATATCGGCGGTTTTGCCATTGCTAAAAAATCGTTCAATAAGCTTTCTGTAAGTGGCGGTTTACGTTACGAAACGCGGATGCTGCAAGGAAAAGATTTGTGGGTTGACTCTACCGGAAAAAGATTAACCGGTCCTGATGCTAATTCTTTAGTTGATTTTGCCGCATACACTTCTAATTTCTCCGGTCTTTCAGCAAGCCTTGGTGCTACTTATGATATTACCAAAACTCTTTATTCAAAACTAAATTTTTCCAGAGGGTATCGTGCTCCTACCGCCGCTGAAAGCGGGGCAAACGGAATTCATGACGGAACTCCTTTTTACGAAATCGGTGATCATAAATTAAAAGCAGAAAGCAGTATGCAGTTTGATCTTACTGTCGGTGTAAACTCTAAAGATGTTTTGTTTGAGGTTACGGGATTCATGAACAACATCAATAATTATATTTTTGCTGAAAAATTACACAGTGTATTTGGCGGAGATTCTATGAGAAACGACCCGGCGCTTGCTTTAGCAGGCGGGCCCGCTTTTAAATTTGTACAAGGAAACGCAGTACTTTCTGGCGGAGAAGTTGTTTTAAATATTCGTCCGCGTCAACTTAAGTGGTTAAATTTTGATAACAGTTTTTCTCTTGTCAGCGCGATACAAAGTAATCAACCCGATTCTACTAAATATTTACCTTACACTCCTCCTCCTAAATACAGAACGGAATTAAAGTTTATTTGTACGAAAGGAAAAGTGTTTAAAAACGGATATTTTAAAATTGGAGTTGATTATTATTTACCGCAAACTAAAATTTATTATAAATACGGCAACGAAACCAATACGCCCGATTATGGTTTGCTTAATGTTGGAATAGGCGGTGATATTTGTACTAAAGAAAGAACCTTATTCTCGGTTTATCTTTATGGTTCAAACTTAACGGATCTTGCTTACCAAAGTAACATGAGCCGTTTAAAATACGCCGACCCGAATAACGTTACAGGAAGGATTGGAGTATATAATATGGGAAGGAATATTAGCATAAAACTTATAATTCCTCTTGATTTTAAAAAGTAAGTTTATTTTAATATAGTTTGTTTAAAGATGGGGCACGTAAAAGTGCTCCTTTTTTATTTTCCTGATTTTTTTGTGAGGGTTTAAAAAAATTTGGCCATAAAAAAACCCTCCGAGATTACTCAAGGAGGGTTTTTAAAATTGGCATCGACTTACTCTTGCGGGCTTTAGGCCTACTACCATCAGCTCAGCCGGGCTTAACTACTCTGTTCGGAATGGGAAGAGGTGAACCC
>JBBQRR010000044.1:0-32705 GCA_038214655.1 Bacteroidia bacterium | reverse complement strand
TTTTAGCGAACCAAAACTACAAAACAAAAGAAGCCTAAGCATTATGCTTGGCTTCTTTTAAAATCTTTTATCGGACAACAGTGTTTTGAAAAACAGATTACCAAAAATCGGTTAACGGGTTCTCCGATTTTTATTAAAATCCATAAAAATGAATTTTTAGAACCCACCTCAAAAACATAACTATGAAAAAATCAATTTTAACGATCGCCATTTTATTTGCCGCTTTACTAACAACGAGGGCTCAAATTTATTTTCAAAACAATTATGACAAACCTGTGTGGGTTGCTATTGGCTACTATATGTCGAGCAGTGATTATAAGGGCTGGGTTACAAGCGGATGGCACAAGGTTGAGCCAGGAGATAAAAAAGAAGTACTTGGCTACGATCCAGAGGATGAAAATATATATTATTACGCTCAAACAAAAGGCGGAGCGCAAAAATTTGAAGGCCAGTATTCTCTTTTGGTAGACCCAAAAGATGCATTCACTGTAAAAAATGCTGATAAACCATACGTAAAGGATGAAAACCCTTCATTTCAATGGTACAAATTTAGACAGATTGACAAGGGTTCTTTTGATGCTTTTAAAATTAAATACACTATTAATTTTAGTTATTAATTATGCGCATTATTTTTACAAAAAAGCCGCTCCATAAGAGCGGCTTTTTTATTTTACCGAGATTCAAAAAATTCATCTGTTAAATCCGCGTAATCAGTGGCTATGGCTGAGATGCTGATCCCGCAGAAATATGCGGGACAGCATGTCAGGCTAAAGCCCACACAAAATCTCCGCCGCCTTTTCAAGCGTTTCGTCTTTTTTGGCAAAGCAAAAACGTAAAAGTTTATTGTCTTCAGGCTTATGATAAAAAACTGAGAGGGGTACTGATGCAATTTTATGCTCGGTTGTTAAACGTATGGCGAAGTCGGTGTCTTTTTCCTGACTGATGGAATTGTAATTTAATAATTGAAAATACGTGCCCGCGCTTGGCTCAAATGAAAAACGTGAGCCCTTAATTAGTTTTGCAAAGAGATCGCGCTTTTGTTTGTAAAAATTTTTTACTTCGAGGTAGCTGCCTTTTTCTTTTAAAAATTCGGCCAGCGCCATTTGTATTGGATGATTAACAGCAAAAACCAAAAACTGATGCACCTTGCGAAACTCAGTCATTAAATTTGCAGGCGCGGCCACGTAACCAATTTTCCAACCGGTGGTGTGCACGGTTTTGCCAAATGAAGAAACTAAAACGCTTCGCTCTGCCAAAGATTTGCTGCGCGCAACGCTGTAATGTTTAGCATCGTTAAAATACATATGCTCATACACTTCGTCGCTTAAAACAATTACATCGGTATCGCGCGTAAGTTTTTCTAATTCTTTTAAATCATTTTCTTTAAACACCGAACCGCTTGGATTGTGCGGCGTGTTTATAATAATCATGCGCGTATGGTGGTTAACCAGTTTTTTAACCATTTGCCAGTCGATTGAAAAATCGGGTTGATTTAATTTTACAAAAATGGGTTTGCCTCCGTTCATTTCTATTGCGGGCACGTAGCAATCGTAAGCGGGTTCAAAAACAATTACTTCGTCGCCCTCGCGCACAAAGGCCGAGATGGCTGTGTAAATTGCCTGCGTGGCACCGGCGGTTATGGTAACTTCGGTATCGGGATTATACGTTGTGCCGTACAAACCTTCTACCATTTCTGAAATGCGTTCGCGCAGAGGCATTGCGCCGGGCATGGGCGCGTATTGGTTAAAACCTTTTTTCATATAGGAAGAAACCAAATCAATTAATTTATCGGAACAATTAAAATCGGGAAAGCCCTGCGAGAGGTTAATGGCATTGTGCTCGGCAGCAAGCTTGCTCATTACCGAAAAAATTGTTGTGCCTACCGTGGGAAGTTTTGAGTTTATTACTCCGTTATATTTTATCATAGTGCAAAAATAGAAGCCTAAAAATAAGAATAAACCGTGAAACTATTGAGGGTAGTTATCTAAAAAATACAGAACCCCCGCAAAAATACAATGCGGGGCAGGCGCTGAGTAAACAGCCAAGAAGGCGCAGAGGACGCTGAGAAATTTGTTAGTTGGGGAAAGCTTTATGTTTCGCGCAGAGACGCAAAGACGCTTAGGCGGGAGTGTTGAAAACAGCCATTGAGACGCGGCGCCGATTTTATCGGAATAAGAATGATTTTGTATTTGCGTTAGGGATACAAAAGGCCCGCAGGGGTTCTTTTTGCCAATTGCTTCTAAAGATGAGAAATTTTAATTCATGTAAATGCTAATTTGAAAGAGTATGGCAAAAAAACGACACCCTTTTGTAGCCCGGCCGCGTACAAACCTTTGTTAATTGCCTAAACAAGCTCGCGGCAACGCCCTAAACATAATATTCTACCTGAAAAACCACAAATTACTACGCTAAAACACCTAAAAATAAACCTTGCTTTTAACAATAAGTACTTCTTTCTTTTTATACCTTTGTGCCGCAAATCGCTACAAAGTGAGCAACCCACATAACGGCCACATAAGTAAAGTTACCCTTGGAGGCCTACTTGTTACCTTAGGAATTATTTACGGAGATATAGGTACCTCGCCCCTATACGTAATGAAAGCTATTATGGGAGAAAAACCCATTAGTGCAGATATTGTATTGGGCGGCATGTCGCTTGTATTCTGGACCCTGACTTTACAAACAACCATTAAATACGTTTTATTTACACTTAAAGCAGATAACAAAGGCGAGGGTGGCATTTTTGCGCTTTATACTTTAGTAAAAAAAGCGCGCATTAAATGGCTGATTTTTCCTGCCATTATTGGCGGTTGTTGCATTTTGGGAGAAGGCATTATTACTCCGCCAATTTCTGTGGCATCCGCCATTGAAGGATTGCGCATGATACCGGCATTTAAAGACATCCATACTATACCTATTGTTATTGCTATTATTGCTGTGTTGTTTTTAATTCAGCAGTTTGGTACAAAATTTTTAGGAAGATTTTTTGGGCCGGTTATGCTTATCTGGTTTGTTACTTTAGGAACGCTGGGGCTTATACAACTCTCAACAAATTTTACGGTTTTAAAAGCCTTAAATCCATATTATGGAATTAATTTATTGATAAATCATCCGGGAGGTTTCTGGCTTTTGGGCGCCGTGTTTTTATGTACTACCGGGGCTGAGGCCTTATACTCTGATATGGGGCATTGCGGAAGAAAAAACATACGCATCAGCTGGATTTTTGTAAAGTCAATGTTGTTGCTTAATTATTTCGGGCAATCGGCCTGGTTAATTTCATTAGACGGCAAAACCTTAAACGGTGAAAACCCTTTTTACGCAATTATGCCGGTATGGTTTTTACCCTTAGGCATTGGCATTGCAACTACAGCAACCATAGTAGCAAGCCAGGCTTTAATTACGGGTTCGTTTACTTTAATTAACGAAGCTATGCGCCTCAACTTCTGGCCCAAGGTAAAAATAAAATATCCAAGCGAGTTAAAGGGGCAAATGTATATTCCATCTATAAATTGGTTATTGTTTTTGGGTTGTGTCTTTATTGTCTTGTTTTTTAAGGAATCGCAAGAAATGGAGGCCGCTTACGGGCTTACCATTATTTTAGGAATGATTATGTCGTCTAGACTATTAATTGTATTCCTGCGTATAAAAAAACTTCCAAAATGGTTCATATATTTATTTTTTGTGGTATTTGCGATTATTGAAACTGCTTTTTTGATTGCTAATCTTAAAAAATTTCCAAACGGCGGTTATGTAACCATACTTATTGCGGCGCTTTTGGTATTAATAATGATGATATGGCACCTTGCCAAAAAAATTACCCGAAGCTATACCGAGTTTGTGAAGGTGGAGGGCTATAAACAAGTACTGGCCGAATTAAGCAGAGATTTAACAATACCAAAATACGCCACGCATTTAGTTTATATGACAGGTGCAAATCACGCAGATGAAATTGAAGCGAAAATTATTTATTCTATTTTGCAAAAACGCCCCAAGCGCGCCGATTTATATTGGTTTGTACACGTAGATGTGGTAGATGAGCCGCACAGAATGGAATACCGCGTGCACGAAATTTTAAAAGACGATGTGATACGCGTGGATTTTAAATTAGGATTCCGCGTAGCGCCAAAAATTAATTTAATGTTCCGCAGAGTGGTACAGGATATGGTGCGTGCAGGCGAAGTGGATATTACGAGTCGCTACGAATCGTTAAACCGCAACAACGTTATAGGCGACTTTAAATTTGTAATTATTGAAAAATACCTTTCGTCTGACAACGATTTGCCTTGGCACGAGCGTGTTATTATGGATGTTTACTACTTCCTTAAAAAACTCTCGCTTTCCGAGTCGCGCGGCTTTGGCTTGGATACCAGCTCGGTTAAGGTGGAGAAATTCCCGATGGTGCTGCATCCGCACAGGGAAATACCTTTAAAAAGGATAGAGTAGCCCTTACCAAACATTTTTGTACTTTTATACCTCATTGTAAATATATGAGGAAACTATTTTTTATTTTCATTCTGACTGCAACGTTTTTAAAAACGTTTGCAGATGAAGGCATGTGGCTTCCGTTTTTGCTAAAGCAGTTAAACGAAAGCGATATGAAAAAGAACGGCTGCAAGCTTAGCGCTAAAGATATTTATGATGTAAACAACGCCTCTTTAAAAGATGCCATAGTGCAATTTGGCGGAGGCTGTACAGCAGAAATAATTTCTGACAAAGGTTTAATTTTAACCAATCACCACTGTGGTTATAGCGCTGTTGCCGCACACAGCACGGTTGATAAAGATTATTTAACCAATGGCTTTTGGGCCATGAACCAAAGTGAAGAATTAACTAATGCCGGCTTAACCGCAATGCTTATTGTGCGCATTGAAGATGTAACCGCGCAAATAAATAAGGGCGTACAAACTTATTTTACAGATAAACAAACAGATTCTACGCAACAAGCAAACTCAAAACAATTAATTGAAGCGGCCACAAAAGGAAGCAAAAACGATGCATTTGTGCGCCCTTTTTCTTACGGCAACCAATATATTTTATTTGTAACCTTAACTTTTAAAGATGTACGTTTGGTTGGCGCGCCTCCTTCTTTCATTGGTAAATTTGGTGGCGACACCGATAATTGGGTGTGGCCAAGACATACCGGAGATTTTTCGGTATTTAGAATTTACGCTAATAAAAGTAACGAGCCTGCAGAGTACGCGGCCGATAATGTTCCCTACGTTCCAAAAAAATCATTGACTATATCTTTAAAAGGAGTTAGCGAAGGAGATTTTACGATGGTGTACGGTTTCCCCGGACGCACGCAGGAATATTTGTTTAGTGATGCAGTGGATATGACCATGAATCAAAGCGACCCGGACAGGGTTTCTTTACGCGAAAAACGTTTAGGCATTATGAACCGCTTTATGAAAGCCAATGATACCACGCGCATTGCTAATGCCGCAAGCTACGCTTCGGTAGCTAATTACTGGAAAAAATGGATGGGCGAAATGCAGGGCCTCAAAAAGTTTGACGCCGTTAACAAAAAGAAAGATTTTGAAAAAAAGTTTTTAGAGTTGCTTTCATCAGACCCTGCCGAGAAAGAAAAGTTTACTAAAATATTTAACGAGTTTCATTCGTTATACGCCGATTACAAAGTTTACCAAAAACAAAATGACTATTTAAATGAATGCCTGATGGGCTTTGGTGCTATGGCATTGGCACGCAATGCCGATAAATTAATTGCAACAGTAAAAAAAGCAGGGCCAGAAAACATGGCAAAGGAAATGAATAAGCCCTATCCTGATATTGAAAAATTCTTTAAGACGTATAACAAGGCAATGGACAAAGCACTATGCCGTTCTATGCTGGAAGCTTATGCTTTGGGTGTAGAAAAGAAATTGCGCGTTCCTGCTATGGACTCTTTGCTTTCTGCTCATCAAAATAATTACGATGCCATTACCGATAAAATTTATAACGAATCTGTTTTTGTAAACAAAGAAAAATATTTAGCAGCGCTCAAAAATACCGACCTGAAAGTTCTTGAGAACGATATTTCGTACCGACTCTGGAAAAGTATTTCGGCTTATTATAGTGTACATGTTACGCCAAAGGCAAATGCCATCGACAGCAAATTGCTTGGCATGTATAAACTCTATTTAGATAAGTTAACCAAAGTTTATAAGGATAAAAAGTTTTATCCGGATGCTAACTCAACATTGCGTATTGCTTACGGTAAAGTGAAACCATACAAGCCACGCGACGGAGTGATTTATACATATTACACTACGCTTGACGGTATGATGGAAAAAGAAGATCCGAATAACGATGACTTTATTGTTTTTCCGAAGCTAAAAGATTTGTACAATAAAAAAGACTACGGGCGCTATGCCGACAAGGACGGAACTGTGCATATTTCGTTTATTGCAAGTAATCACACCACCGGAGGAAATTCAGGTAGCCCCGTATTAAATGGCAAGGGAGAATTAATTGGCACTAATTACGACCGTGTTTGGGAAGGCACCATGAGTGATATTATGTTTAACCCGGAAATTTGCAGAAATATTACTTTAGATGTGCGATTTACTTTATTTGTTATTGAGAAGTACGCAGGCGCCGGGTATTTATTAAACGAAATGAAAATAGTGCAATGAGTATTTTACAAAAAGCATTAGGAACCGAAAAAGGCATTAACATTACCAATATGGGCCTAATGGTATTTAGCTCTGTTATAGCTTTTCTTATTCCGTTTAAGCTATTTTTGTTTGTGTACGCAGTTTTGGGCCCGCTGCATTATCTTACCGAAATTTCGTGGCTTGATCGCAAAAAATATTTTGTAGAAAAAAAGTGGCAGGCCTGGCCTTATTTATTGGTGGCGCTTTTACTTACTATTTCTATATTTAATGACAAATCTCCCCTACGTTTTTATTCTACTACGCTAATGGTAGGCGTTGTTGCTTATACACTGCTTATTACCTTAACTAAAAAATATGTTCTTTCTATTTTAATTGGGGTGGCAACGATTATACTATGCCTCTATTTTAAAGTGGACCGGATGATAACATTGGTTCTTGCTTTTTCAGTTTTTTTGCCCACTATTGTGCATGTGTTTTTATTTACGGGAGTTTTTGTTTTGTATGGCGCACTTAAAACAAAAAGCACCAGCGGCTTTATTTCGTTAGCTGTATTTATTTTGTGTGCATTGAGTTTTGTTTTTTTAAAGGTGCCTAATGCCGAAATACTTTCCGTAACTGAACGGGGGTTTATCCAGCGCTATTTTATTATGTTGAATGAATCTTTAGCCGCTCTTTTTGGAGTAGCTGAAACGGGGACTAAGGAAGAATATTTTACAGTACCTGCATTAATAGCTATACAACGTTTTATTGCTTTTGCTTATACCTATCATTATTTAAACTGGTTTTCTAAAACCACAGTCATTAAATGGCACGAGGCTTCTAAAACACGCATGGGCATTATAGTTGCTTTCTGGATCTTGTCGGTAGCGGCCTATTATATTGATTACCGCCTGGGCTTTATGGTTTTATTTACTTTAAGCATGTTGCACGTGTTTTTAGAGTTTCCGCTTAATGTAATTTCGTTTAAGGGCATAGGGCAGGAAACACGAAAACTTATTTCTTCTAAGTAATGTTGCTGAGCACCGCTTATCTTCCTCCCATCGGGTATTTTCAAAAAATTATTTCCTCCGATACATTCTTTATTGAAAAGCATGAGCATTTTGTAAAACAAACGTATCGCAACCGTTGTCATATATATGGAGCTAACGGCATACAGCAATTAAGCATTCCATTGATAAATGCGCACGAGAAGACGCTTATCAGCGAAAAGAAAATAGCTTATACTCAAAGCTGGCAAAAATTACATTGGCGAAGCATTGAGAGTGCTTACCGTAACTCGCCTTACTTTCTTTATTACGAAGATGAGTTAAAAGTTTTTTACCAACAGGAGTTTGAATTTTTATTGGAATACAATACAGAGATTTTAAAAACCCTTCTCAAACTTTTAAAAATTAAAACGGAAATTTATTTTACCGACAGTTTTGAGAAGGAGGCAGAAAATGATTTCAGGAATTCGATTTCACCTAAAACCCAAATAGAAGAGTCGCATTTTAAAAAGTACTCGCAAGTCTTTACTGAAAAGCACGGCTTTAAATCCAATCTAAGTATTCTTGATTTGCTTTTTAATCAGGGGCCAAACAGCCTTGAATATCTAATTAAAGCTTAAGCGTAAACACCAATCCCTGCGGCATATTATCACTCATGCTAATTTGTATGTTATGCAAGGCGCATAAATTTTTTACAATATAAAGCCCAAGTCCGGTGCCCTTGGCATTTCGGGTTTCTTCGTTACCTATACGGTAAAATTTATCGAATACTTTTTGCTTTTCTTCGTCAGGTATTCCGGGTCCCCCATCTTTTATAACCAAAGTTGCGGGCTCTTGAACGCTTATTTCAATTGGAGAATTTTCAGGAGAATATTTTAAGGCGTTTTCGATAAGATTTGAAACAATGATAGCCAAAATCTGCTCATCTGCCTCCACAAAACAATTTTCGGCTGCAGAAACTTTAATTCGACTTTTACTTTCATCAAAAGATTGCTGAGTCAATTTAACAATTTCTGCTCCTAAATTAATTTTCTTTTTATTTAAAATCCCCTTTTCATTCTCGGCCTTAGATGCCAATAAAATATTATCAACCATGCGGGCCAAACGCTCATTGTCTGCAAGCGCTTTTTGCAGCAGACTATTTTGCGTGGCCTCATCCAGTTTATGCTTTTGCATCGTTTGCAATTGCAGTTTTACAGATGCCAAAGGAGATTTTAACTCGTGGGTAACCGAAAGCAAAAAGTTGTTTTGCAAACGGGCCAGTTCATTTTCGCGCTTACGCGTATTGTAAATTTTTAAAACACCCAGCGACAATAAAATCAAAAAAACAGTTCCTTCGCCAACATGCATCCATAATTGATGCGTTTTCTTTTTATCAATTTGCTTAAAATTTTGTTCCAGCAAATCTTTGTCTGAAATATTTAAGGCTATAATTTTTTTCTGCTCCTCGGCCAATTGTTTACTCTGCCTTGCCAATAAAACTTCCCACCATAAAAATTGCATTACCACGTAGACTACCAACGCGTAAAACAACCAGGGTATTTTATTTTTATGCTGCATTAACTGATATTTGTTTTTCCATTTCGTTAAAAATAGCCATTACATCTTTCACCGAAGATACGTTTTGTATACTAATATAAAAACGGGCGCCTTGCTCTTTTAAAAAACACTGCTTAGGATGCTTTTGCGCAAATTGCAATACCCCTTTAAAAATACCTGTATTATAATATTCGCTTTCCTGTTTACTAATGAAATAAGCCAGCATTTTTCCTCCTTTTAGCAATAGTTTTTCGAAACCTAACTGCATTGCACGCCTGCGCATTTTTATTGCTTCCAATAAATTTATTACCTGTACCGGCATAGGACCAAAACGATCTATAAGATTTTGCGAAAGTGTAGTTAACTCCTCTTCGGTATGCGCTTCATCCATTTGCTTATAGGTATTTAAACGCTCGGTAATATTTTCGATATATGTATCCGGAATTAATAATTCAAAATCGGTTTCTAAAATAGTATCCTTTACAAAAACTTTTGAGAAGGCCGATTTATTTTCTATCTCCGGTAATCTTTCATCTTTTGTTTGTTCTTTATACCAGCGCTCTTCTTTTAATTCTTCAACGGCTTCATTTAAAATTTTCATGTACGTATCAAAGCCCATATCATTAATAAACCCGCTCTGCTCTGCACCCAACATATCTCCCGCGCCGCGTATATCCAAATCGCGCATAGCAATTTGAAAACCACTTCCTAAATCAGTAAATTCGGTAATCGCTTTCAATCTTTTTTTAGCATCATTGGTAAGCGTTAATAATGAAGGAACCAATAAATAACAAAATGCTTTTTTATTAGATCGCCCTACTCTACCCCGCATCTGGTGCATATCGCTCAGCCCGAAATTTTGAGCATCGTTAATTATAATTGTGTTTGCGTTAGTAATATCAAGTCCTGATTCCACAATTGTGGTAGCAACCAAAATATCTGTTTTTCCCTCTACAAATTCCAACATCACCTGCTCCAGCTTATCGCCATCCATTTGTCCGTGCCCAACCGCAATTTTTGCCTCGGGCAATAAACGTTGAATAATTCCCGCCACTTCATTTATACTTTGCACTTTATTATGAATGAAGAATGCCTGTCCGCCACGCGAAATTTCAAATCGCAAAGCATCGCGCACAAGGTCTTCATTAAAGTTATTTAATTCGGTTTCCACGGGATGCCGGTTTGGCGGCGGAGTTGCAATAACCGATAAATCCCGCGCTCCCATCAAAGAAAATTGAAGTGTACGCGGAATTGGCGTTGCCGTAAGTGTAAGAGTATCTACATTTTGTTTTAACAATTTTAACTTGTCTTTAGAGCCAACTCCAAATTTTTGTTCTTCGTCAATAATAAGTAAACCTAAATTTTTAAACTTTACCGAGCCGCTTAATAATTTATGAGTGCCTATAATAATATCGGTCTTACCATTTTCCATATTGAGCAAGCTTTCTTTTTGCTCTTTGGCAGATTTAAAACGATTAATATAATCTACGTTACACGGAAAATCCTTTAGGCGCTCGGCAAAAGTTTTAGCATGTTGCATAGCTAAAAGTGTAGTTGGAACAAGAATGGCAGTTTGTTTTCCGTCGCAGGCAGACTTAAAGGCTGCGCGAATGGCAATTTCTGTTTTACCAAAGCCCACATCGCCGCAAACAAGCCTGTCCATAGGATAAGGCTTCTCCATATCGCGTTTTACATCATTAGTAGATTTAAACTGATCGGGCGTATCTTCATAAATAAACGAAGCTTCCAATTCATGCTGCAAATAATTATCGGGTGGAAATGCGTGTCCCCTCGATGCTTTTCGCTGCGCGTAAAGTTTAATCAAATCAAACGCCACTTGTTTAACACGCGTTTTAGTTTTATTTTTCAGCGTTTGCCAATGCGTAGAACCTAATTTATCCAAACGCGGAACGGCCCCTTCTTTACCTGTATATTTTGCAATGCGATGCAAGGAAGTAATACTTACATACACCACATCATTATCCTTATAAACAAGGCGAACCGCTTCCTGAATTTTATCTCCCGTTTTTATTTTCTCCAATCCCGCAAAGCGGCCAATACCATGGTCAATGTGTACCACATAATCGCCCGGATTTAAACTTTGCAATTCTTTTAAGGTAAGTGCCTCGCCGGTTTTAGTAAACGATGCAGGAGCTTTGTATTTGTGATAACGCTCAAAAATCTGGTGGTCGGTATAGCAGGCAATTTTATTCTGATAATCAATAAACCCCTCATGAATGCTTAGGTGTATGATTTGAAATAAGTTTTCTACGATATTATTTGTCTTCGATACATCCGATAAAATTTGTTTCAGGCGTTCTGCTTGTTTCTCGGTATCTGTGTATAAATAATTAGTAAAGCCTTTTTGCTTATTTTCTAAAAGATGTTTAAAAAGTAAATCGAAATTTTTATTGAACGAGGGCTGTGGTTGCTGATTTAGCTCAATCGTTTCGGTAGCAAACAGAGGATTGGCTGCTTCAATAATTTGTTTTTTCTGAATAGCAGCTTTAATTTCCTCTTCGGTACAAAAAAGTTTAGCGGGCTCAAGCTGAATTGTTTCCTGCAAGCTTTCATAAGAAGTATTTACTTTTTCGAAGAGCTGTTTTGTTTTTTGCAATAAAAAATTTATATCCTTACAAAAAATAAGCGTTCCCTCGTTTGATAATGCATCTAAAAAACAAATTTTATTGAGGGCTAAATTTTCGTTACTGATATTGGGTGTAATTAAAATACGCTGGTGTTTGGCTGTAGAAAGCTGTGTAAGCGCGTCAAAACTACGAATGGATTCAATCTCCTCGCCAAACAACTCAATACGATAAGGCATTTGCGACGAAAAAGAAAAAACATCTATGATACCGCCACGCACGGCAAATTGCCCGGGCTCACTTACAAAATCAACTTTGTTAAAATGATAAGAAAATAGGAACTCCTCTAAAAATTCAATCGAAAGTTTTTCGCCAATCGCAATTTTAAAAGTATTATCGCTTAACGCATTTCTATTCGGAATTTTTTCGAAGAGTGCCTCTACATAGGTAACAATAATATTTTTTTTATCACTACCCGAAATTCTTTCGAGGGTTTCTATGCGTTGCTGTTGCGAAGCCGTTTGCGTTTTTTCAAAATCATACGCATTCACATAACTAAAGGGCAGGTATAAAACTTTTTTATCTTGCAAAACCTGCAAATCGCTTAAAGCATAAAGCGCCTCTTCGGCATCTTTACAAACAATAACTAAATTTTTATCGAGCTTGGCGGCGCACTCGGCATACAAAAAACTCCAGCCCGAACCTTGTACTCCTTTAAGGGCAATAGGCTGCCCGTAGCCAATGCGTTCTGTGGCTTCACTAAAAAAAATATGTGCCGAAATGGTGCTCATCCCGGTATTAATTGCTAAAAATCACGCTAAAACACTGCAAAAGTCGTCATTATTTGGCATATTTCGACTATTATATGGTTTGCCGCACCTCTTTTTTTAGTTGTTAGTAATATTACGTAACTTTGTTGTAACCATATGCTTAACAGGTGCCTCATATTGTTTTTTGTGCTGGTTTTAAATGCCAGATTTTTTGGCGGCGAGCCCAATAAGACTTCTTTTAGCGCCATTGATTATATAAGCGTTTACAAAGCCAAAGCCGTTAATGAAATGCTTGTGCACGGAATTCCTGCAAGTATTACGCTTGCGCAGGGAATGCTGGAAAGTGGAAATGGAAACAGCGATTTGGCCGTTAATGCCAATAACCATTTTGGTATAAAATGCCATAAAGAATGGTGTGGCCCAAGTTTTATAAAAGACGATGATGAAAAAAACGAATGTTTCCGTAAATACGAAAATGTTAGCGAGTCGTATAACGACCATTCTCTGTTTTTAAAAACACGGCCGCGTTACGCATTTTTATTTCAGCTTGCTAAAACAGATTATGTGGCCTGGGCCAAAGGCTTAAAAAGCGCAGGATACGCCACGCACCCCGAATACGCCGAAAAATTAATTGACTTAATTGAAAAAAATAAATTGTTTGAGCTCGACACACTGAAATCGCTTATCCCGGAATTTTTTGCGCAGAAACGGGAAGAGAAAAAATTTTACAACACGCTTTCTTTAAAAACAAAGCAGCTGGTTGAACTGATAAGAAAATTCGATTTAAATAGTTTGAAAGAAGAAAGATTTGCTAATTCTATCAGCGAAAGATTGAGAAATTTATATTTACCCGGACAAAAAAACGCATCCTCTACCGGTAGTTTGGTAAACGACAGCAACTCAAATACAGTACTCAGAAATTCGGGCGAGCTTAGTCCTGATGCAAGCACAGAAACGAAAACTGAAGTTAAAACGAAAAAAGTAATTGTGTTTGCCGGTCTTGATTCTATAAAAACAAATTGTTACAACTACCTTACTTCTATACATGAAATAAACACAGGGGTACAATTTTTTGTAACCGAAAAAAATATTGCAAACTGTAAAAATGTTTTTTATACTACTGAGTTTTTCTCTTTCAACCCTGTTAAAATAAATACTGCAGGAAATACAAATCGGGCAGAAGGAATTTCTTTGCTAAAAATAAATTCTCAGCATGCACAGAACTCAGAGCTGTATTCTGAGAATACCCTTATAAACGAGTTGCAATCTTTATGCATCTCTATCGTTTGGTAAACTAATGTTGCACCAACAGCTTACTTTCGCTTAGCGTTAAATCTCCCGACTTAATACGCAAAAGATACATGCCTTGCGGAAGCGCACTAACATTAACAGGAACAGTATGATTGCCCGGTTGCAACATATTATAGTGATTGTTTTGTATTTCCTTGCCACAGATATCGGTAATTACAAAAGTAATTGGCACTGTTTGGTTTAATACAAAACTAACCTGCACATTATCTCCGGCAGGATTGGGATATAATTTAACCGGCTCATCTTGTTGTAAAATACTGCTTATGCCCGATACAGGCGTGCCGTCAATATTAATATCATCTATAAAAACATTGTTACCCCCGCCGCTGGTAAATCTAAAAAGTATACGGGTGGCTGCTGTAATATATATACCGGTTACCGTAAAACTATCTTTCCTCCATTCGGTTGAGGCCACTGTAGGAAAATAATCGTAACCATACGTTGCGGTGGTGGTTCTTAAACCCGTATTTGCAGTTTTATTGTAGCGAAGATTCCAAACCTGTCCGCAATCTTTAGAAATGCACGCAATTAAATTATCTGTATTAGCCGGGTCGGTAGATGTAAAATGCACTCTGAATTTTACTCTGGCAGATGCAAGCGCCGTAAAATCTAATGCAGGGCTTATGGCATCATCCTTTTCGGGAGCAGGGCCTCCGTAATTATCGAGCATTAAACAATTAGTACCGCCGTAACTTGTATTTGAGGTAAGGTGCCAGGTTGAATCATTGTCGTAATTTACAACCGACCAATCATTGGTAAAATTACTTGGAAACTCAAACCCTTCCGAATAAGGTATTAAGTAATTTACGTTAGCCGTACTTGCCATAACAATTACGCGTTGAAAAAAAGAGGCGCTTTTAAGTCCGTTAGAATTACCCACGCTTAATCCAACATTATATATCCCGGGTGTTGCATAGGTAACATTTATAATTGAATCGCTGTTTAAATTTGAGGTAGTGCCGCCGCTATAAGTCCAATTACGGAAAGTAATACTTCCACCGTAAGAAACATCCGTAAATTTTATAGTGCTGCCAGCACAAACAGTTATAGTAAGATAAGGCATCATATCGGGTGTAGGAGCACAATCCGGGATAACCGTTGTTTGCGTACCCGTTGCAATTTGATTGGAAGCGCTCCACAAATTATTTCTGCCCGATACCGATGAATTAAGCGCAGCATCCATACGCGTAACTTGCCCTTGCGTAAAAAGATTTAAGCATGGGCCATTCGAGTAATCCATGTAATCATCATACATTTCTCCGTCGGGGCCTGTGCCGCAAGTACTGTTTGGGTTATGAGGAAAAACCGAGCAACCCGAATTACTTGCTGGTGCAGTGGGAGTATCGCCCACAAAATCGTTTCCGCAAACTGCGTCTCCCCAAATGTGACGGAGATTAAGCCAATGCCCGGTTTCATGCACTAAATACCGTCCCACAAAATTTCCCCAACCGCTATTTGTTATGGCGGTACCAATGCTTCCGATTAAATCACCACGTATAACAACTCCATCTGTAAGGACAAGGCCTCCCGGAAATTGCGCGTAGCCGCCGCCATTGCAAGCGCCGCCGGTTGAATACCGCATAACCGAAACTACCCATACATTAAAATATTTATTGCTGGGCCAATACACTAATGACTTTACCATTTCATAATCGTAAGAACAATTGGTAAGTGTACTGTAGGTTCGGGTTACACCTTGTGTGCAATTTCCGTTGGGGTCAAGAGTTGCTAAACGAAACTCAACATTTAATCCGCCGGCAAAAGGTTTAAATGCCGATGGCGTTAAAGCGGTATCGGCCATCATGCGTTGAAAATCTGTATTGAGCGTTACTACCTGATCCTGTATTTGAGCGTAGCTTATATTATCTGCACCACCCGTGTGAATGATGTGAAATACAATAGGAATAATCATATTTACGGCACTTGCTTTTTGTCCTTTCTTGTTCTTTGCAAATTCTGCGGTTTCTTTTTCGAGACGTGCTTGATTTTTTACGAATTCGGGATTGCTTTTAAGCATTTGCAAAAACACATCTGCGCTTATGCAGCCGTGTTCTTGTTGTTGAGCAAATGAAAATTGAAAAAGCACAATGGCTGCAACAAAAAATATCTTTTTAATCATGTGAAGGTAATTTGAATCAAACTTAGGTTAATTGCCCGTTAAATCCAATATATTTGAGAGATATTATACTGAAAACGCTTATAAAAAGCTTTGCAAGGCTAATTCATAGCTTTTTAAGCCAAAACCGGATACAGAACCTTTGCAGTGTTTGCCTAAATAGGATACGTGCCGAAAATCTTCGCGGGCAAAAATATTACTGATATGTACTTCTACAACGGGGGTAGAAATTCCGGCTACGGCATCTGCAATTGCTAATGAAGTATGGGTGTACGCGCCGGCGTTTAAAATAATTCCTTCAAAATTTTTATCGGCAGCATGTAATTTATTGATGAGCTCTCCTTCTACATTACTTTGATAATAATCAAACTGTATGGAAGGGAATTTACTTTTTAGTTCAGCTAAATGCGCTTCAAAAGTTCTGCTTCCGTAAATCTCTGGCTCGCGCGTGCCAAGCAAGTTTAAGTTGGGGCCGTTTATAATTAAAATTTTCATAGTGTAAAAGTACGAATATGTTGTTGCATTTCGGGAAAAAATAATTGAAATTCGTTTTTATAGCCGGCATAGTTATTTACCAGCTCTTCGGCAGCATTTTCCATGCCCGAGGTAAAACGGGCGCGGCGCGACATACCTTTCATTACCTGATCGATGCCTTCTATTTTTGAATAAGCAAATAAAATATCGTACTTCACCATATACTCGTAAAATTTTTTGGTGCGTTCGGGAAAGACAGCGTAATGCTCTTTTAGAAAGCTGTAAACTTCATGGGTGTATTCACGGAAATTTATTTGAGAGAACTCTTCCCAGTGCAGAGCCAGAAAATGATCGTAATAAACATCTGCAACAACAGGGGCATATTTGCCAAAATGTATACGTAAACGCTCCTTGCTTTTTAAAACTGTTGCATGTGCATCTGTAAATGTATCAATGGCGCGGTGCATTTTTATGCCTTGCTGTATGGCGGGAGAATATTTCTCAGTCATAATACCTCTAACAGAATCGGCCATAAAATTACCAACCATTATTTCGCTTGGGGGGCCCGATAAGAATATGTGTGCCAGAAAATTCATTCTATAAAAGTAGGGATTTAATTGGCGAGGCAAATGATAGCAGTGCTTTAGATGATGATTTTGAATGGCTCGCCATTATACCCAAGTATTGTTTTGTTTAAGGCGGGTATAAACTGTAAATTTGCATTGCACCATTTTGAGCAACTGGAAACAATATATAAAAGGATTTGAGATGTACCTCAGTACTGAGCGCTCTATGAGTAAACACTCGGTAGAAGCTTACCTGCGCGATATTGGCGGACTGGCTTTGTTTATGGATGAAAATTTTAAAAGTACCAGTCCGCTAAAGACCGAATTAACCCATTTACAAAAATACATTAAGCAAATAAATGATTTGGGATTGAGTGCAGCTACGCAGAGCAGGATTTTATCGGGCATACGCTCTTTTTTTAAATTTATGCAGGCCGAGGAAGAAATTGAGAGTGATCCTACTTTACTTTTAGAATGGCCGCGCAGCATACGAAAATTACCGGATGTGCTCAACGAAAAAGAAATTGATGAATTGTTAAACAACATCGACCGCAGTACGCCCGACGGCGAGCGCAACCGAGCGCTTTTAGAAACCATGTACGGCTGCGGATTGCGCGTTACCGAATTGGTGAATTTGCAAATAAGCAATATACACTACGCCGAAGAATTTTTAATTATTACCGGCAAAGGCAATAAGCAAAGATTGGTACCTATAAACGGGATGGCGCTGAAACACATCGATATTTATCTAAAAAATGTTCGTAGTCACATTGCCATAAAAAAAGGGCAGGAAGATTTTGTTTTTTTAAACAGGCGCGGAAATAAACTCTCGCGCGTGATGGTATTTTTAATTATTAAGAAATTGGTAGAGGAAGCAGGAATTAAAAAAACAATTTCGCCGCACAGCCTGCGCCACAGTTTTGCTACTCACTTAATTGAAAACGGCGCCGACCTGCGCGCAGTGCAGGAGATGTTGGGCCATGAAAGTATAACTACCACCGAAATTTACACCCACATTAGCCGCCGGCTTTTAAAAGATGTAATTGAGAAGCATCATCCGAGGAATAAATAAATTATTTACTTGATTATATCTCTTCTTCCTTTTTCATACCATTCGTATGCAATTACTTTTCCTTTTTTGAAAAAGAGCGTTGTATATTGAGAATAACTGCATTCCCACACTTCATCAAAACCAAATTTATATCTGCTTTTCATATCTTTAAACCCTCCTTCATTTTTCATCTTACTAAACCTCAGAGCCGGTTGACCCAACGCAAGTAAACATACAGTAGAATCCCATCCAAGGTTTATTTTTCCTTGCATAATATTTTTCCATTTTACACTTTTGTAAATTGCCTCGTAATACTTGTTCTCACCAGCGGTATATAACCAATTAACTGCGCTTTGAACATCCAGTATCACAGTTTTTCCATTATCATTTACCAAAATCAAAGATTTCATTGGGGTTTGTTTATAATAAGAATAGGTAGTTGAATCTATAATCAAATCAATGCATTTCACACGTAAGCCCGGATCCAGCACAGTACCACTACCTCCTTTTCTATTGGCAACACTTTTTACATAGAAGTATTTATTCAGAAATCTCCTTTTTAAGGAATCCATGCTTACATCATAATTTTCAAGATCTGATTTAAGCAAACTAACTCGCGACTCGTGACAAGCAGAGAGAATCGAAATTAAAATGAATATAGAGAACACAGAGCGTTTCATTTCCTTAAACTCTTTAGTAATTCTTTTTGTCTTTTATTCAACTTTTCGGTAGCAGCACTAAAAGCGATGGCGCTAATTTTTTTAATTTTCTTTTGCATATAGGCAAAAGTTTTTTCGGGATAAGCATTATATAATTCGCGCAAGCTCCACCCTACTCCTTTTTGCACGTAGTACTCGTGATCGTGCAACAAATTATCAATCAGTGGAAGAATTTTATTATATGGCAAAAACTTTTTCTTAGTACGTGTGTAGTACAATAAACTTACAATCGACTGCCGGCGTTTCCACAAATCTTTATCCCTATTCCATTTTTTTAATTGGGCGTAAACTTCTTCCGGAAAATGCTCGAGGTATTTCGTGTAAATTTTACTTAGGCTATCGCAAAAAGCCCAATCATCTACTTCATTTTGCCAATGCTTTAAGATGCCCCAAGCGTGTTTGCTGTTTTGTTCTTTAACGGCCTGAGCCTCACAATAAAAAAAGGGTTGCGTCTTTACACGCCAATTTTCTGTTTTCTTCCAGATAAATTCCCAAACAATTAATTGTTCGGTAAAAGGTAAATTCGAAAAAGAATATCCTTGCCGGTATGTAAAACGAACAGCGGGAATTGTGTTCCCGCTGCTGTTTATTTTTTGTGTAACTTCCTGTAAAGCTTTTTTCAGCTCTTGTTCATTCATAATTTACAATACTCCTTCGTCGTACGCTTTCTCGCCGTGCAAAGATTCATCCAAGCCTTGATCTTCATCGGTTTGAGAAACTTTTACAGGCGTAATTTTATTTATCAAGGCTAGCATTCCGTAAGTAAACACAAACCCATAAATACATGCGCCTACTACGGCAATACATTGTTTCCCAAAAAATCCTATTCCTCCTGCTAATAATCCATCCGCACCTGCGGCATTCATAGTTTTAGTTGCAAATACTCCCAATAAAATGGTTCCTAAGCAACCACCAATTCCGTGTACACCCCAAACATCTAATGCATCATCCCAGCCCATTTTGTTTTTTAAATGCACCGCTAAATAACAAACTATACCCGCGGCAATACCAATCATGCAAGCAGCAGGAAGAGAAACAAATCCCGCGGCAGGAGTAATGGTTGCTAATCCTGCAACAGCACCTGTAAGTAATCCAACAAATTTTGGTTTCTTAGCCATGCTCCACTCAATCACTAACCAGGTAATGGCAGCAAACGATGCAGCTACGTCTGTATTTAAAAATGCTAATCCTGTAACAGCGTTTACATCTAATGCGCTTCCGGCATTAAAACCATACCAGCCAAACCAAAGTAATCCTGTTCCAATTGCAATTAACGGGATACTATTGGGAGGAGATTGTTTGTCTCTTCTTTTGCCAACATAAATTACAGAAGCCAATGCCGCAAAACCGGCGGTAGCATGTACCACAATTCCACCTGCAAAGTCAAGTACGCCCCACTGAGCTAATAAACCACCGCCCCAAACCATGTGTGCAAACGGATAATAAACCAACACTTGCCAAAGCACTAAAAATATTAAGTACGATTTAAATGTAACGCGATTTACAAACGCACCGGTAATAAGCGCGGGAGTAATAATGGCAAACATCATTTGATAAGCCATAAAAACAAACTCGGGCAATTTAGCATTTCCGGCAAAAGCAGTATTTAAATCTATGCCCTGCATAAATGCTTTATCAAAGTTACCAATGAGCCCGCCCATTGCATAGCCGCTAAAACATAATGAATAGCCACATACAAACCACATAATAGTTGTGATGCCCATCGACACAAAGCTTTGCATCATAATGCCCAAAATATTTCTTTTTCCGGCAAGGCCCCCGTAGAAAAATGCTAATCCGGGAGTCATTAGCATAACAAGGCTTGTAGCTAAAAGCATAAAGCCGGTCGTTCCTGTGTCAAACATGATTTTTTAGTTTAAGGGTTAATTGATACTGATTAAAATTTATAAATAAAAGCTGCTCCAATAGTTATCTGCGAATTCAATGTATAATTTCCTTTAGAATCCTGAAACTGCTGTATATCCCCTGATGCGGGTAAACTGCTGTCATACCGCAATTGCTTATACATATCAATTCTGAACTCGGGTTTAATCTGCAGATGATCATCATCTAAAGAAATTTTTCCGGTAACAGTAAAAGATTTTACATCTGTTTTGCCAATGTACATTACGCCGCCCGTATTATCAAAAAAATCACCGCGTAAACCTAAACTAAATGCTTTGCAAAATTGATAATAGGTGTAAACCGCAACTCCGCCCCAATTATTGGTAATCTTTACAAGTGTATTGGTAGTATCCCCGGGTTTTATGCCTAATCCCGATTGTGCTCCTGCCACTGCATTCAATCCAAAATAAAATTTATCGGTAACTTGCCAGTTAAGTACAAGGTCAATCAATTGTTTGAATCTTTTCAATGTATCCGGTGCGTTTTGATAGGTGCCGGTGCTTTCGTTCCCGCCAATATAATTTAAGTAAATCGCAATTTTATCAGTAGGAATAATATTTAATTGGCCGATGGCCGTTTTAAATTTATTGTTGTCGTACAAATTATCCCAGTTATTTACAATACCCGCCATTAAATTTACTTTTGAATGAATCGCGTAAGTAGCTTTCATCCCTATATGATAGAAAGGACCGTTATTGAATAAATTAGATAAAGAGTAATGATAATTTAAAGGGGCGTCAATCACTTCATAGCCTACGTGTGTACCAAATTGTCCTGCCGTGAAAGTAAGTTTTTTACACAATCTGTAATTAAAATACGCTTGTTTTATAGATAAAGAAGTAGTTCCGTTTCCAACTCCAAGAGGGCCAAAATAGTTTCCGTAGTTTCCCAAATCGGCATGCGGGCCAAACACTAAATCAACCACCACATCCGATTTGCTGCGGGTATAGGTAAATTTAGTTTGAACTAAGCCTAACTGAAATTGATTTTCGGGACGGTCGAAGGCGCGTGCTGCATTAGAAATGCCGGTATTGCTTCCGGAACGGGGGTTATTTAAATTTTTAAAATAATTAAAGTCGAAGAAGCCGCTGAATTTAAAAACTCCCTCTTCCTTTTTTTCAGTTGCCGGCGCGGCGGTAGAATCAGTTGTTTGAGCAAAACTTTTTAAAGTAAATACTACCAGTAAGGATAAAACTGCAGATAATCTTTTTCTATTCATAGGTGTTGCTCTTTTATCAATTATAAGCAAACATAGTATTATTGGCTTAAATAACAAAATCAACAATAAATCAGTGAATGGCCTCTATCTCTGCTAATAGGTAGATACTTTAAACGATTACATCAGTAAAAAGAAATAAATCGTCGTAAAAGCATGCGTGTATTGGTAGGTTTTTCTATTTTTATACATAGGCTTTTTTAATAAAATACTCCCCGCGCTAATTTTTCTTGGCTTTTTAGCTAAAGGACAGGATACGCTTTGTCCGCCCTGGCGCCAAAACACCGGTTCGGTATTTGCTCCCGGTGCTAAAAAAGATCCGGTCGACAAAAAGTTTGTTAAGTTAACCGAGCAACAAATTATGTTTTCTAAAAAGGCTTGGAGCTATATTGATTTTAAAGAAAAATTAAATAAAACACTTTACAACAATAGCAATCCAAAAATCAAATTTTATCCCCTCGCCGAAATTTTAAACCTGTGGATTACGCTTGGAAAAATTAAATGTTTTAAAAATTCTAATTTCGGCTCGGCACAAAACATTCCGATTACCATGGCCGAGTTTAAAAAAATGGGTATAAAGCGCGACAGTATTGAAGAGAGAGTGATAGATGAAAACGGAAATGAAAAAATAGTTAAAAGCATTAAAGCAGATACACTTAACAGCGATAAAATTTTGGGCTTTGTTATAAAAGAAGATTGGTTTTTTAACCGCTTCAGTGTTTTTATGGAGAAAAAAATAATAGGTTTTGCCCCGGTGGTGTTTGATAGCAAAACGCAAAAAAACAAAGAATTGTATTGGGTGTATTATCCCGAGTGCTGCGATTTACTTTCGTCTTATCAAACGATTAATCCCAAGGGAGGAAAAGAATTTTTTACTTTCCGAGATGCATTTGAACAACGGTCGTTTGCAAGTTATGTGCTTAAAGAAAGTAATGTGCATAACCGCGACAAGCCCGAAAACTCCAAGGGCCTGGAGGTTGATAACGAAAACCGAAAAAATAAAGAAAAATTTGAGAGTGATGAGGAAGATTTATGGTCCAAGTGATCTCATTTTTGCCACAAAGGCACGAAGACACAAAGAATTTTTTAACAGTCAACACTATTTAAGAAGCAAATGCGTTAAGGGAGTAAATTTGTATATTTGTAACCTAAAATTAAAGTAATGCCCGGAACAGAATTATTTGGCGCCGAAGAGCGCAAAGAAGTAGACGATGTTTTAGCAACAGGATGTTTGTTTCGCTACAACCAAGAGGCCATTCGTAACGACCACTGGAAGGCGAAAGATTTTGAAGCAGAGGTAAGAAAAATTACCGGCGCCAAGTTTGCCCATGCAATGAGTAGCGGTTCAACAGCAATTGCAACAGCTTTAGCGGCGAGTGGAATTGGTGCAGGCGATGAAGTTATTGTTCCGCCCTTTACATTTATGGCAACTATCGAGGCCGTTTTATTTATTGGTGCGCTTCCTGTTTTTGCGGAGGTTGACGAAACACTTTGTTTAAGTGCAGAAGGAATTAAAAAAGCAATCACACCAAAAACAAAAGGTGTTTGCTTAGTGCATATGTGCGGCGGCATGGCCGACATGGATAGTATCATGAAAGTAGTGAACGAGCATAAATTAATTTTAGTGGAAGATGCGGGGCAAGCATTTGCTTCTTCTTATAAAGGAACTTATACCGGTCTTTTTGGGAACGCAGGAAGTTACTCGTTTGATTTTTTTAAAATCGCAACCGCCGGCGAAGGCGGAGTTTTAGTAACGAATGATGAAACCACTTATAAAAAAGCCGACGTATACAGCGACCACGGCCACGACCATATTGGCAACGCGCGCGGAATGGAGAATCATCCTTACTTAGGTTTTAATTATAGAATTTCTGAACTACATGCGGCGGTTGGGGTTGCGCAAACCCGCAAAGTGCCGATGATAAAAGAAAAAAACCGCAAGCATAAAAAAATGATGCAGGATCTTTTATCAAAAACTCCCGGTATTTCTTTTGCAAAAGTTGCTGACCCCGACGGAGACTCGGCTACATTTTTAAATATTATGTTGCCCGATACCGAAACTGCAAAACGCGCCGTAAATGAAATGAAAGCTGCAGGCGTTGCGGGTTTTGATTATTGGTTTTTAAATATGTATCACTTCATTAACCAGTGGGATCATATTAAAGAGCTGCGCACAATTTCTAAATTACCAATAGAAATATTAGGTGCGCCTCAGGATTATAAAAATTTACACTTACCAAAAACACAAGAAACTATTGGAAGATTAATTTCTTTCGGCATAAAATTCAAATGGACCGAAGAAGATATGAAAACTTTGGCCGCTAAAATTTCGGAATGTGTTACTAAAGCAATGAAGCCTGTTAGTGTGTCGTGAGAAATTATTTTATATATTTTTTTCTTCTACCCATTTTAGGATTTGCTCAGAATAAGGCAACATCTTATATAAAACAATATACTATCAGCGATTGCTGCGATTCATGTTCATTATATAATTCCATCGTTTCTAAAGAATATCATCAAAACGTATTAAAGATAAAATTTACGTACACCTCAGGATGTACTTCTCCACCGGACACTTTCGCAATTGATGTAGTTGATGATACACTTAAATTATTTACTTTAGAAAAAACTAATTTTACATATTACAAAAGTAAGCGATGGATTACTGATCACTTAAATAAAAAATCCGGGCCCAATAATTCCTTTTCTGCATGTGAATGCACTTATCTTATTGAAGCCGAGATCGCTTTAGTTAAGGAACCTAAATATTATGTGAATTTTATTTACGTTTATGACTCTCGTGAAAAGAATTTTGTTGACGTTGGTTGGTACAAAAGAAATCGGGATAAAAAATGGGAGAATAATTCAAATAAAATTACTGCAAAAGAATTGTTAGGGCTTTTTAATGGTAAACTAAATCCGGTACGGCTACAAAAAATATATTCCAAACTGGGAAACGATTCGCTTATTAACACCTCTTTTAATTTTGTTGATTACAAGGAAGATGGTATTTCTTTTGACTTTACACCTTCAGGCGATTTAATGAAAATTGAAATTGAAAAAATATATCTGGGACAAATACCCGGTAACGTAAAATGGAACGAAACGTCAGGAGCTATTGAAAAAAGATTGGGCGTTCCTACTAAATCAAAGAATATTATCGATTATAGTGTAGATTCTAAAACAGGAGAAACAATTGAAAACATTAAGGGTTATAATGCTTTCTACAAAAAGGAGAAACTACTGTTAAAATATGATGAAAGTGGAAAAATTGAACAAATCATAATAACCAGTATCTTTGACTAATGATTATGCAACACAAAAATTTTAAAAACATAGACAAGGTAGTTTTTGGCCGCGGCAGTTTTAATATGCTCGACGAAATTATTGCTCCCCTCCGCAAGGAAAATAAAAACTATTTTGTTTTTATTGTAGACAATTATTTTAAAGGCAAAGAGCTTGCAAAACGTATTCCCGCAAAACCCGAGGATATTGTTTTGTTTGAAGATGTGGATCATCATGAGCCAACCACTGAGCAGATTGATGCTTTGCGCGATAAAATTTTAAAAGAAAAAGGTTTGCCTAGCGGATTGATTGGTATTGGCGGCGGAAGCATTATGGATATTGCCAAAGCAACCGCATTGATGTTAACTAACGAAGGTTCTTCTACATTGTATCAGGGATTAAACCTCATCAAAAAACCGGGCGTTTATCATTTAGGAATTCCAACCATTAGCGGTACCGGCGCAGAGTGCAGCAGCACTGCGGTGTTAACGGGCCCCACAAAAAAATTAGGATTAAAATGCGAGTGGACCGTTTTTAACCAGGTGATTTTAGATCCGGAATTAATTGCAACCGTGCAAGACGACTGGTGGTTTAACACCGGCATGGATACTTACATTCATTGCATAGAATCAGAATTCGGAACTTTAAATAATGCTTTTAGTCACGCGTACGCCGAGCAAGCACTCTCGCTTTGCCGTGATGTGTTTTTGAATGAGAAAAGTGGAAGAAGCGCAGAGAATAATGATAAACTGATGGTTGCTTCGTTAATGGGCGGTTTAAGTTTAAGCTATAGTGAAGTGGGTGTTTGTCACGCTTTAAGTTATGGCCTCTCAAAAATTTTAGATTACCGCCATTGCTACGCAAACTGCGTAGCGTTTCAGCACTTGGATGATGTGTATGCAACCGGCGTAAAAGAATTTAAACAGATGTTGGTAAAACATAAAATTGTTTTGCCTCAGCAATTATCAAAAAGCTGGAGCGATGATACCATTACCAAAATGGCAGAGGTAGCTTACAATTTACCGCACATGTGGCACCAGGCATTTGGCGAAAACTGGAAAGAGAAAGTTACGATAGATTACATTAAAAAACTGTATCTTCGCTTGTAGAATGGTACAAACCAAATCAGAATTATATAGTTTACTAAAATCGAATTCCGTAATCCTAAAAAATTTCGGCGTGGATAAGCTAGGCCTCTTTGGGTCTTTTAAGCATGGCACAGTAACCAGTAGCAGTGATATAGATTTTTTGGTTGATTTTGTTCCGGAAAAAAAATCTTATAAAAATCTGTTTTCGCTTTACGAATTTCTGCAGAAATTAACCGGAAGAAAAGTGGAAGTTGTTACAAGACAAGGATTGAGCAAATATATAGGCCCTCATATATTAAACGATTTAGAGGATGTTGAATTCTAATCTTGAATTGATAAGGCACATTTATGATGAATGCCTGTTCCTGCATAAATCGACCAACAATACATCCTACGATAAATTTTTAGAAAATGAAATACTGATTCGCGCAGTTGCAAGAAGTTTAGAAATTATAGGCGAGGCCAGCAAAAAAGCAAGCGAAGAGTTTAAAGGTAAACATCCTGAAGTAAGTTGGAAAGAATTGTCGGCTCTTAGAAACATAATCATTCATAATTATGCGGGAGTAGATTATTCAATCGTTTGGCAAATTATTCAGTCAGAAATTCCTGAATTAGAGTTTCAAATCAAAAGTATTTTAGAGGAGTATAAAAAATGAGCATCTCAGAAATAGAACAAGAAATTACAGAAGAGTTTGAATTATTTGGCGATGATTGGGAACAGAAGTATGAACACTTAATTGAGTTGGGAAAATCGCTTCCAATAATTTCTGCAGAAAACAAAACCGACAATAAATTAATTAAGGGTTGCCAGAGCCGTGTTTGGATGCACTCTGAATTAAAAGACGGCAAAATTATTTTTACGGCCGACAGCGATGCCATCATTACAAAAGGCATGGTTGCTTTAATGGTAAGAGTTTTATCCAATCAAAAACCGCAGGATGTTGTTAGTGCCGATTTATCTTTCATTGATAAAATCGGATTAAAAGATCACCTCTCTCCCACCCGAGCTAATGGTTTGGTTAGCATGATTAAGCAGATGAAACTCGACGCTTTGGTGCTTGGTAAGTAGACTTAATCTAAATAAAGGGTCAATTAGCTATTAAATATGTACTTTTATACCCGCTAATAAAAGATATGTCTGCAATTATTACATCTAAAAATACGGAGTTAGCTCAAAGAGTAATCGAAGAGATTAAGACCTGCTTTGACCCGGAGATTCCTGTTGATATTTGGGAGCTGGGCCTTATTTACGAGATTGATATTAATGATGATAAGGACCTTAAAGTTGTAATGACCCTTACTTCACCCAATTGCCCTGCTGCCGAAAGTTTACCTGCCGAATTAGAAGGAAAGCTTAAGCAATTACCTGATATTAAGTCGGTTAAATTAGACCTTACTTTTGAGCCTTCTTGGGACAAAAACATGATGAGTGAAGTGGCTCAATTAGAGCTCGGCTTTATGTGATACGATTCCTTACTCATCAAAACACACATTTATCATCCTGAGCAACCCGAATGTCGCCTTTTTGGAGTAAAATTTATTTCTGCTTCGGGATGAGCGGCCATTGCCATTTTACTATTGACTTTTGGCCTTTTAAATATTACCTTTGCCAACTTTAAAATTAATCCCGTAAGATTAAGAAACTGTACCGAAAGGTAGTTTTCCTGCGTTTTGCGATAAGAACAGTGAGATATGAAACTAACCGCATTTAAATTTAACCTGCCGAAAGATTGTTTGGCAGAGTACCCCTCAAAAAACCGTGATGAAAGTAAGCTGATGGTCATTGACCGCAAAACCGGCAAAATCGTTCACAAAAAATTCAAAGACATCATTAACTATTTCGACGATGGGGACATGATGATTATGAATGATACCAAAGTTTTTCCGGCCCGCATGTACGGTAACAAGGAAAAAACCGGTGCAAAAATTGAAGTATTTCTATTGCGCGAACTAAATCAGGAAAGTCGCCTTTGGGATGTGTTGGTTGACCCGGCACGTAAAATCCGTATCGGCAACAAATTATATTTTGGCGAAAACGATTCGTTGGTTGCCGAGGTAATTGATAACACTACTTCTCGCGGACGCACGTTGCGCTTTTTGTTTGATGGTCCTTACGAAGAATTTCGAAAAACATTATATGAGTTGGGAGAAACTCCATTACCAAAATACATTAAACGTAAAGTAGAAGAAAGTGATAAAGACCGTTACCAAACTATTTTTGCAAAGAACGAAGGAGCGGTTGCTGCGCCTACTGCAGGTTTGCACTTTAGCCGCGAGTTGATGAAGCGCTTAGAAATTAAAGGTGTTAACTTTAGCTACATTACTTTGCACGTTGGCTTAGGAACTTTTCGTACAGTAGAAGTAGAAGATCTTACCAAACACAAAATGGATAGTGAAGAAGTTACGATTCCGCAAAAAACGGTGGATGTGGTTAACAATGCTATTGATAAGAAAAAACGTGTTTGCGCTGTTGGTACAACTGTAATGCGTGGTGTAGAAACTTCGGTTTCTGTATCGGGGCATTTAAATCCGTATACAGGTTGGACAAATAAATTTATTTTTCCTCCTTACGATTTTAGTATTGCCAATTGTATGGTTACAAATTTCCATATGCCTGAGTCAACTTTATTGATGATGACTTGCGCTTTTGGCGGATACGATTTGATAATGAAAGCTTACAAAGAGGCAATAAAAGAAAAATACAGGTTTTACTCGTATGGCGATGCGATGTTGATTCTCTAAAAAATTAATGTCGGCTTAAACACCGACATTTTTTTTGGTTTCGTAGTTCAATGGATAGAATAGAAGTTTCCTAATTTTATACCGTACTTCGCTCTGTTGAAGAGAATTTTCAATGTCTCTAAGAACCAACACTTTGTTTTTTTTGTTCTTAGAGATTTTGTAGTGATTTCTTCAATAGTTGCAATACAATCTCACAAATATCTCACAAATTTGTTAGGGCGTATTTAAGGGCGAAAAAAATGAGGTACACAATTAGTTTTGATTGCAAAACACATCATGTTCGTAAGGACGGAACCGTGCCCATGTTATTACGTGTTTCTATTAATGGGGAACAAATCTACCTGAACTTAGGTAAGAAAATAAAAGAGAGCCAGTACGATAAAGAAAATAAGTGTGTAAAAACAGGTATTCACGGTTACGCCGTCCTGACTTCTTTTATTGACCGCCACAAAATTAAAATTGATACCATTATAAGTGAATGCGAAAAAAAAGGAGAGGTATTAAGCGTACAACGGTTAAAAGAGATTTACGAGAAAGAAGCGGGCAAAATAAAATCTATCAGCTTTTACGATTTTGTTGAAGAAACAATTGCGCGGGAACGGGAACTAAAAGAAATTTCTGCCGACACCTTAGATCATTACGACGCACACTTAGAGAAGTTGAAAACATACACTCCAAAATTATCCATCCACGATATTAATAAATCGTTTCTTGAAGAATACAAGACTTACATAAAAGATATTTTAAAACAAGCGGATAATACCGCTTACCATGCCATGTGCTTTATACGCAAGTACACTAAAGTTTTATTTGATAGCGGCAAAATCGGTAAATATCCCTTTTCTGAATTTGTAGTGGGCAAACCTTTTGAAGTTGAACCCGAATATTTAGAACCGGAAGAGCTTGCAAAGTTGCACCACCTGTACGACAGCAAAGAACTTTTAGCCGTTATTAAAAAGGCAAATAATAAAAATGCGCAAGATTTTAATATTGGCGAAAAATATCAGGAAGTTTTGCGTTATTACCTTGGTGCTTGTTATAGCGGTCTTAGGCACTCAGATATAAAAACACTTCACACCGTTCATATTAAAGGAGGCTTTATTGTAAAGGAACTTAAAAAGGGCAGACTCGCCAGAAAAAAAACGGTGCGTATACCGATGCGGAAACGACTTCTTTCTTTATTAAACTTAAAAAGCGAAAACGGGCTTGTTTTTGAGAACCCCGTTATGGAAACTGCGCAAACCAATAAATATCTCATAGCCATTGTAAAAATTGCAGGTATAAACAAACATATAACCTTTCACAGTGCACGTCATACCTTTGCCATCAACTCGCTCTTATTAGGCGTTAAAACCGAAGTTGTGAGCGATATTTTGGGGCACTCCGAACTTACCACTACCCAAAGATATGCGCGTGTTGTAGATAGATTACGGGAACAGGAAATGGATAAGTGGGATAAGGTGGCTAAACAGGAATTTAATGTTGGGGAATGCCTTGTAAATTGTCCTTCCTGCGAAAATATGGTAGTGAAATTTGAACGGAACGTGATAAAATTAAATAAACTTCCGCTTGTTTGTCCGTATTGTTCTAATTCGTTTTCTTTCAGCTTAAAAGAAAGTCGTTCAGAATTAAATACGAAGTTAACGGCTGTGGCATAACACATTTCAAAACTATTATTGAGATGCTTTTGGTTTGATAAAATAACTTAACCTAACATTAAAATAATTAAATGACGGGGTTAGTGTAAATGAAGTAGTATGTGTATGAATGTTTTTTTCTGATTGGCTCGGGGAATAACTAAAGATTTCCGATTAAAACTGTTGTTCTCAATTTCATTACTTTCAGCAGCAGTACGGGAACTTGAGAGAAGCTGTTATTGTAATGTTTTGCTTACTACAACACTTCAAGAAAACATTAGAAATAGCATGATTAACTTAGCTTAACTATGAAAGAATTTAAGCTATTTCCTTAATTAAAGTGCCTGGCGATTTTAATACCCTCTTTAGTAATGGTTACAAATTCAAAATTGCCTAAAGGAGCTTCCACCAGCCCCCCACTATTCAACTCTCTTAAAAACCCAGATACATAATCATCCGGTAGTCCGGTTTGCCGAACCAACTTTTCTCTAAAAACAGGTACATGTTGAGGAGTAGTTTTATTATTGACGTGATTATATATCTCTTTTAGCAAGGCTTCTTTATTCATGCGTTTATTATTAGGCTATAATAAATAAATAAAAATTAAAAACAGCCGCTCTCCGTTTTCTTTTTTGCGAAACGGGAATTTCAGCTTCTGTGAAATTAAACGAGCTCTCTTCCATCTTGGTATAGAACAAAATTAGGTTGTGATTTGGAACATTCGTCCGTCGCCGTTAATGCCAAATAATTTCATTCTGGCACTCCCCTTTTCTGTTTCCACAAAATATACTATCAATTACAAGTTTTAAATAGTGATTAAATGTTGGCTCGCAATGAAAATAAAAACTCCCTGTTGGTTTTAATACTCTCTTAATTTCAGCAATTCGTAGTGTCATGTTAACTAAATACGCCAACGAACTTCCTTTCCCAAAAACTTTTTCTAATCCTGTAATTAAATAAATAGTTTGTTTTGTGAAAATACCATAATAATTTTCTGAAATCTCTTCATACCCTTTGTTTGCGTCATCATCCCAAGTCCATGTGTCTATAAATGCTTGCGCCATTGCTTTATCTTCTTTACTAATGTTATTATAAATTTGATTGCAATTTATTTTTGAATTAAACTGGGGGTCAATATAACAAAGATCAATACTCTCGTCCTTTACATAATTTCTTAGTACTTCTAAATTATCACCGTAGCAAAGTTCATTATGCACTTTTACTTTGTTGCTTGTTGCTTTTTTCATAATGGGTACCAAATTAGTAGAGATAAAAGTATTACAAAACCCTTATATACTTAAAAGTGCAGATTGGATTTAATAGAAGACTTATTAACAAGCCTGATTAGATGTTAACATCGGTTCAGCGATAATTTGGTTTTTAGTTATTTATAAAAGAGACCGCTCTCAATTTTTGGCAAAATGTATTTGCATATAAGTAAGAAATTACACCTCCAGCAAAGTACAGGGCTACAGGAGAAGGTCAGTATGTAACAAAAACACGTACTTTATAGGCAAAAAACTATACATATCATTACTAATCCTCGCTATGACGAGGTAAAACCGAATGCATTGAAACTTATCAAGTCATTGTATTAATCTGAGACTTCGAATGAGTACTATAAAAACAATTCGAATACAGAGAAGCAAAAATTTCACATATACAGCTTAATTCGGTTGGGAATTTATTTGATATTTCTATTATATTCATGCTATTTATTTCGTTTTTACTACAGTTAAAATATTTACTATATTTGTTTTAATTAATATTAAAATATGATGTAAAACAAAACACAACCATATTAGCGTTATCTTTCTTGTAACCGAAAACTGCGAATTTTCAAACTGTACAGGGATAAGAATAATGCTCACGAAAGGCGTGGGCTTTATCTTATTTGTACAGTGGGTTCTTCGCAGTACCTCGGTTACAGTATGGTGAATGTCCCACGCTGATTTTTTATGGGCGGTTCTAAAAATACAATGTTAAAAACATTATGATAAAATCATTATCTATGTCCGCAGAATACGAAGGTAAAGTTTTTTCTTTGCAGTAGAAAAATATATTCTATGATACCAAATAAAAAACAGGCTGCACGTGGATT
>JBBQRR010000043.1:0-33058 GCA_038214655.1 Bacteroidia bacterium | reverse complement strand
ATATTCGGGCCAATAAAATATGGCTGAGGTTGCAGGCCCTCCATCTCCGGAATAACCAAAAACACTATACATTCCGGCAATAGCGGTAATAATTCCGGTTTGCGCGTCCACCTTCCTAATTACATTACAGGTTCTATCTGCCATGTAAATATTTCCATCTTTGTCTACAGCAACTCCATCAACTGTTCCTAGTTTTGCCGCCGTAGCGAGACCTCCATCACCACTGCAACAACACACTCCATTACCGGCGACTGTTGTAATGATGTTTGTACTTTTTTCTATTTTACGTATTTTGCCGTTACCAGAATTAAAAAAATAAATATTGCCATTTGTATCAATTGCTAAAGTTTCAGGCCAAGAAATAACAGATGCGGAAGCAAGACCACCATCTCCTGCATACCCATTTGTTCCATTTCCTGCAATTGTATTTATAACCGAAGTTTGGGCGATTGCCATACTCATCATTAAATACAAAAAACTTATACTTTTTAGGAAGATTTTTTTCATTAGTCTGGTAATTTTGCTGTATTCATATCTTTAATTTTTTGTGCTGCAGGAGGTTGGGCGTATGTCTTCAAACTAATTTTCACTTCCTCTCGTATTTACAACATTGGGGCAAATTTTCATAAGCTTTATCGTCGCCTTTGTATTTTACATTATCGTAACCAACTGCGGCAATTTTTTGTGCTACCTGATCTAAAGTTATTTTTGTGCTGTCGTAGGTAACTGCAAGCAATTTTGTTTCTTCACTCCAATCAGAAGTAGTAACGCCGTCAACCCTCAATGAGTTTTCTATAGCGTCTTTGCAGGTTTCGCAATTGCCCCATACTTTAAAGGTTGATTTTAATTCGGCGCCCGAAACTTTTTCGGTTTTAACGGTGAGCTCTTCTTTGTTTCCTCCGCATGAAGGCAGTACCTCCGATAATAGAACGCAGATGACGCTGATGGTTATGATTAAATAGGATTTTTTTTTGTTGGCGGGTAAATTTGTAGTTGTTGACATGGGCCTTTTTATTTTTAGCAAGATTTAAAACAATTAACTGCGGTCATCATAATCATCCGTGTAATCCGTGTTCCATTGTATTTATTTTTTACAAAGGTTTAATAATATTTCTCCGAACTGATAAACATCTTCAAACGAATTATACAATGGCACCGGCGCCATGCGTATTACGTTAGGCTCGCGCCAGTCGCTGATAACGCCTTGTTGTAATAAATCGGTATGTAATTCTTTCCCGCGTCCATGTGCAACAACCGATAATTGGCAACCTCTTTCGGCAGGAGTAATTATTTCAAAATATTTCTCCTTCGTTGCAGTTTGATTATTTACTTCAGTAAGTACAAATTCCATATACGCAGTGAGCGCTTTGCTTTTTTCGTTGAGCTTATCCATTCCCACTTCATCAAAAATATCTAAAGAGGCCTTGTAAGCAGCCATCGATAAAATGGGCGCATTACTTAATTGCCAACGCTCAACCGTTTGCATGGGCCTGAATTCGGGCTCCATTTTAAAGCGCGTATCCTTATCATGGCCCCACCAACCCGCAAACATTGGAAGTTCCACATTTTTTAAATGCTTTTCATTTACAAAAACTCCGGCAACACCACCCGGGCCCGAGTTTAAATATTTATAACTGCACCAGCAGGCAAAATCTATATTCCAGTCGTGCAAACTCAATTTTAAATTTCCGGCTGCATGTGCTAAATCAAAACCACAAATGGCGCCTGCTTTGTGTGTGGCTTCGCAAATGGTTTTCATATCTAACACCTGACCGCTGTAATAATTTACGCCGCCAAACATAACAAGAGTCAATTCGTTTTTATGTTTTTCTATTTCAGCTAAAATATCTTCGGTACGCAAATTATGTTCGCCGGCGCGTGGTGCTAAAGTAATTAATGCCTCTTTAGGATTTAAGCCATGAAATTTTATTTGCGATTGCAGGGCGTATAAGTCAGAAGGAAAAGCCTTGGCCTCGCATATTATTTTGTAACGTTGTTTTGTTGGGCGGTAAAACGAAACTAAAAGCAAATGTAAATTTACGGTTAATTGATTCATCACAACTACTTCCTCAGGCTTGGCACCCACCAGGCGCGCTGTTTTATCGGTAAGAATTTCGTGATAAGAAAGCCAGGGGTTGCGTGCGTGAAAATGACCCTCTACTCCAAAACTTGCCCAGTCTTCCAGCTCATTTACCACATAATTTTGCGTGGTTTTTGGTTGAAGTCCCAGCGAGTTACCCGTAAAGTACAAAACATTTTTTCCGTTTAACTGCGGAAAATAAAATTGCTCGCGGTAATTTTTCAGCGCGTTGTTTTTATCAAGTTCCTTAGCAAAGGTGGGGGTATTTTCAAATTTCATAGCATAACAAATATACAGCTAAAAATAAGCAATCTTACGGGTAAAAGCGATAATATTGAATTTTTTACTATTTTTAGAAATCGCTAACCCTAGTATGCCGAAGTGTAAAAGTATTTATTTTCTGTTTTTTTTAACGCTGTTTACCGGGCTGCAACTAAATGCGCGGGGTGTTGATACAACGGCGCTCTTCAATAAGTTAAAACAAAACATTCCCGATACCGAAAAAGCAAATGTGTATATAAAACTGGCAGATTACCTCTTGCGTAAAAACTTTGTAAGGGCTGCCGATTATGCAAAGCAAGGTTTAACCTTGTCGCAAAAAATTGGATTTAAAAATGGCGAAGCCAGGTCGATAAATGTATTGGGCGAAATACATTATCGTAAGGGTGAATTTAAAGAGGCAGAGCTAGAATTTAATAAAGCACTGGATATTTACGAAACTATTCAAAATCTGTCCGGAATTGCAGAAACAAAAAATCATTTGGGCACTTCTTTTTACAAACGCGGAGATAATGAAGTTGCCATTAAAAATTTTATGCAAGCTCTGCGGGTTTTTGAAGATTTAAAAGACCCCGATGGCTTAACGGCTACTTACATAAATATTGGCCTTGTTTACGATAATTTAAAAGATTTTAAAAAGGCTCTTGAGTTTTATGGTAAGGCCATTGAATATGGAAAAGAAATAGGAGATGATGATGCGATTGCCAGTTGCTATAATAATATGGGTGGTGTTTATACCGATATGAAACAAAACGATCTTGCCCTTGAATGCCTTAACCGTTCATTAATTTTAAAAGAGAAATCAAAAAATAAAGCCGGTGTAGCGGGAACCTTAAATAATATTGGCGCCATTTATTATGAGTTAAAGAATTTTAATAAGGCGCTGGAGTATTTTCAAAAAGCGTATATGATTAAAGTGGAGATTGGTGATAAAAACGGAATTGTTTCTTCCTGCAATAATATCGGTGCCATTTATTTTGAAGCAGGTAATTATGTTGAAGCAGAAAAATACCTTACGAGGGCGTACAATTTAGCTGTAGAAATTGATTCTAAAAATTATGCCATTGATTGTTTGGAAGGGTTGGTGGCACTGCATAAAAAAACCGGTGACTATAAAAAGGCACTTGATTTTAAAGAACAGTTTTGTGCTTACAAGGATACGCTGTTTAATGTAGAGAGCTCTAAAAATATATCCGAAGTTCAGGCCAGATTTGAAACCGAAAAAAAGGAAAAAGAAAACGAGATTTTAAATCTTCGCCTCAAAAACGAATCGTTTGTAAAATACATATTTATAATTGCGGCGGGTTTACTTTTTTTGCTGGCTTTTTTTATTTTTCGCGGGCTAAGGCAAAAGCAAAAGGCACATACGGTTTTAGAGGAGAAAAGTAAAATTATTGAGCAGCAAAAACACATTGTAGAAGAGCAGAATAAGGATATTACCGACAGCATTAAATATGCCGAACGTATACAAACGGCGATTTTTCCGCCCGAAAAAATGTGGAATTCTATTTTACCCGATTCGTTTGTTTATTTTAAGCCTAAAGATATTTTAAGCGGGGATTTTTATTGGATAGAACAAAAAGGAGATTTAATTTTTATTGCGGTTGCCGATTGTACCGGCCATGGTGTGCCGGGAGCTTTAATTTCTATTGTAAATTATAATCTGCTCAATAAAGCGGTGCTCGAAAAAGACTTAACTAACCCGGCCGACATTCTAAATGCTGTGAACAGGTGGCTTACCGATTCGTTGCACCAAACATATCAGGATTCGGCTGTGCGCGATGGGATGGATGTTTCGTTGTGTGTGATTAATAAAAAAGATTTAACAATGACTTTTGCCGGTGCAAATAATCCGATTTACATTTTTAACGGCAATGAATTTGTGCAGCTTAACGGAAATAAATTTCCGGTGGGCGCGTTTGTGGGTGAGAGCTTGCAATTATTTGATTCACAAAATCGAAAAATAAAAGCCGGAGACACGATTTATCTTTTCTCTGATGGCTACGCCGATCAGTTTGGCGGGCCCAAAGGAAAAAAATTCAAGTATAAACAATTGCAACAATTATTAATGGGTTCTCAAAATCTTTCTATGCCCGAGCAGAAAAGGGCAATAGAAAAAACAATGGACGATTGGAAAGGCAATCTGGAGCAGATAGACGATATATTGGTTGTAGGTATTCGCTTTTAAAAAACTAAGTGCTTAGTTTCTTTCTCCACAAGGCAACTTCAAAAACAGTGTACAGCATATAATAACTCATGGTGCAAATGCCCATGTGTAACTTATTTGCTTTAAACATATATAAAAAACAAACCAGCAGAATAAGGCTGCTTAAAATTTTAATACCGGTAAGGCCCATAAATACCTGTGTAAATTTATTTTTGTTTTCATCGTTCAGCGCTTTTTGCAAGCGAGCGTTTAAAACAAAAGTAAAGCCCGTAAAATAAAAGCTGAGCAGCAGCAATAAAACCAAAGGCAAATCAAATAAAAAAGAAGAAGCGTAGGCCGCGGCAAAAATAGCCACACTGAAAATAATCAGTTTTACTTCGTCTTTCATCTATCTTAAGAAATCCGTATTGGCGTATATCATCAATCCTAAAATCATAACCAAACCTACGTAGTTGGCGTAATAAATAACTTTATCCGGAACTTTTACGCGGGTAATCATTTCAAATAAAATAAACATGATGTAACCGCCGTCTAACATCGGTATTGGCAAGAAATTCATGAATGCAAGTACTAAGGAGAAAAACGCAGTGCGTACCCAAAAATTCTGCCAGTCCCACTCCTCGGGTAAAGTTTTGTACATGGTATAAAAACCGCCCACTTGTTTGTGTGCGTCTTTAACAGTAAAAATTACAGCCATTTGTTTTACCTGCATTACAATTTTTTCGTAGCCTTCGTGCAAGCCTGCAGTAAATGCGCTCGCAATATTGTACTCGGTTTTTTCGGTTTTAATAAATTTCTTACGTGCTGCAAAAAAACCAAGTTGGCCTTCTTTAGTTACGGTTGCTTTTGTTGCAATGGTATCAGCGCCGCGCAAAAGCGTAATGGCAATATCTTTATCGGGGTTTGCTCTTTCGGCTGCTTGAAATTCATCAAAGAAAAAAGTAGAGTTGCCGTTTATGGTTAAAAATTTATCTCCGTGTTTAAATCCTGCTTTATCAGCAGGGCTTCCCATAATTACTGAATCAACTTCGGCAGGAGTGCGGGCCGAAATAAATTCGCCGCGCTTAAGTGCCTTAAGCAACAGGCTTATCTGCTCCTCGCTTAGCGCTAAATTTATCTTTGCACCGTTGCGCTCTACCTGTAGCGATTTGGCGCGATTCATTACAATATCAACGGCCACACGATTCAATGAATTAACCGGAACGTTATCGATGCTTAAAATATTATCTCCGTTTTTTAAACCCAGGTCAAGTGCAGAAGAGTCGCAAACAATACCGTATTGCAGATTTTTCATTGGTAAAATTTCTTTTCCCCAGGCAAATAAAACCATCCAGTAAATAAAAATTCCTAAAACAAGGTTCACTAAAATTCCACCCATCATAATAAGTAAACGCTGCCAGGCCGGCTTTGCGCGTAACTCCCAGGGTTCAGGTTTAGTGTTGGGCAAATTTTTATCCATCTGCTCATCCACCATTCCGGCAATACTTACGTAGCCACCAAACGGAAACCAGCCAATACCATATTCGGTATCGCCAATTTTCTTTTTGAAAAGTGAAAAGTTTAATAGTCCGGCAAACGGAAAAAGAAAATCGAAGAACAAATAAAATTTTTCTACGCGGCATTTAAATTTTTTGGCGAAATAAAAATGCCCTAATTCATGCAGCGTTACTAATATGGTTAAACTCAAAAAGAGTTGTAAAATTTTCATAATTTATTTATTTAATTAAAGATGTGGCCAGCGCGCGGGTTTCGGTATTACAGTTAAAATAATCTTCCAAAGAAGGTTTTTGTTTGTTTGTTGTTTTGCTGATGCATGTTTCTACAATTTCACTTATTTGCAGGAAATTAATTTTATCGTGTAAAAAAGCATCCACGGCAATTTCGTTGGCGGCATTCAGTACACAAGGCATTAATCCCCCCTGTTCAATGGCTTTGTAAGCGAGCGCTAAATTAGCAAAAGTTTCGGTATCGGGTTTCTCGAAAGTGAAGGCGGGATATTTGGTAAAATCAAAGCGCTCGAACGAAGTTTTTATACGCTCGGGATAGCTAAAGGCATAGTGTATAGGTAGTTTCATATCGGGCAAACCCAATTGGGCTTTTATGCTGCCGTCGGTAAACTGCACCAGACTGTGAATAATGCTTTGCGGATGCACCACAACTTCTATTTGCGAGGGCTTTACATTAAACAACCATTTGGCTTCAATTACTTCCAGGCCCTTGTTCATTAAGGTGGCTGAATCAATGGTAATTTTTGCGCCCATGCTCCAGTTAGGATGTTTAAGTGCCTGCACTTTGGTAATGTTTTGTAAATCTTTTTTTGTTTTTCCTCTGAAGGGGCCGCCGCTTGCGGTTAAATAAATTTTTTCTATCGGATTATGAAATTCTCCGGCTAAGCATTGAAAAATTGCCGAGTGCTCAGAATCTACCGGATAAATATTTACCGCGTTCTCTTCGGCTAGTTGGGTTATCATTTCTCCGGCAACAACCAATGTTTCTTTATTGGCAAGAGCAATTGGTTTTTTATTTTTTATTGCGTGAATGGTAGATGGCAATCCCGCAAAGCCAACCATCGCCGCTAAAACAATATCCACCGTTTCCATTTCCACAATCTGCTCAACCGATTTGGCACCCGCAAAAACTTTTATGTCATGAGATGATAAGGCATCCTTCACCTGCTTGTATTTACTTTCATCGGCAATAACAACTGCGTTGGGTTCAAATTCTAAAGCCTGCTTAATCAATAAATCCGCATTGCTGTTAGCGACCAAAACCTCACAACAAAAATAATCAGGGTTGGCTTTAATAACATCCAAAGCCTGCGTGCCTATGCTACCTGTGCTTCCTAAAATTGCAATATGTTTTTTCTTTTCCATTTTTAATTCTCAATACGCACTACTCAAATCTCATTACTTCTAAAACAAAACATAATCCTGCGGATTAACCGGCGTACCGTTATGCCATAACTCAAAATGCAAATGCGTACTGGTACTGCTCTCACCCGTATTACCAATAATAGCAATAGGCTCGCCCGATTTTACGTGGTCGCCAACTTTCTTAGTCAAATCACTATTATGCTTATACACGCTCATCAAATTATTACTATGCTGCAATTGTATTACGTAGCCATCATTAGCTGTCCATCCCGCAAAAACAACAGTGCCGTCTAAAGTGGCTTTTATAAATTCATTTTCCTTAGCTGCAACGTCCACTCCGTAATGCGCTTCCGCCATGTTAAACGAGTGGGTTACCATGCCTTTTACCGGACTAAAGAAAAAATATCCGCCGATGCCGCTGCTGCTTTTATTGCCAAGTGTAAGCGAAAATTTATCCTGCGCTTCTATTTCTTTGCGTAACAGCGAATCGTTTTTGCTTGGTTTTACATTTACGTTTTCTTTAACGCCTTTTGGCGGCGGCATAGAAGTATCGGCTTTAATATTTCCGCTAAGCACATCGTTAATGTTTTGTATGTACCAGTTTTTGGCTTTCATCACGTATTCTAAAGAATCGGCTTTAACCGAAAGTTTTACCAATTCTTTTTGATTGGAAAAATCTCCGTAACCCGGAATGTATTCGCGAATAGGCGTAAAAGCAATTAAGCTGATTACTAAAAACGACATCACAATGGTAACCACTCCCGTCATAATTAAAATTCCGCCGGGCGATAGGCGCAAAGAAAATTTTTCTTCAAAAGACGAGTCGTTTAAAATTACCAGGCGGTACTTTTGCCTCAGCCTTTCGCCAAGTTTTTTCTTATTTTTTTTCTCGTCCATTTAAGCGCTGCAAATATACTCATTTAACAGCCGGTTTAAGGAGTTAGTATAAGTATATGAAGGGAGGAATATTCTCATTCTGTATACTGTAATTATTATGTAATTTTGCAACCCTATGAAAGTTTATACGACTTTAGCCCAAATTCCTAAAATCAGTAGCCCGGTGGTTACTATTGGCACCTTTGATGGGGTGCATGAGGGGCATAAGCAAATTATAAACCGGCTTAAAAAGGCCAAAACAGAAATAGGGGGGGAGAGCTTTATTTTTACTTTTCATCCGCATCCGCGCCAGATTTTATTTCCCAATCAAACCGATTTAAAACTACTTACGCTTACCGAAGAAAAACTTCAGTTGTTGGAAAAAGCAGGAGTAGATCATGTTTTGGTTTATCCTTTTACCAAAGAATTTTCATTGATGTCGGCACAGGATTATATCAAACAAATTTTGGTAGATGGCATCGGCACAAAAAAATTAATTATAGGGTACGACCATAAATTTGGCAATAACCGCGAAGGAAATTTTGAAACATTAAAGAAATTTTCTTCTCAATACAATTTTTCAGTGGAAGAAATTCCGGCTCATGAAATTGAACATAGTAATGTAAGTTCAACCAAAATACGTAAGGCGCTTGAGTCAGGAGATGTTCAAACTGCCAACAGCTTTTTGGGATATCACTATTTTTTATCAGGTAAGGTTGTTAAAGGTAAACAATTGGGCAGGCAACTTGGATATCCCACGGCTAATATAAGTGTTAATGATGGCACGAAACTTGTCCCGGGTATAGGTGTGTATGCCGTTACAACAATTGTTGGTGAAACACGTTATAAGGGCATGCTAAGTGTGGGGCTTAATCCTACAACGGATACCGATAATAAATTGAAAATTGAGGTAAATATTTTTAACTTTGATAAGGATATATACGGACAAGAAATAACGGTAGAATTTTGCAAGCGGTTAAGGAATGAAGAAAAATTTGCATCTCTCGAAGAATTAAAAAAACAACTGGCAATTGATAAAGAAAATGCGCTTTCGGTTTTATAAAATACAATCTGTAGTGTCATTGCGGGCGATAGCGTGGCAATTTGCAATAATTTACCTTTTGTTGTTTTCATCGAAGGCTTTCTCTCAGGAGCAATTACTCCTCGATTCGATGCAATTAGAGGAAGCCTACACGTATACAGATTTAGAAGAAGCACTTAAATTTCCGGAGAAAGTGCTGCGCCTGGAACTGCGTAAAAAGAAGTATAAATCAGTTCCCAAAGAAGTATTCCTTTTTAAAAATTTGCAATGGCTCGATTTAGGAAAAAATCAAATTACCGAGTTGCCCGATACTATTTATTTAATTTCCAATTTGCAATACTTAAATGTATCGCGTAATAAATTAGTAGTGCTTCCTAAAGAAATCGGGAAAATGCTGAACCTCGTTTATATCAACGCGAATAATAATAATCTTATAGGCCTCCCTCCACAAATTGGTAACCTCGAAAAATTGCGCGTGCTGGATTTATGGAGCAACGAGTTTTCTGATTTTCCCGAAGCGCTCTCAAAACTAAAGGATTTAAGAGTGATGGATATACGCGCTATTACCATTAGTCAGGACAACATTAATTTGCTGAAAAGATGGCTGCCTAATACCAATGTGTATTACGATTTGCCCTGCAATTGTAAATTATGAACGAACCAGTTTACCATAAACATATTTTTATTTGTACCAATCAACGCACCGGCGGCGACCGCAAAAGTTGTGGCGAGCAGCATGGTATGGAATTAGTGGCTGCATTTAAAAAAGCATTGAAAGATAAAAACCTTCCCATTCGCGTGCGTGCACAGCGGGCGGGTTGTTTGGATATTTGTGATTTTGGACCTACGATTGCGGTTTATCCCGAAGGAATTTTTTACGTGAATGTGCAGCTACAAGATGTGGAAGAAATTATAGAATCGCATATTGTAGGCGATAAACCGGTTGACAGGCTTTTGTTAAAACATGCCAAAAAGTAAATGGAAGAAAAAGAATTTTCGGTACAGGCCTACTTAAACGATTTACAAATACTTCAGCAAACCGCCGATCAGATTAAAAAAGATTTTTCTTTTTTTGCCTTGGAAATTTCGTTTAGCGGAAATAAAGAAGAAGCGTATGCTGAACTTTTTAATCAGATTTATCCGCATTTAAAACAGTTGATGGACAGCGATAACAATAAATTTTTTGCGCTTTTGTATAGGGTGGATATCAGCGAAAAACAAATTGCAAGGGCGCAGGCGGATGCTAAAAATGAGGAGCCTGCAAAAACAATATCGGATTTAATTATTAAACGATGCCTGCAAAAAGTAATTTTGCGGAAGTTGTATTCTAAATAAATATCTTTGCGCTTCTAAATTCAAACATAACCCAAACAATAAAAACTTTGAGCCTTCGTGCCTTCGTGCAAAAATGAAAAACATTAATATTAGAATAGGCAATGAATCAGATTTACCGGAGGTATTAGCTCTTGTAAAAGAATTGGCCGCTTACGAAAAAGCGCCCGATGAAGTAGATGTTACCCTCGAGGAAATGAAAAACTGGGGCTTCGGTAAAGATAAAATTTTTGAGTTTTTTGTGGCCGAACACGAAAATAAAATAGTGGGCATCGCCCTTTACTATTATAAATACAGCACCTGGAAAGGCAAATGTCTTTTTTTAGAAGACATTATTGTTACAGAAGCTTTTCGCCGCTACGGGTTGGGCTCAAAATTATTTCATGAAGTAACGCTTGTTGCGCAGCAAAAAAAAGTTCGCCGCATGGAGTGGCAAGTATTGGATTGGAACGAGCCTGCGCTAAATTTTTATAAAAAATATAATGCGCATTTAGACGGCGAGTGGGTTAATTGTAAATTAACGTATCAGCAGTTGCAGGAATATAAATAAGCAGAAATTTTAAATAACTTTTTCGTGTCCACCGCTGGAGAGGGTTGAGGGGAGGTAATCAACACATTTAAAATTTCTGATTGACACAAATAAAAAAACCCGGCATTTCTGTCAGGGCTTTTTGTTAAATTTTATTTTTAATTAAGGAAGTGTAATAGCATATGTTTTACCGTTAATGGTAACGGTAGCAGCTAAATCGCAAGAGCCACTGCCAAAATCAACGTGGCGGGAAGCCTTACTGCCGGGCGTAAAATCAAACGCACCTTGTACAATAGGATGGTGGCTTGGTTTAAGCGGGTCAGGTGTACAATTCATATTTAAAATTAATGGACTTGTTATCGTTACAGTATAAACTTCGCCTTTGGCGGTGGTTCCGTTTGCGCTTCCGCTAACGCTAATTACGGCTTTTGTCCAATCAATTACCGTGTTTTGATCAACATATGAAGCAGGTATTGCATTTCCGCCATAAGTAATTGCCGATGTATTTAATAAAGTATGTGTGCGGTTACAAGTCCAGCTCACAGTTCCGCCATTACCTGCTTTAACAATAGTAACGCTACCGTTAATGGTCCAGGTCATGTTAGTAGTTGCAGGATTAAAACCGGCAGGGGTTGTATTAGTAACTGTTTTGTTAACTGCTACCGAGTTGCCGTCTACAACATAATTAGTTGTTGTAATGTGGCAGCTAAATCCCGGGTTGCGGTAATTTACCGCACCGCCCGTTGAAGCAGAGTAATCAAAAGTTAAAATACCGCTGCGAACGTGTCCGTCGTTACACGCGCCGCCTCCAAAAGTAACAGTAATAATTTTTGTATTCGTATTAACGGTTACAGTTGCGCAGCTGCTTAACACAGAATTCTCGTTTCCTTGTTTGTAGCTAACCGATCCGCTTTCAGAAGCTTGTCCGGCCATAGTAACTGCATCGTTAGAAGCCCACTCAGCCATATTATTATCTGTTGCGGCCGAAGTGTCGTTGTCAGGAGTTTCCGTAGTTTTCTTTTTACAAGAGCTGATAAAAGCAGCCGAAGCCAATAAAATAGTAGCAAGGGCTATGCTTAATTTTTTTGTTGTTTTCATGTTTTTGGTTTTTGTTGAATTTGTTCTTTGATGACTAAGTTATAAAAAGGTTTAATTCCCGCAACAAATATTTTGATTTTTAGTCATTTGATAACAGAACCTGAAATACTTCCAAGTACCCAAACTGCCGGCATTTACTGGCTTTGGTTAAAAAAGCAGTAGGTTCATAAAAATTTTAGAAAAAGTTTCAGAGTTTACTTTCTTTTTGGATATTTGTGCTCGTAATGAGTAAAGTGAATAAGATAAAATGCACCAAAAAGTTTTTCCTGTAAGGAAAGGCCGCGTTTTGTCTGTAAATGATATAACCAAAGCCTTTCTTAATTCAGGAAGGCTTTTTTAATTTATAATACGAAATAAAAATATGAAAATTGCAGTAGTAGGAGCAACCGGTTTAGTGGGCACGATGATGCTTAAAGTTTTAGAAGAACGTAATTTTCCGGTTACAGAATTAATTCCGGTGGCGTCCGAAAAGTCAATTGGCAAAGAGGTTACTTTTAAAAATAAAAAATATAAAATTGTAAGCGCCGCGGATGCTATTGCCATGAAACCGCACATTGCTTTATTTTCTGCCGGCGGCTCAACTTCGTTGGAGCTCGCGCCGGTATTTGCCGCTGCAGGAATTACCGTAATTGATAATTCCTCAGCCTGGCGCATGAATCCCGCAAACAAATTAGTTGTGCCCGAAATAAATGCGCACACCCTTACAAAAGCAGATAAAGTTATTGCTAATCCAAATTGCTCAACCATACAAATGGTGGTGGCTTTAAACCCACTTCACAAAAAATACAAAATAAAAAGAGTGGTGGTAAGCACCTATCAATCGGTTACCGGCACAGGCGTAAAAGCGGTTGAACAATTATTGAACGAGCGCAAAGGAATTACCGGCGCAATGGCTTACAAATATCCAATCGATTTAAATGTTATTCCGCAAATAGATGTTTTTTTAGAAAACGGCTACACCAAAGAAGAAATGAAAATGGTGCACGAGACAAAAAAAATTATGGGCGACGATTCTATTTTAGTTACCGCAACAACGGTGCGTATTCCTGTTATGGGCGGGCACAGTGAGGCCGTAAATATTGAATTTGAAAACGATTTTGACGTGGCCGAAATAAAACAAATAATGGCTGCCACCGAAGGAATTATTTTGCAGGACGACCCCGCAAATCAGATTTACCCGATGCCCTTAAATTCGCACAACCGCGACGAAGTTTTTGTAGGAAGAATCCGTCGCGACGAATCGCAGCCCAAAACATTAAACATGTGGATTGTGGCCGATAATCTGCGCAAAGGCGCCGCCACAAACGCTATTCAAATTGCCGAGTATTTGCTTAAAAGTAAATTGGTTTAGGCGACTTCGCGATAAATCAATTCAAACAACCAAAAAATCACCATTTAAACATAAACGCCCCAGCCTTATCCCAACAAAAAAACTTACTTAATCATAAGCAATCCGCGTCATCTGCGTTCTTAAATAAATTCAAACAACCAAAAAATCACCATTTAAACATAAACGCATCAGCTTTAGCCCAGAAAAAAAACTTATTTAATCATAAGCAATCCGCGTCATCTGCGTTCTATGGCTGCTTGTATTAACTCCTTCCCCGGGCGCCTTAAAACCACTAAACCAATTGTTAAAACCGTAAATCCCTCAAAAAACAGCGTTTATACCGCTAAAGAAATTAACAATTTGTCAAAAAAAGCCCTCCAAAAGTTTTTTTTGTATTGTTTTTTTCCTACTTTCGTAACCTCGTGTTTTAAAGCATGAAGACATTTTAATATTTAAAAACAAACAAATGAGGAAAATTTCTACACTTCTTTTAGCTGTAATGATTGGTTTTACCGGCCTTTTAAAGGCTCAGCAAGACCCTCAATTTACACAATTTATGTACTGCAAACAGGCGTATAACCCCGCTGTAGTTGGTACTGATGGTTCAATTTGTTTTAACGCCTTATATCGCCAGCAATGGGTAAGTTTTCCGGGTGCTCCAAAAACAGGTATTTTTGGTTTTAATATGCCCTTAGAAGTTTTAGGCGGCATGGGTATCGGTTTTTATTTTGCTAACGACCAGTTAGGCTTTATGGCAAGTAACTCGGCCCGTTTACAAGCCTCTAAACATTTCCAGTTAGGAGCAGGTATCTTAGCCGCAGGTTTGGATGCAGGTATATTCCAGCAGCGTATCAATGGTACTTTTGTTGCACCACAAACCTTAAATGACCCAGCTATTCCAAGTAATCCATCATCGGGTGTACTTGGTACTAATGCTCCGGCATTAAATAAGATCGTACCTGACTTTGGTTTTGGTTTATATTACACGATCCCAAATAAAATGTATGTGGGTGTTTCAACTTCGCACATATCAGCGGCCTCTTTACAAGGCAGTGTTCGTCAAGCTAACCCTCCTTTGCACGTAGGTGATCCTGGTTACGCTCTTACATTCGATGTTGCCCGCCACTATTATATTATTGCAGGTTACCATTTCAGCTTTCAGGGCGGCGACCATATCGTAACTCCAAACATCAAAATTAAAACAGATGCAGCTACCACGCAGGTAGATTTCAACCTTACTTATATGTTACAACACCAGTTTTGGATTGGTGCTACCTACCGTTTACAAGACGCTATTGCGCCTATGTTAGGTATCCAGGACGTTTTGGTTAAAGGCCTTAAAATAGGGTACTCTTACGATGTAACCTTATCTAAAATTAAGGGCTATAGCTCTGGTACTCACGAAATTATGTTAGGATATTGCTTAAAACCAAAGCCTACTGCTAAGGTTGCAAGCCACTGGAACGTAAGGTATTTCGAGGATTAAAATAAAATATTTGAAACCTTTTTAATAGACTTGCGTTAAAGCATCTTACAACCTTTTCAAAAACACGTTTAAAAGGGGGTTGTAACATAAAAAAGAAAAGTATGAAAAAACTCTTGGTATTAGCTACGTTTGTTGCAATTGTTACAGGATGTAACAACTACACAGGCGAATTAGTGGGAGTAAAAAACCGCGATCAATGGTACCAGCCGGACCCTTTCGGAATGCTTTATATTCCCCTTGGTTCTTACCACATGGGCCCAAGCGATGAAGAAGCCACAATGGCTCACACCGCCCGCTCTAAAATGGTTTCTGTACAGTCTTTCTATATTGACGAAACTGAAATTTCTAACAACGAGTACCGCCAGTTTGTTTACTGGGTACGCGATTCTATAGCCCGCGTTTTATTGGCAAATGGTGGTAACGCCGATGCTCAGGAATATCAAATCCCGCAAGACGAGTTTTTATCTTTAAACCCTATCTACAGGCAAGATCCTAACTTAAAAGAGTTTTATATTAACTGGGAAAGAAAAATTAAGTGGGATTCTGAAGATGATGATTACCGCTTAGACCTTCAACCACTTTACTTACCCGTTGAAGAACGCTATTATAACCGTAAAGAAATTGATACCCGTAAATTAAATTACGAGTACTACCGTATAGACATCCGTTTAGCTGCCGCAAAAAGCAACCGTTTCTTACCGCAAAAATCACCCGACAACGCAACTGCCGAGTGGAAAAAAGCTGAGTATATGAATGGTGTTACGCTTAACGATGGTGGTACAGATAAGTTAGGTACAATGACCTCTCCTGTTCAGGCTCCCGGAAAAGATGCTAAAACTTTAGGTCAGTACGAAGTAGAAGATCAGGTTGCTGTAAATCAGGGTAACTATGTTCCCCGCCAGCGTGCCGGTGTTGACCGCAGCGTATTTATTATAAAAGACGTTATTAATGTATACCCGGATACTTTAGCTTGGGTGCATGATTTTACGTATTCATTTAATGAGCCAATGACCAATATGTATTTCTGGCATCCGGCTTATGATGAGTATCCTGTTGTTGGTTTAACCTGGAAACAGTGTCGCGCGTTTTGCGTGTGGAGAACCAATCTGCTTAACGAATTTTTAATTGGTAACTATCAGTCTATCGTAAACGACTTCCGTTTACCAACAGAATCTGAGTGGGAATATGCTGCTCGTGGTGGTAATGATCTTTCTCCATATCCTTGGGGTGGTCCTTATATACGTAACGCACGTGGTTGTTTCTTAGGTAACTTTAAACCAATCCGCGGTTCTTATATTGATGATGGTGGTTTCCATACAGTACACATTTTCTCTTACAACCCTAACGATTACGGATTGTATAACATGGCAGGTAACGTATCTGAGTGGACGCGTAATGCTTATGACGAATCTGCTTATGACTTTGAACATGACCTGAATCCTGATTACGAATATGAGGCACAGGATAAAGAAGCTAATGTATTAAAACGTAAAGTACTTCGCGGTGGTTCGTGGAAAGATGTAGGCTACTACCTTCAAACCAGTACCCGTACTTACGAGTATCAGGATACAGCAAAATGTTACGCCGGTTTCCGTTGTGTAATGACCTATCTGGGTCGTAACAAAGGTGACGAGATTTAACAACAAACAAACAGAACATCATCACTAACTAAACAAAAACAAAAACAGCTATGAGCAGTAAATTAGCGAAAATCGGGGGTTATAAGAAGATGCTACACATTGTGGCGTCAGGTGGAGCATCGATAGTAATCGTGGGTGCCTTATTTAAAATCATGCACTGGCCCGGTTCAGGACCAATGCTAATTACAGGTTTATTAACAGAAGCTTTGATATTTATGCTTTACGCCTTTGATATTCCACACGAAGAGTGGGATTGGTCATTAGCTTACCCCGAGTTAGCAAACATGGGTGGTATGCATGAGGAACATGGCGACGATCATCTTACACCAACACAACAATTAGATAACGCACTTGAGCAAGCTAAAATCGGACCTGAATTATTGCAGAGTCTTGGTGACAGCATGCGTTCATTAAGCGATAACGCAAATAAGATTGCAGACATGTCAAACGCACACACAGCTACAAGTGAGTATGTGGATAGCGTTAAAAATGCTGCTAAAAATGTAAATACTTTATCAGATTCTTATTCTAAAGCAGCCGAGTCGTTAACCAGTTTAGCAATGACTAAAGACGATAGTCAGAATTTTGGCGAGCAGTTAGGTAAAGTTTCTAAAAACCTTTCTTCACTTAATGCTTCTTTCGAGTTGCAATTACAAAACAGTGATGAGCATTTAAAAGCTACCTCTAAATTCTACGATAGCCTTGGTGATTTAATGAAGAACCTGCACGATTCGGTGGATGACACCAAGCGTTACAAGACAGAGATATCTTCGTTATCTTCTAACTTATCGGCGCTTAACGGTATTTATGGCAATATGTTATCTGCCATGAACTATAAGCAATAATAAAAATTAAAAAAGGAAAGAAAGACTCTGTTTTTCTTTCCTTTATTTTTAAATAAGAATTTAATCATTTAAAAGAATTTAAAATGGCAGGTGGAAAAGAAAGCCCCAGGCAGAAGATGATAGGTATGATGTACTTGGTACTCACCGCACTTCTGGCAATGAACGTATCGAAAGATATTTTAAAAGCGTTCGTAACTGTAAACGAAAGTTTAGAGCGTACCAATAAAAACTTTAGTGATAACACGATTAAAGTGATGAAGTCTTTTGAAGATACAAAATCTTCAAACCCAAGTGCTGCTCCTTATTACGTAAAAGCCGTTGAAGCAAAAAAATTAACCGGCGATTTGTTTGAGCACATGGAAAAATTAAAAAAGGAATTAATTAAAGGTGTTTTTCCGGAAGGAGGCGATACTACGCGCTTACGTTATCTGGATGCAAAAGACAACTACGATATTCCTACGCACCATTTAATTGGAGATAATGAAAGCGCCCCTGTAAAAGGAGAATATACAGCATCTGATTTAAGAGACAAGGTGCAAAATGTGCACGATAAACTTATTAAGCTGGTGCAGGATATGCAAAAGGATAAAAAAACCCTTCTGCTTAAAGATGACTACGAGGCACTTTTAAAGAAAATTGAAACATTTAAACCGGATGCTTTAGGTGAAACAGAAGATGGTAATCCTATCTCTTGGGAAGTATTAAACTTCTATCACTTACCAATTGCAGGTGTTATTACAAACATCTCTAAAATGCAAGCCGATTTAAAAAATATCGAGGCAGAGATTATCTCTCAGCTTTCGGGTGCATCAGGTAAAGTATCTATTAAGTTTAATCAACTTGCTGCTAAAGTAGTGGCTCCTTCAAGTTATATACAAGCAGGACAGCCTTATAAAGCGGATGTATTCTTAGCCGCTTCTTCTACCGATTTTAAACCTGAAAACATGCAAGTGTTATTAGGGGTTGACTCTGCTGCTGCTGCAAAAGGCGGCGCAGGAACTCCTGTTAACCTGGTTGACGGTATGGGTAAATTAGAATTAAGCGCGGGTGTAGGCCAGCAATCATTTAACGGGGTTATTAAATTCAAAAAGCCAACCGGCGAATACGATTATTATAATTTTAACGGAGATTATGTTGTAGCTGCTCCTTCAGTAGCCGTTTCTCCCGATAAAATGAATGTGTTTTATATTGGTGTAGATAATCCTATTACTGTTTCTGCGGCAGGTATCGCTCCCGGCGATTTAGTTGTTAGCGGAAGTGGTGGTGGAATGACTATTAAACCTTCAGGTGCCGGTAAATACATTGTACGCGGGTCTTCTGAAGCAAAAGATGCAAAAATAACTGTATCTGCTAAAACAAAAGACGGTGTAAAATCACAAGGTACTTCGATGTTCCGTATCAAACGTATTCCTGATCCTGTTGCCGCTATTGGTGGTAAAAAAGGTACTTCAGAAATCCGTCGTGTTGACGTTGCCGGTATAGGTGCCGTTGCCGCAAAATTAGAAGGTTTTGATTTTGAAGCAAATTTCATCGTAACCTCTTTCGAGTTTACAGCTATCGTAAAAGGCCAGCCGGTTAGTTATACAGGTTCGGGCCCAAGTATGACAAGCGATATGAAAGCGGCACTTGGTAAAGTAGCTACCGGAAGTAAAATCTTTATTGATAACGTAAAGGCAAAAGGCCCGGACGGATCTTTAAGGAATATCCCGGGTGTTACCTTAAAAGTTAAAGGATAATTAAAACAAACAATATGAAGCGTATATCGTTAATAGCATTGTTTTTACTGATTTTATCGGTAAGCATGTTAGCACAGGTAGGGACTGTATTTCAGCCCGGCGATTACAGAGATGGTATTTATACCAAAGAAAATACTGTAAACCGCCGCATCATTCCTTATACATACCTGCGTGAGGGAGATTTAATGTGGGAGAGAAGGGTATGGCGCGAAATTGATTTACGCGAAAAAATTAACCATCAGCTTTATTATCCTACCGAGGAAGTAAGCGGAAGAAGCTCTCTGTTACAAGTAATTAAAAGAGCTATTTTTAAAAATGAAATCATTGCTTTTCAGGATGAAGAATTTTTAGTTCCTCTTGAGCCTGCAAAAGTGAAAGAAAAACTGGTTAAATGCGACAGTAACGAAAACCGTGACGTTGACGTTAACACCGGTGAGGAGATTGTTACTAAAGTATGGCGTTGCGACTCTGTAGGTATTTACGAAAGGGTTACTAAATTCCAGATAAAAGAAGATTGGTTTTTTGATAAACAAAAATCAGTTCTTGAGTGCAGGATTTTAGGATTATGCCCTATGGAATATGTAGAAGACAAAGACCTTTACAAACCTTTGTTTTGGGTATATTTTCCTCAGTGCCGCGGTGTTTTTGCCACTAACGAGGTATTTAATTCAAAGAACGATGCCGAGCGCCGTACTTTTGAAGACATCTTCTGGAAGCGACAATTTAACAGCACATCCATTAAAGAAAGCAACGTTTACGACAGATATATTAACCAATATGCACGTGGTATAGACGCCCTTCTTGAATCAGACAGGATCAAACAAGATATCTTTACGTTTGAGCACGATTTGTGGCACTTCTAAAAATAAATTTATTAAAAGCCCCGTTTTACGGGGCTTTTTAATTTACTGCACTCAATGTTAAAACAATACACAGCCGGCCCCCAAATGCTTGTATTGGGCTTTACAAAGCTTTTTTGAGGTCTTTGCCTATCGTAAAAACGCTACCGAAAATCATGGTCGTTTTTATTACAAAGATTTAGGCCGCCGCGCAGACGAACGCAAAAACCACTTGGACGTTTTTAAAGCCAATACCGCGCTTTACGAGGCCATAAATTCATTTAGGATTTCACTTCTTTTGCCCTTGTAATTTCTACATATAAAATTACAGAAATTTCTCCCTTTTTTTTCGCTGCCCCGCTTAACCCTAACATATATCCATAAGCGTTAATACATGGAAATAGAAAAATGGCTTAAAAACCGTAACTTTATCTCTCTAAAACAACGCATAAAATTTTGCCACGCTTTTTTAAAATAACAAGTCTCTTTTTAGCGTTAATAACCTGGCTGACTTCCTGTGGACCAGACTCAACACAAAAAGCAATTGCCGCTAAAGCCGACAGTCTTTTTATAAGCGTACGTTGCGTAAAAACAGTAACTCAATTAATAACCAATAATTTTTTGTTACCGGGACAAAAAAAGACGCAATATAAAATGGAATATATAAATGAAACCTGGCCCGATACCATCACGCAAACGCAGGCTAATAAACTTATTTCGCTAAAAAACCTGCATCTTGGTTATGAGAAATTGGTAACAATCAGCAATGGTTTGCAAACGCAATCTATACAGCAGTTAGAACAGTTAAAAAAACTTAACGAAGAAATAAATTCAGGCAGCTCGGGTAACGAAAATCTGCTGCAATACCTTACCTTTGAAAGTAAATGTGCCGATACACTTAACAAGGTGTTGGATACACTGGTAAAAAAATCAATTGAACTGAGTTGTAAAAATCAGTCGCTATAAAAAAATTGAAAAAATATTTTTACATACTCTTTTTCTTCTGCCTCGCTAAGGGCTTTGCTCAGCCTGCCGTAGATGAGCAATTGGCCCAGCAGTTTTTTGAAATGCGCGAGTATGATAAAGCTATTGTGTATTTCGAAAAATTGTATGATAAAAATCAGGGGCTTTACTACAACCAGTATTTTAAATGCCTGCTTGCAACGCACGATTATAAAAGGGCCGAAAAAATTGCAAAAAGACAATTAAAAAACCAGCCCGATGTATTGGCGATTTATGTTGATTTAGGGCAAGTGTTTGATGCAGATAGTAACAAAACAAAAGCAAACGAGCAATACAGTAAGGCAATCAAGGAGCTGGGTGGAGATGTTAATCAGGTATTGCAATTGGGAAAGGCATTTACCAATGTGAAAGAATATGACTTTGCCTTAGAGGCATATAAAAAAGGCCGCAAGCAAAATGGCAAGAGCTATCCTTTTTTTTACGAATTAGCGGATGTATATAAATCAAAAGGCGATTTAAAATCCATGATAAACGAATATCTGGATGCCATTGATTATCGCGAAACAGAATTATCTACTGTACAAATTTTATTGCAAAATAATTTAGGTTACGATGACGAGAAAGGTGGATTTAATAATCCGATTTTAAAACAGGAATTACAAAAACGATTGGCTAATAGCCCCGATAAAGGAATTTTTTCGGAGTTTTTAATTTATATTTTATTGCAGCAAAAGGATTTCGAATCGGCATTTTTACAGGCTAAAGCTTTGGATAAACGCAAAAAAGATGATGGATACCGTTTAATGGAGCTGGGAAAAATTTGTGTGAGCAACGAAGCCTACGATATCGCGCAACAGTGTTTTGATTATGTAATTTCTAAAGGCAAAGAAAATTTTAATTACCAACAGGCCTGCACCGAAGCCGCAAGCGCGCAATTCGAAAAAATAATCCGCCAGCAAACTTATACGCCCGGTGAATTAGCGGAGTTGGAACAAAAATTAAAAAACACCATCAAAGAATTTGGCTATAGTCAGTTTACTACATCGGTTGTGCATAAGCTGGCGATATTGCAGGGCTTTTATTTAAACAAACCCGATGAAGCAGTAGCTATGCTTAACGAAGTAATTCAAAATCCCGGAATTGATAAGAACAGAATTGCAGAATTGAAATTAGATTTGGGTGATTTACTTTTAATAACCGGAGATTTGTGGGAAGCCTCTCTTACTTATTCGCAAGTGGAAAAAGCTTTTAAGTTTGAACCAATAGGCCAGGAAGCAAAATTTAGAAATGCGAAAGTTGCTTTTTATATTGGAGATTTTAAATGGGCCAAATCGCAATTGGATGTTTTAAAAGGCGCTACTTCAAAATTAATTGCCAACGATGCTATGGATTTATCATTAGTAATTTCGGATGCTATCGGCATTGATACAAACATTGCGCCTTTAGTGATGTTCGCCTCTGCCGATTTATTATTACTGCAACATAAAACAAACGAAGCACTGTCCCGCATGGATTCTATAAATATTGTTTACGAAAAACATTCTTTGGCCGATGATATTTATTTTAAAAAAGGACAAATTTTTGCCAAGCAGGGAAAATATAAAGAAGCGATAGAGGCGTATCAACGCGTTGTAGATGCTTATGGCGAAGAAATTTATGGTGATGATGCTATGTTTCGTTTAGCAGAAATTTATCAATTTAAATTACTGGATTTGGAAAAAGCCAAAGCTCTGTATCAGGAATTTTTAACGAAGTACCCCGCAAGTGTATTTACTATAGAAGCACGCAAACGCTTCCGTAAATTACGCGGCGATGTGGTAAATTAAAATTTGTAAAAAAGATGAGCACTAAGAAAAAAAATTTATCTAAAACCGAAGGAAGTAAAGTGCCAAGCGCAAAAGAAATGCGCATAGCCATTGTGTTTGCCGAGTGGAATTATGAAATAACCAAAGCCCTATGCGATGGCGCTTACAAAACCTTAGTAAAACACGGCGCGGATAAAGATAAAATTAGCATACACCAAGTGCCGGGCAGTTTTGAATTAACCCTTGGCGCACAATTAGTGGCCGAAAAACAAAATATCGACGCGGTAATTTGTATTGGCTGCGTAATTAAAGGAGAAACGCCTCACTTCGATTTTATAAGTAGCGCCATTGCTAACGGAATAACTCAACTCAATATTAAATATAACAAGCCCGTAATTTTTGGCGTGCTTACCACAAATAATTTAAAACAAGCCAAAGAAAGAGCAGGAGGAAAGCATGGTAACAAAGGCGATGAAGCCGCAGTAACCGCCATAAAAATGCTGGCGCTAAAGCGTAAACTTGCTTAGTTAATATCTTGCCCGCTTTCCAGTTTTTTAATCATATTTTCTACCGAAGATTTATTTGTAGCATCCGGAACTAAAGGCAGTGCCAATTTGGCTTGCGACAAAGCATTTTTATAATCGCCGTTTGCCGAGTAGCCTCTTGCAAGTCCAATGTATGTTGTAAACTGTTTCGGGTTTTTCTTTGCATTTAATTTAAAAACTTCTAAAGCTGCACCGGATTTTTTTAAACCAATTAATCTTTTTCCGTATTGATGTAAATCAGTCATACTGCCCATAGGCAAGGCTTCTTTCATTAGCGAGTCGGCTTCTTTTCCTTTTCCAAGTTTATCGCATAGAAGTGCAGTGGTGCTGTACGTCTGGAAATTTTTTTGTGCGGATAAGGCAAACTTGCTCCATCTTAAGCCTTCTTCAAAATTTACATCATTTTGCAGGCAAAACTGCGCGGCCTGATTCCATGTTTCCCAGCTAAATCCTTTTTCTCCTTTTAGTTCATCTCTAAATGAAGCTATTTGCGTTTTATTTAAATCAACTTCTACTTTAAAGGGTATAGAAAGTTTTTCCCATTGCATAGTAACCACTGCCGAATTATCTGTTTGTTCGGTAAACTCATACTTTAACCACTCTACGCTTTTATCTAATGCAACAGGTTTTACTTTTACGCGCAATGCATCTTCGCTTTCGGTATAAAAATAATTTCCCCAAGAGGTAAAAGTTTTCGAGAAGATAACGGTGCACTCCGTAGGGCCATAGGCAATAAAAAAACCGTATTTACCTGCGGGCAGGCCCTTGCCTTCAATTTTTACATCGGTGCTAAACTCAATGATGGTATTTTCGTTGGCGCCGGCTCTCCACGGAGCAGCCGTGGCAGTGCCGTATTCAAGACTTTTATTGATGAAGCCTGTATGCACAATAGGTGTGCCGTATATTTTTCCTTCTCGCCCTTTTACGCCGGGCCTGCTATAGTTTATTGTTACGTCGGTAATACCAATTTGTTCGCGTACCAGAGCTCTTTTATTGCCGCCGCTGGGAGTAGATTTTAGCTGAGCGAAACCCAAACTTGTTAAAAATATAAGGGCAAGACTAAGGTAAATTTTTGCTGTTTTCATTTTAGAATTATTTGAAACAAAGCTATTCCCTTCCGCTCGGCTGCTCATCCCTCATAAGGGGTGATTTTGCATACTTGTGTAATAATCGCAGGTGGTTTCAGTAATATTTGTAATTTCAAAACTCAATTAAACGAATTTATGAAACGGCGCTTTATTTTTCTTTTTGCAATAAGATTATTTTCTGTGCAAGCACAAACGCAGGTACAATTAAATGCCTCCGAAATTTTGCAATCGCTTAAAAAACTAAATACAATCGGTTCGGTACTGTATGTGGCCGCACACCCCGATGATGAGAACACGCGCCTGCTTGCATACATGGCGCGCGAACGTAATTTGCGTACGGGCTATCTATCCATTACACGCGGCGACGGAGGACAAAATCTTATTGGTAAGGAACAAGGTGAAGCGCTGGGATTAATTCGTACACAGGAACTTTTGGCTGCACGACGAATTGATGGGGCCGAACAATTTTTTACGCGCGCCAATGATTTTGGGTATTCTAAAACGCCCGAAGAAACTTTTACTTTTTGGAACAAAGACAGCGTACTGGCAGATGTAGTTTGGGCTATACGTAATTTCAAGCCCGATGTAATTATTTGTCGTTTTCCTACTACCGGAGAAGGCGGGCACGGGCATCATACCGCTTCCGCGATTCTGGCTTTGGAAGCATTTGATGCGGCGGCCGACCCAAAACGTTTTCCAAATCAACTGACGTATACAGAAGTTTGGCAGGCAAAACGAATTTTTTGGAATACTTTTAATTTTGGAGGAACAAATACCACCGCGCCAAATCAATTGCAAATTGATGCCGGAGTTTTTAATCCCCTATTGGGAAAAAGCTATGGCGAGATGGCTGCCGAAAGCCGCTCTATGCACAAGAGTCAAGGCTTTGGCTCGGGTAAAGCACGCGGACAAATTCTTGAATATTTTAAATTATTGAAAGGCGATACGGTAAAAAAATATTTATTTGAGGGAATAGATCAAACGTGGAAAAAATTCCCGGCACTTGCAAAGTTTCAACCGCTTATAGAAGATTGCTTAAAAAAATACGATTTAACGACTCCGCAAAAATCAGTGGCGGCTCTTGTTTCTATTTATAAGCAATTACAATTGCTGGATGAAGCGGATCCAACGGTTCGTTATTGGAAAAAACAAAAGCTCAAAGAAACAGAAATGCTCATACTCAATTGCGCAGGGTTATGGATGGAAGCTTATGCGGCAGATTACTCGGCAATTCCCGGAAGCGAAATAAATACAACAATACAAATTATCAGCAGGAGCAGCAGCGAAGTAAAACTAAATAAAATTTTTTACTTCAATCAAACGGACACAGTAACAACATTAAATTTAAAGGCAAACGAGCTCTATACAATTAAACACAAAGAAAAACTTTTAGCAACAGCGCCCTTCTCAAATTCTTATTGGTTAAATGAAGAGCATAGTGATGGAAGTTATATAGTGAAAAACAAATTGCTTATAGGTAAACCCGAAAACGAGCCTTTTACTAAAGTGCTTTTTGAAGTAAGCGTATTGGACCTTGTATTAAAGATAGAGCGCCCTTTAGTAAATAAATATACGGATCCGGTTAAAGGTGAAGTGTATCGTCCGTTTGAAATTCTTCCGCCCGCAACGGTAAATAGTTCGGATAAAGTTTTTGTGTTTAGCTCTCTTGCGCCAAAAAAAGTTCAATTTACTGTTAAAGCAAACTCAGTAAATGTAAACGGAACCTTACAGGTAAAAGTGCCCGAAGGCTGGACTGCTACAATTGAAAAACCTGATTTTAATTTAGCTGCTAAAAACGAAGAAGCAATAATAGAAGCGGTAATAACCCCGGCAAAGAATGCTGCCAACGGAACACTGCTTCCTTCTTTAAAAATTCAAAATGAATTGTATACAAAAAGCATTAAACGTATTGAGTACGATCATATTCCTTATCAATTTATTTTGAGCGATGCCGGGGTAAAGTTGGTGAATGTAGATTTGAAGAAAGTCGGAACTCATATCGGTTATATTCCCGGTGCAGGAGATGAAGTTCCGGCTTGTTTAAAGCAGGTTGGCTATGAGGTAACTATACTTACGGATGAACTACTTGTTAAAGAAGATTTGTCAAAATACCAGGCAATTGTCAGCGGTATTAGGGCTTACAACACCAATGAGCGTTTGCAGATTCATTATAATAAGTTAATGGAATATGTAAAGAAGGGCGGCAATTTTATTGTGCAGTACAATACAAATAACCGCATTGGGCCGGTTGGTACTAAAATAGGGCCATATCCTTTTACAATTTCGCGTGATCGTGTTACGGAAGATAATGCGGAAGTGCGGTTTGTAAAACCCGAGCATAATGTATTAAATATTCCCAATAAAATAAGTGGCGAAGATTTTAAAGGCTGGGTGCAGGAGCGGGGAATTTATTTTGCATCGGAACCCGATAAAAATTATGAAACTATTTTTTCGATGAACGATACTAGCGAGAAACCATTAGAGGGAAGTCTTATTATAGGCAAATACGGAAAAGGCAATTTTGTATATACCGGACTTGTATTTTTTAGAGAATTACCCGCAGGTGTGCCGGGCGCATATCGTTTATTTGTGAATTTATTAAGTTTACCAATGAATAAATAAAATTATGCCGCAAGAAAATCCACCCATACTTAAAACCTGGAATAATTTGTATGCTTTGGTAATAGGAGTGTTGGTTGTTGTAATAGTTCTCTTGTATTTTTTTACAAAATATTTTGAATGAGTACAATTGATTGGATAGTACTCATAACAACTCTACTCTCTATTGTCCTTTACGGCATGTGGAAGAGTAGGGGTACAAAAAATATTGACGGATTTTTATTAGCTGATAAAAAATTGCCATGGTATCACGTGGGCTTATCGGTAATGGCAACGCAGGCAAGCGCCATTACATTTTTGTCGGCACCCGGCCAAGCATACACAGATGGTTTGCGTTTTGTGCAATTTTATTTTGGTTTGCCACTGGCTATGGTTGTGCTTTGCATCACGTTCATTCCAATGTTCCGCAAATTAAATGTTTATACGGCTTACGAATTTTTGGAAAAACGCTTCGACGGAAAGACACGTTTACTAACTGCGTTTTTATTTTTATTGCAACGCGGACTTTCAACCGGAATAACTATTTATGCGCCGGCAATTATACTTTCTACAATTTTAGGAATTGACATTACGTACACAATTATATTAAATGGCACTATAGTAATCTTGTACACCGTGCATGGTGGAGCAAAAGCGGTATCCTATACGCAAATGCTGCAGATGGGAATTATATTCGCCAGTTTGTTTCTTGCCGGGTATATGGTTGTTCATCTTTTGCCTGAGAACGTTGGCTTTGCAGACGCGTTACATATAGCCGGAAAAATGAATAAACTGAATGCGATTGATACACATTTTGATATAAATAATAAATACAATATCTGGTCGGGCATTATTGGCGGATTTTTTCTGCAACTTTCCTATTTTGGAACCGATCAATCGCAGGTAGGAAGATATTTAACAGGAAGTTCTGTAGCGCAAAGTCGCCTGGGATTAATCATGAACGGGCTCATAAAAATTCCGATGCAGTTTTCTATTTTGTTAATCGGGGTACTTGTATTTACCTATTACCAATACAATCAGCCTCCCGTATTTTTTAATCAAACCGAAGTTGCTAATATTGAGAACAGTGTTTATAAGAATCAGTATAAAGAAATTGAAAATCGCTATAATGTGCTTCATGCGGAAAAGCAGCAAGTTGTTCGGGAGCTCGCCTCTGCAATGCATCAAGATAAAAAGCAGGATGTTGATAAATTACACGCAGCGTTAAACGAAAAAGAGAAGCAGGATAATGCCATTCGTGAAGAGGTAACGAAGCTGATGGAGAAAAATAATCCGAAAGCGCAAACCAACGACGGCAATTATGTTTTTCTGTATTTTGTTACCCACCAATTGCCGGTTGGAGTAGTGGGACTGCTTATTGCAATTATTTTCCTCGCCTCTATGGGCTCCATGGCCAGCGGCTTAAACTCGCTGGCATCTACAACGGTAATAGATTTTTATAAAAAGATTTTTAATAAGACAGGTAGCGATAAAAATTATTTAAACGCCTCGCGTTGGGCAACACTTGTATGGGGAATTTTCTGCATTATCGTAGCATTATACGCAGGCAGAATCGGCAATTTAATTGAAGTAGTAAATATTCTGGGCTCCTTATTCTATGGAACAATTTTAGGAATATTCTTAGTCGCATTTTATATGAAAAAGGTAAGCGGCACGGTTGTCTTTATTTCCGCAATAATCACCGAAATACTCGTTATTGTAATCTGGCTAAGCGACCTCATGGCCTTTTTGTGGTTAAACGTAGCGGGCTGTTTATTGTTAATGCTACTGGCCGGGCTACTGCATTTTATTTTACCAAAGAAAAGTACCTCAGTGATAGCCCAATAAAAAAGCCTTCCCTGTTTGCAGAGAAGGCTTTAGTAAATGTTGTTCTTATTTTATTTTTCCTTCTTTTTTAGTTTCAATAATTAATTTTTCGTTAATCTTTACGTAAGCATCATCCTGATCTTCTTTAGCAACGGCTATCGCTTTCTCAGAAGTCTCAATAGAACCTTTATAATCTTTTTGCTTGGCCAGTATTTTAGCTTTTAAAGTAATTGCCCAATAAGCTTTTGGATTTGCATCAATAGCTTTATTTACCCACTCAAATGCTTGGTTAAGGTCTTTGTTGTTTTCGTAATAATAACTTGCGGCTTGAAAGTACGGACGTTTGTCAACGGGAGGAGCCATTGTAGTTTCAATGTTCTTCATCACCTTTGTATCAATGTCTGTTGTTAATTTAATCACAACACGCGTTTTTTCCCAAACAATTTCTAAATTACAAGTAGAAGGCGTAATATCGGTAAACTCCATTGTAAAAGTTTCTGTCTTGGTCATCCCTAAAGCCGATTTTACTTTTACACGTAAAACTTCGTTTTCGGTTTTGTAATTCGCAACATCGCCGCCAAGCGTTACATCTTTGTAAAGCATAATTTCCCAATCGGTTTTATTGGGTACGCTGTAAATTCCGTAAGTGCCTGCCACTACTGCTTTTCCTTCAATCGTTACATCTTCTGTAAAAGTAATTTTTGTGGTAGCATTAGCACCGGTGCGCCAAACTTTTCCAAAAGGAACAACATCTCCAAAAACTACGCGGCCCTTTGCACTTGGGCGCGAGTATTCTAATGTTACTTCGCCGATTCCAAAATTTTGTTTGATGGTTTGCAGCGGACTTGGAGCCGGAACTTTTAATTGAGCTTTTACATTAAATTGAAAAGCTGTTAAGAGGATAATGGCTACTGCGCCAAGGAGTTTTTTTGTTTTGTTCATAGGGTTAAATTTAGGTGGCAAATATAGACTTATATGAGTATAAATGTCAAATTTTTGGCACTATAATCAATTAAACAGGCATTTTATTGCTTTAGATTAAGTAAGAGGAAAGGTTTGATGCCCTTAATCCCAATCACCAAATTTTAGGAGGCTGCAGGCCGGCTAAATTTAGCCGCTAAACCTATAAAAAAGTTTCAAAACCTAATTGTTCATTTGTTTCTAAGGGGGATTATAACAAGGAGGGTATATATTTGCTTAACCAAAACAATTAAAAATGAATAAACTATTTTTAGCAACGACCGCCCTTTTAAGTGGCTATATGCTCCAAGCCCAATCGCAACGCCTTGTGTTTATGGAAGAATTTACGCAAGCTTCTTGCGGTCCATGCGCAGCGGCAAACCCAACATTTAATGCTTTGCTTGCGGCTAATACAAGTAAAGCTGTTTCAATAAAATACCAAACAAGTTGGCCGGGCGTTGATCCTATGAACGCACAAAACCCGGCAGAAGTCGCAAAGCGCGTAGCCTATTATAACGTAACCGGTGTTCCGGATGCTATAATGGATGGTGCTGACTACTCGAGTCCGCAAAACGTTGTTCAGTCAACCATTGATAACGAATACGCGGTTACATCTCCGTTTACAATTCAGTTAAATCATTGGTTTAACGGAGCCAACGATTCAATTTATATTAATTGTATTTTAACATGTACCCAAAATATCAGCATGACAGACCCGCGTGTGCGCATTGCTATGGTGGAGAAAACAATAAATTTCACATCGGCTCCCGGGTCTAACGGTGAAACTGTTTTTTATAACGTAATGAGAAAAATGTACCCAACTGCAAATGGTACCGGAGTGGCTACTAACTGGACTGTAGGCCAAAGCAAAACAATTAGCTTTAATGTGGCTATACCTTCTTACATATACAGCAAACCGCAAATAGGTGTTGTGGCATGGATACAGGACGATGGAGATAAAAGTGTGCAGCAAGCCGGATTGAGTGCTGCGCCAAGCGCTCCTTTAGCGATGCCTCCAATTGCAGATTTTTCGGCTGATGTAGTTACCTCTTGCGACGGTTTAATAAACTTTAGCGATCAATCAGCTTTATTTCCTACTTCATGGATGTGGGATTTTGGAGACGGTACAACTTCTATTGTAAGAAACCCCAATCACAAATACAATGCTAATGGCCTTTACACAGTAAAGCTTACCGCTACAAACGGTAACGGTAACAATTTGGCCACAAAAACGACCTATATAAATGTAAACATGGCGGGCTCTCCTCCAAACACAGTTAACGATGTGCGTTGCGGGGCGGGCGTGGTTAATTTATCAGCTACTCCTTTATCGGGAGGTACACTTAATTGGTATAATGCGTCGGGTACTTTGGTTAACACCGGACTTTCCTATTCGCCTAACATAGCTATTACCACAAATTACTATGTTGCCGAAATGATGCAAAACCCGCTTACGAATACGGGAAGAGCTGACAGCGCGTTAGGTGGCGGCGGATTTTTTACTGCCAACACAGTGCACGGTTTATATTTTGATGTTGCCAAGCCTTGTACACTTGTATCGGTTGTAACTTATGCAAATTCCACGGGTAACCGCACCATTCAGGTTCTGGATGCTATCGGAACAGTGATTCAATCTGCAGTAGTTAATATTCCAACGGGTATGAGCACAGTTACTTTAAATTTCCCTCTGCCTGCAGGTACCGGATATTTTATTAAAATCGCTACAGGTAGTACGGTTGCACTATATCGTAACAATGCCAACGCTTCTTATCCGTATAGCAGCGGTGTGGTTACTGTTACCGGTAACGATGCTAATCCGCTTTATTACTATTTCTTTTACGATTGGAAAGTACGTCAAAATCCTTGCGCTAGCCCAAGTGCTTTGGTTACAGGAACCGACTCTTGTGCCGGCGTTGGCGTAAACAGCATAAGTATTAACAACTCACTTTCTGTTTTCCCTAATCCGGTTACAGATGTAGCAAATGTAGAATTAGCTCTTCCCGAATCGGCAGTGGCGGCGGTTTCATTATACAATGTGAATGGAGAGTTAGTGTTTAAAGGCGAAATGAAAGGCAATAGCCTTAAAGCAAAATTAGCTATTCCGGTAGGCGCACTTAATACCGGTATGTATCTCTTAAAAATTGAAACAGGCTCAGCCACACTTTTCAGTAAGCTTGTAAAATAAAATTATTGTTTGGTTAACATTTATGAGAAGGCCCTCTGAAATTTATTTCAGAGGGCTTTTTATTACTCAGAAAAATCTAAATAAGGCAATACTTTTTGCAATTGCTCCCTGCTAAAGCAGCTGGAACCCGTTAAATCTTCTTCTTTAATTTTTTTATTTCGCTTTAAAGCAAAAATACATTTAGTGCCCTCGTATTTTATATACGGATGATGTACCATGGTTTTAAAATCAACCGAGTTAACTTTAAGTTTTGTTACAAGAGAAATATTTACTGTAAGGTTGTTTTTAATTGAATTATAAAGGCTGTCGGGAAAATTATAAACTTCTTTAATCTGCTCTACTGAAGTAAAACCACCAAGCATACTTTTGTATTTTAAAATACGGCGTGAGTAGCCGGCTCCAATGCCTTTTAATTTCATCCATTCAATACTGTCGGCGCTGTTTATTTCTATCTTAATTTCTTGTTGCTTACTTTCCTTTTTAGCGGCAAAAGTTTTTTCGGATTTAAATTCTTCTTTTTTATTTCCTTCAATAACAATGTATGGTGCAAGGCGTGTGAAAAGTTCTTTATCCATGCAATACAATTTTTCTAAGTCAGCCGGCTTGTAAAATTTTCCGCCTTTATCGCGGTAATTACTAAGCTGCATGGCGCATTTTTTATCAAAGCCCAATTGTAAGGCTTGCACAACGGTTACATTATTTGGGTCGAAATAAAAAAGTGTGTAATTTTTTTCTTGCGAAGTGGACGAAACACTAGGAGTATAATTTTCCTTCGGAGACAATATTTCCTGTGTGGCAAGCTTGGCAGCGGCTTCATCAAGTTCAACCAACACAACGAGTGAAGTTTTTGTTTGGTACTGATAAACTACAAAATACTTTATCAAAACAATAATAAGAAGCAGCGTAATCAATACCAGGATTCCGTTTCTCTCCCT
>JBBQRR010000042.1:0-33216 GCA_038214655.1 Bacteroidia bacterium | reverse complement strand
TACAAAACAAAAGAAGCCTAAGCATTATGCTTGGCTTCTTTTAAAATCTTTTATCGGACAACAGTGATTACATATATATACTATTTAGCATACTTATGCACTCTTTAGCATGTTTGTACACTCTTTAGCATGTTTGTACACTCTTTAGCATGCTTGTACACTCTTTAACATGCTTGTACACTCTTTAGCATGCTTGTACACTCTTTCTTTAGTATGCTTGTACAGCCTATTTAAAATCGGTATTAACAACTTGTGTTAAACTATTTAAAACCATTTATAGTAACCATTTATTGGAGTTGTTTTATTTCTATCTTTGTAGCGTTGTTAGTGCAAAAGAATTAAAATTAAATACTCATATTATCATGGCACAAGAAATAGACGTTTCGGACGAACAAATAATAAAAAGTTTAAAGCGTAAAGAGCACGAACATCTTTCTGCTATAAATAAGGCTAAACAAACCATCGTTCAGTCGGAAAGAACATTAAAAGTAATTCGCGATGCGTTAGCAGGCTATAAAAAACTGGGAGAAACTACATCAGCTAGCTTGATGAATGGAGAAATTAGTAGTAAATCTTTTGAAATTCCGAGGGAGTATTCGAAAAACCTAACTTGGGCCCAAAAAATAATGTTTGTAATACAAAAGAAAAAGGGTGGATTTGTTGGCGATGTAGTTGCAGAATTAGAGAAATTAGAACCTGGCATAAAAAGAGCTAAACAAGCCGTTACGTTTTATTGTTCAAGTCTTAAAAGCGAAGGTTATCTTAAATTTGAAAAAGTTGGAATTAAATATCGATATTATATGTGAAATAGTAAACCCCAACTTTTGTCGGGGTTTAAAATATCCAAAGCGCTTAGGCTATAAGTTAAACCGCCATCCTGATTTGATGGAATTGCTGGCTCGAACCCAGCAGCGCACCTAATTAAAAGCACTACGAAGGTAGTGCTTTTTTTGTGCCTACTCAAATCTCAATATGTGTTTAAAGGCCTTCGTTAATTTTGTAAATTCCCGTAAAAGGGGTGAGCCGGGCTCGGTTATTCCTTTGTAGATTTACCGCGTAATTTAATTTTGATTTGAAGCTTGGTTAATAGGGAATGAATCGCAAGAATGTTTTATGGATACTGAACTTTGCATTCATCATAAACACAGCAAACAATTTGAATTCAGACAGTTAGAGTAAAAATTAATACGGTATTTATTTCCTATAATTTACATTATGTTAAGTAGAAATTCCCTTAAGAAAGCCCCCTTTAAGCTATATGCGCTCATCGTATTGCTAATCATTCTATTCATAACCTTGCAACAAACCGCCCTAGCCCAACCCTTTAAGCACACACAAAAATTCACCCGTCACGATACCCTACGCGGCACCATCGGTGCCGGCCGCATTTGGTGGGACGTCCTCAAATACGATATTCAATTTACCCCCAACCCAAACGACAGCACCATCTTTGGCTGCAACGCCATAACCTATAAAGTTGTCGCCCCGCAAAACTTCATGCAAATAGATTTGCAGAAACCTATGTTGGTTGACAGCGCCGCGTTTATCGGCACAGATGGAAAAAGAATTCAAATTCATTTAAACACCGCCCGCCGCGATAGCAATTGTCTTTTCTTTAATAAACTCCCCGATCAAACGCTTAACTCAATAAACACTTTCATTGTGTACTATCACGGTCGCCCGCGTATTGCGCGCTTGCCGCCATGGGACGGCGGTTTAGTTTGGCGCAAAGATTCTAAGGGAAACCCCTGGATAAGCATCGCATGTCAGGGACTCGGCGCCAGCGTTTGGTATCCTTGCAAAGACCATCAAAGCGATGAACCCGACAGCGCCGCATTACACATTACATGTGCCGACTCATTAGTTGGCGTTGGTAACGGCCGTTTAAAAGGAAAAACTCAAAACAAAAATAAAACTACCACCTGGCATTGGGCTGTTGTATCGCCAATAAATAGCTATTGCATCATCCCCTATATTGGTAAATACGTACATTTTGGCGAAGTTTTTCAGGGAGAAAACGGTCCGCTGGATATGGACTATTGGGTTTTAGAAGAGGATTTAGAAAAAGCCAAAAAACAATTTGCCGACGCGCCCAAAATGATGAAAGCCTTTGAACATTGGTTTGGCCCTTACCCTTTTTATAAGGACAGTTACAAATTAGTTGATGCGCCGTATTTAGGTATGGAACACCAAAGCGCTACCGCTTACGGCAATGGTTATTTAAACGGATATTACGGAAGAGATTTATCGGGCAGCGGCTGGGGATTGAAATGGGATTTTATTATTGTGCACGAAAGCGGCCACGAGTGGTTTGCCAATAACATCAGCGCCAAAGATATTGCTGATATGTGGATACACGAGGGCTTTACCAATTATAGCGAAACACTTTTTACCGATTATTATTTTGGAAAACAAGCCGGCAACGAATACTGCCAGGGCCTGCGCCGCTCTATCATGAACGACAAACCAATCATCGGTCCTTATGGCGTAAACCAGGAAGGCAGCGGCGATATGTATTACAAGGCGGCGAATATGATTCATATAATTCGCCAAATTATGGACGATGATGAACAGTTTAGATTAATGCTGCGTTGGCTCAATAAAATGTTCTGGCATCAAACAGTAACTACTGCACAGGTTGAAGATTTAATTAATAAGCAATCGGGAAAAAACTTTAGCATGGTGTTTAATCAATATCTGCGCACTACAAAAATTCCCACCCTGCAATACAAAATAAAAAAAGGAATGCTCACCTACCAATGGTCAAATTGCATCGAAGGATTTAACATGCCCGTAAAAGTTATGTTAGAAAAAGATAAATACACTTTTATTTATCCAACTGCGGCTCCGCAAAAAATAAAAATTGCGGTAAAAGCGGATGCCTTTAAAATTGACCCGAACTTTTATGTTTTGAGCGAAAAACTCAGATAGGCCGCCTTCTGCCCTTAATAATTGTTAATTCCTGCCACTTATTAACTAAACTTAACCACTTGCAAAGCGTCTAAGTGTAAAGAGGCATTACTTTTGTATCTTAGTACTGGAAATCTTGTGAAAAAATTTATCCTTATACCACTCCTTCTTTGGGCCGCTTTTTCCGGTCTGGCGCAAGACCTATCTATAAAACACGAAGGCGGTAAATTTTATTCTGACGCCTTTATACACGAAGCCTCTGAACTTTACGACTGGCACCTTGTTGAAATCGCTTTGGCAAAAAATGTAAACTCCACCCCCTATAAATGTTACGATTTTTTTAGTTTCATTTTTAAGAGCGGCTTAGTTTCTATGAACGATTATTATGAGCAGGTTCGCGAGGGCAAAATTACTAAAAACAATGCGCAGCAATATTGGATGGATAAACTGCCGCTGTTTGAAAAACTTTATACCGAAAAATATATTCCGCTAACGGTTCATCCCAACACTATAAATGCAAAGCAAGGAAACAACTCTACACAAACCGGCGGTGCCAATTGCAATAATCTGGATTTTGGCAACGGAACAAACGGAGGCTGGGTTGGGCAATGGAATAACCAACCGGGTGCAGGAGGCCTGGGTATTTACGGTGCATTATCTGTAAACGGATTTAATTCTTCGCTTACTAACAGGTGGGGTTACGTGCATGAACTTTGCACAGGCGGATTTGATAGAAATGTTCCAATATTAACCGTACCTCCCGGGCATACTTATGCTTTACGTTTGGGTAACGACAGCGCGTATCAGATACAAAACGCGCAAGGAACCAATCCTACTTCGCTACCCTACAACCATCAGATTATTTCAAATACTTTTTTAGTTACCAATCAAAACAAATCAATAACGTATTCGTATGCGGTGGTTTTGTGCCAGTATAATCCCAACAATCACGCTTCAAACATTCAGCCCTATTTTAAAATTCGTTTGTATGATGCAAGCGGAAACGAAATTATGTGCGCCCACTATGATGTGGATGCTTTATCGGCCCCAAGCATTGGCGGATTTTTAACAACAACGTATAACGTGATGAACACTACATCCGGTACGCCTGTGCCTTACGACTTTTTATATAAAGATTGGAGCCAGGTAATGATTCCGTTAAATAATTATGTGGGGCAAAACGTAACCTTAACTTTTGAAACTTCTGATTGCGCGGGCGGTGGTCACTCGGCTTACGCATATGTAGAAGCAGATTGCGCGCCAATGCCAAATATTACTATCACGCCTTTTGCCTGCGGCAGTTCGGGAACAACAGCAACACTTACCGCTCCCGCCGGCGCAGGTTCTTATTCGTGGGCAGGCCCCGGTATTGTTGGTTCAAATGCAAATCAAATAGCAACCGTTAATACAGCAGGTGGATATACAGTAACTATGACAACGCTTGGCAACAGCGGTTTTAATTGCACGTTTAGCGTTGATACAGTTATTGGCCCGCCGCCTCCAATGCCCGTAGCTTCTTTTACTGCAACATCCGTTTGTCCGGGCACGCCCATGCAATTTACCGATCAATCAAGTACAAACGGAGGAACTATTACCGGCTGGAACTGGACCTTTGGCGATGGCGGAACTTCTACAGCTAACAATCCAACGCACATGTACCCTACAAATACCGGAGGTAGTTATCCCGTAAATTATACTATTACTACTTCGGCGGGCTGTACCGCAACTTATAGTACAACGGTAACTGTTTTTCAGCATCCTGTTCCAAGTTTTACGGTTAATACAGTTTGTGTTGGCAATCCCACCACATTTACAAATACAAGTATTGGAGCTGTTTCTTATAGTTGGAATTTTGGTGACGCTTCTTCTGCATCAACAGTAATAAATCCAACGCATACCTATAGTGCTGCTACAACTTATACAGCAATTCTTATAGCCACTACCATTAATTCTTGCTCGCTGGCATATCCGTTTCCTGTAATTGTTAAACCGCAACCAATTGCTTCGTTCAGCGCACCTACTGCCTGCTTTGGAAGTGCTTCTAATTTTAATAATACTTCTGTTTATTCTGGCGCCGCAACTTTTTTCTGGAATTTTGGTGACCTTTCAACTTTAGCAGATACTTCTATTATAAAAAATCCTTCTTACACTTATCCCTCGCCCGGAACTTACACCGTTTCATTAGGCATAACCGCAGGTACAGGTTGCGCTGCAAATACAACATTTACTGTTTTAGTTTCTCCTCTGCCTGCAATCTCAGTGGTACAGCCTCTACCCTATTGTCCGGGCGATAATGTTCCTGCGCCCGTAATTACAAATACGCCTAATGTTGGTGTTAGCTATTCGTGGAGCAATAACAATACACAAATTGGTTTGGGTGCAAACGGTACGGGCGTTCCTCCTTCATTTACTGCCGGACAAAATTTTTCTGCAGCAACTGTTAACGGAGTTATAACTATTACTCCCCACCTAAACGGTTGCGCGGGGCCTCCTGTTACCGATACCGTTAAAATAAAAATTGCTCCGCTAATTGTACAATCAAATATTGAGCTTTGTCCAAACGTTGTAAGCAATCAAATAAATTTTACAACCATACCAAATGGTATTGCGGCAACTTTTACATGGACAAACACAAGCCCCGGAATTTTTATTGGTTTAACACCAACAAGCGGCACTTCAAATATTCCTTCCTTCACAGCTATTTATCCGGGAACAAATGCGCAAAGTATTTCAATTACGGCTACTGCCTCTTATAATGGTTGTAACGGCCCGCCGGCAACTTTTTCTATAACGGTTAATCCGTATCCCACTGCTTCTTTTTCGCACACGCGCGGCTGCGAAGGAAACCAAACAATTTTTACTGACGCTTCAACCGTTAATAACGGAACAATTTCTCAGTGGAGCTGGGATATGGATAACAACGGATTATATAACGATGCAAGCGGCCCTGCTCCTGCTTACGTTTTTAATCCTGCGGGAACTTATACCGTAAACCTTGAAGTTGTTTCTAATAAAGGTTGCAAGGACGATACTTTTGAAATTGTTGTAGTAAATGCAAGTCCCAAAGTAAATATTTTTGGAGATGTATTAAGTGGTTGCAGTATTCACACTGTAAATTTTACAGATAGTGCAACGGTACAGGCGCCCCAAAATATTGTAAGTTATAATTGGAATTTTGGTAACGGAACTGTTTGGAACAGTGCGGGCCCTGTTGCTTCTTCGTTTGTAAATACTACACATACTGCAAATTTGTATTACACAATTTCGCTTACGGTTATCAGCGACAGTGGTTGTGTGGGCAGCGTGGTAAAATCAAATTACATTACAGTTTATCCAATACCCAAAGCGGCTTTTGCATGGGGGCCTAAAGAAGCGGATATACTTGACCCAATGATTCATTTTTACGATCAGTCAATTGGCGCTTCGGGGCCCAATGCATGGACCTGGTATTTTGGAGATACTTTTATTGGGGATGATTCTGCTAATTACTCGCACCTGCAAAATCCTATTCATAAATATACTGAGTTGCAGCCCGGCACTTATCACGTTACGCAATGGGTAGAAAATATTTACGGCTGTAAAGATTCAACAAGCGATAATGTAGTTATACACTCTGCCTATACTTTTTACGCGCCCAATGCTTTTACGCCGGGTTATGATGGATTGAATGATGGCTTTAAAGGAACAGGAATAGGAATTAATAATGCTACTTACGTATTATGGATTTACGACCGCTGGGGAAGTTTAATTTTTGAAGCGCACGATTTGGAAAAAGCCTGGGACGGTAAAGTAAAGGGCCAGCCCGTGCAGGAAGATACTTACGTTTGGAAAGTTAATTTTGACGATAACACCGGGCGCTCGCACGAATATAAAGGTGTTGTTAATTTGCTGAGGTAATTAGTTATGAAACCTGGTTTATTTCTTATTCTATTAGTTGGCTTAAATGTTTCCAATCTTAGGAGTCAAAATAAAAATTTAGTTGCTTTCGATTACGAGGCTTTTGCGCACAATTTGTCGATTAAAAGAATTGATAGTGCAAAAGGTGATGTATTCATTTATAGAGTTTGGATAACCCCAACGCTTTCCACAAGCTTATACTTAATAAATATTGAATCTACTGTTTTTTATAAAGAAACAACCATTCGTGTCTACGAAATTGACAAACAAACCCAGGAGGTAATTTCGCAATATTCTGTCCCAATTACGAAACCAAATGAAGTAATCAAATTTTTAACAACAAATAATTATAGTGTATTGCCTAATTACAGTGATTTAGGTCCTAAAATGGAAAAAACAGTTGAAGAAGGCGTAATAATTGATCCCATATCTATTACAGACGGAGTAAATTATTGTTTTCAATTTCGTAACCAGTATTCAAGCCGGCAATATGTTTATCATTGCCCTTATGCTTACAAAAAGGAGTATCCGAAAATTTCTGAATTTACAAATGTTGTAAATATTATTAATTACCTAACAAAAAACCTTACCTGGGATTTTAAGCTAATAAAATGTTAGCCTAGATTAACATCGTACCTCTTCTATTTTACTACCTTTGCGGCTCTTATGACACGAAAAGAACTTCTTGTACTATTTACTTTAGCCTTAGTACAGTTTACGCACATTCTCGATAACATGATTATGATGCCCATGGCGCCAAATTTAAAGAAGACCATGGATATTACCACTCAGGGTTTTGGATTTTTGGTTTCTTCTTACGGAATTGCCGCTTTTTTCTCTGCCATAGCAGCTACTTTTTTTGTTGACCGCTTTGATAGAAAAAAAGTACTACTGTTTTTATATGTTGGGTTTTTAGTCGGCACTTTTTGCTGCGCCCTTGCCCCTGATTATTATACTTTAATAGCCGCACGTATTTTTACCGGACTTTTTGGAGGTGTTGCAGGTTCTGTAATACTTTCTATTGTAGGAGATATTATTCCGTTTGAAAAACGCGCAAGAGGAATGGGAATTTTAATGAGTGGCTTTGCGCTTGCATCGGTAGCCGGTGTTCCGCTGGGAATTTTTCTTTCAGAGAAATATTCGTGGCACGCTCCGTTCTTTTTCGTAGCCATCATTGGCGTTTTTGTTTTAGTAGCTGCGTATCTTTTCATTCCCAACGTAACCAATCACATGAAGGGCCCGCAAAACAGATCGCCGTTTCAAATTTACAAAGCGGTTTTTGCCGATAGTAATTTAGTTTGGGGCTTGTTGTTTTCGATGTGCGTCGTATATTCTCACTTCTCAATTATTCCCTTCATCAGCGATTATTTGGTAAGCAATCAGGGCTTCTCTATGCGGCACGATTTAATTTACATGTATGTAATTGGCGGTATTTTATCTTCTATTTGCGCGCCACTAATTGGTAAATTGGCCGATAAACACGGGCGTTTAAAAGTATTTGGTTTTTTAACGGTACTTGCCTGCATTCCTTTATATGCAATAAGTAATTTTTCTTCAACCGCTTTCTGGACGATGATTGCTACCGCTGCGCTGTTTTTTATTTTCTCGGGAGGCAGAATGGTTCCGGCGCAGGCAATGGTTACTTCGGTAGTGCCCCCACATTTGCGTGGCGGTTATATGAGCCTGAATTCGGCTATGCAGCAGTTAACCGTTGGTTTAAGTACACTGATAGGCGGATTAATTATTTACAACGACGAAGCTAAACGATTACATAATTATCCCTACGTAGGTTATATTGGCATTGGCTTTGGCTTATTGGCCCTATTGGCCGGAAGTTTTGTAAAGCCCGCTAAACAACATGCACCCGCTGTTAATAAAGAAATGAAGCCGGAAGCTTAATTTTTTTTATTATTGTGCTACACAAATATGAAAAAATTTCTTTCTCTCCTAATTCTGTTTTGCGCTGTTGCTGCATTTTCGCAAACACCTGCTTCTACTTTCAATTATAAAACAAAGTTTGAAGGCGTAAACAATACCGAAAAAGCTACAGAAGTAATGAACGTAATGAAAACGGTTTTTAAAACCAATTCAACCTACAACGAATCTACCGGAAATATTGAATTCAACTCTACAATGAGTATTAACCAAACCGGTTTTAGTCGCTTAATGTCGGGCGAGGGTTATCAGGTGGAAACATTCGAGAAAACAGAAATTAAACAGGAAGTTAAAACTACAACGGCCACTACCCCACCGCCGGTAAAAAAAGATTCTGTGATAACTACTTCGGTAGCTCCAAAGAAACCGAGAAAATAATTTTTTAAAAAGAAAGAATCGTTTCTTTAATTATTCGCACACAATCCATCAATTGCTCTTCGGTCATAACCAAAGGCGGTGCAAAACGAATAATATTACCATGTGTTGGCTTCGCTAATAAGCCATTCTCTGCCATGCGTAAACAAATTTCCCAGGCAGTTTTGCCGGGTTCTTCTTTTATTTCAATAGCCACAAATAAACCTTTGCCGCGTACAATTTTAATTAGCGGAGATTTTATCTCTCTTAATTCCTGACGTAATATTTTTCCTAAATAATCCGAACGCTCGGCTAATTTTTCTTCTTTTAAAACTTCTAAAGCCGCCATAGCAACTCTGCAACCAATAGAATTACCGCCGTAAGTAGAGCCATGTTGCCCGGGTTTTATAAGCGTCATAATTTCATCATTTGCCAAAACTGCAGATACAGGATACATTCCGCCCGAAAGCGCTTTACCCAAAATTAAAATATCGGCGTGTACATTTTCCCAATCGCAAGCAAGCATTTTGCCTGTGCGGCCTAATCCACTCTGAATTTCATCTGCAATAAAAAGTACATTGTTCTTTTTACATAAATCGTAACAGTTTTTTAAATAACCTTCGTCGGGCACAATTACTCCTGCCTCACCTTGTATGGGCTCCACTAAAAAGCCAATAACGTTTTTATCTTTTAAAGCTTCTTCTAAAGCTTTTACATTGTTGTATGGAATTATTTCGTAACCCGAATTAAACGGTCCAAAACTTTTTCTTGAATCAGAATCTGTACTGAAAGAAATAATATTTACTGTGCGTCCATGAAAATTACTTTCGCAAACAATAATTTTTGCCTGCCCCTCTGCCACGCCTTTTTTCTCGTAACCCCATTTACGCGCCAGTTTAATGGCGGTTTCAACGCCCTCGGCGCCGGTGTTCATAGGCAATACTTTATCGTAACCAAAATAATTAGTAATGTATTTTTCGTATTCGCCTAAAGAGCTGTTATAAAATGCACGCGATGTTAAAGCAAGTTTTTGTGCCTGATTTATCAAGGCAGCAACAATTTTAGGGTGACAATGTCCCTGGTTAACGGCCGAGTAAGCAGAAAGAAAATCGTAATATTTTTTACCATCCACATCCCAAACAAAAACGCCTTCTCCCCTATCCAAAACAACAGGTAAAGGATGGTAATTATGCGCACCGTAAGTGTCTTCTAAGTGCATTAATTGCTGCTCTATTGATTTTGTTTTTTCCATAACCTGCATAGTGGTAGTTTTACTGTGCAAAGATAGTGATTTTGCCTGATAAATTGTGTGTATAAAGGCCCTAAAATGTGAGCTGTTTTTGTATCTTTTCTCGGCTTTTTGCATTACATTTATAAAACTCTTAAACCCCCATTTATGAAATCAAAACTTATTATCGCCGCGTGTACCCTTTTTTTAGCAAGTTGCTCGATGGAAAAACCTTCCACTGAAAAAGCTAAAATTGCAGTCGAAAATTGTCTTACCGCCATAGACAAAGGCGATGTAAAAACAGTTCGCAGCGAATATTATACCACCGAATTTGTGCAGGCGGAAACAGAAGAACAACTGGCAGAAAAATTTAAAAAATTGCAAGAAGTTACCGGTCCGATGCAATCGTTTGAGATGACGCAAAACGCAGTTCAGGAAGAAACCGGCGAAGAAGCCAGCGTTTTACTTACCTACAAAGTAAAACATGCGCGTGTTACTACAAAAGAAGAATTTGTAGTGGTAATTGAAGGCGGCAAGCACAAAATTGGTTCGCATCTTATTACCAACGAGTAATTCTGTCAGGTTTTGCCAAAAAGCACGATATTTGACTAATGGCGGCAATGACTAATCCTAAACATACCTTTTTACAAAGCGCGCTATTTCCTTTGCTGTTTGTGCTTGTTATGTGGGTAGTGTTTTACTACGATAATCATTATCTTTTAAATTTAAATGAATTAGGATTAAGGCCGCGCTCGGCCGAAGGTTTATTAGGAATTCTTACGCTGCCCCTGCTGCATGGCGATTTAAGTCATATTGTTTCAAACACAATTCCGCTTCTTATACTGGGTACTTGCCTTTTTTATTATTATCCCGAAATTTCTAAAAAAGTATTTTTCCTATCATATTTTGCCGCTAACACCATGGTTTGGCTGTTTGCGCGCAGCGAAACTGTGCATATTGGGGCAAGCGGACTTGTTTATTCGCTTGCCGGATTTTTATTCTTCTCGGGCATTTTACGCAAGAACAAAACTTTGTTCGGAGTATCATTGCTCATTACTTTTTTATACGGCACCATAGTTTGGGGCGTTTTACCAAGCGAATTTTTAGAAGCCATCCATTACGTAAGAACAAAAACCAATATTTCGTGGGAAGGGCATTTGTTTGGTTTTGTTAGCGGAATAGCGCTTGCTTTTATTTACAGAAGCGTGGGCATACAAGAACCAAAATATTCGTGGGAAGAAAATAACGATGACGATGTAGACGAAAGCAATCCATATTGGATGGTTGATGAAAACGCAGAAGCTACTGCCGAAGAACCTAAAGAAGAGTTATTGAAAAACACCAGCGATAATCCCTACACGGTGAGTTATACTTTTGTGCCGAAGAAGGATGCCGAAAATAATACCCCAATACAATAATTTCAATTTTTTGGAGTTTACTGTTTAATGAAATTAAAGTATTTTACTTTATTACTTCTTTTGTCATCAACTATACTTTCTGGTCAGGCTGATTCTTCAAAAACAAAAGTGCTTCATCACGAAATAGGTTTTATTGCCTTATCATATTACTATTTGCCTTCATATTCTTACGGAAAAGGCCCTGTGGTTGGCTATTCGCCTTCAGGTATCAGTTATAAATTCATTATTAAAAATGTTCACGCAATCCGTGCCGGCTTTGAATATTATACAAACCAGATAAATTACAGGACATTTCAAAATAAAACTGAACACTCCACTTCAGGTCCTGAAATTACAAAGCAAGGCAGATTAGGATACGAACGTATTTTTAGGCAGCAAACGAGACTAAGGCCATACTTACTTGCAGACATAATATACCAAGAAACTAATACTGCCATTGGCCGATTGGATAACACCATTTGGCCCGGACCTCAAACCAACACCTACTCGCGTTATGATAGCACTATATATGTAGTACAAAGAATAAATTCTTATCAGTGTCTTTTTGGCGGGGGAATAAAGTTTTTTGCTGACAAGCATGTTTTTTGTTCGTTTGAAGCCTCTTTAGGGATTAGCTATTATTCTGAAACCAAGCAATCACAAAGTTGGGCTTCTTTTTCAAACGGAATAAATGGCCCGGGAAGTTCTTTTTACTACCATAAATACCCGATTGAAAACGAAAGTTCGAAAGGCTTTTTATTTTCAGGAAATTTTTTCAGATTTTCTTTCGCGATACTGATTTAATTATCAAATCTTCAAATTGGCCACTACTTCTCTCTGTAAATCAAAATATCAATAACCGAATTAGAAGTACCGCCGTTATCAGTAAGCGTAATCGTAAAATTTCTTTTTTTACTGTCGAAGCAATTAAAAACAAAAAAACCTTTGTCCATTATGGGGGCGGTATATTTTTTGCCGTAAAAGTTTTTAAAATCGTTTAAAATTTTATCGCCTTCGTCTCTGCTGCTGCAATTAATCATTATCTCCATCTCGCTAATGGTATCGTTCTCGAACGTGTAAGTGATATTGTACTTTGTAAGCGAATCTATTTTTTGCTCGTACACCATTCCGTCTTTATCCTTATCAACCGCATTTTTTTGTTGGTCAAGTAAAATCATTTTTCTATTCTGGCCCAACTCTACTCCTGCAATAATTCCTTCGTGCGTTTTAATTATTGAATCCAAAGCGTAATGGTGTTCAGGAAAAACACGTTTTGTTTCGGGTTTTACTTCTACCGCATTATTAGTACAGCATGTAATACTAAAAACCAATGCAAGGCCACCTACTATTTTTAAAACATTTTTCATATTAAGCACTAGCCTCCTCGTTAACTTTAATTGCCTCTGCACGCATTTGCGGGAAGAAAAGTACATCCTGAATAGAAGGTTGATTTGTCATCAACATACAAAGCCTGTCGATACCAATACCAATTCCCGCCGTTGGCGGCATGCCGTACTCCAGCGCGCGTAAAAAGTCGTAATCAATAAACATGGCCTCATCATCGCCGCGCGCCTGCAGCGCAACTTGTTCTTCAAAACGCTCGCGCTGGTCAATAGGGTCGTTTAACTCACTGTAAGCATTGGCAATTTCTTTTCCGTTAATAATTAACTCAAAGCGCTCAACCAATCCTGCTTCGCTGCGGTGCTTTTTGGTTAGCGGACTCATTTCAACAGGATAATCAATAATAAAAGTGGGCTGAATGTAATTTGCCTCGCACTTACCGCCAAACAATGCATCTACTAATTTGCCTTTGCCCATGCTCTTGTCTACTTCGATGTGTAATTTTTTGCAAGTCTCGCGCAATTCGTCTTCGTTCATTTTACTAACGTCAATACCGGTATGCTCCTTAATGGCACCAAAAATCGAAATGCGTTTAAACGGCGCTGCAAAACTTATGGTTTTATCTCCAACGGTAAGGTCTGATGTTGTGTGCAATTCAACGGCAATTTTCTCCAATAATTTCTCGGTAGTTTCCATCATCCAGAAATAATCGCGATACGCCACGTAAAATTCTAAAATTGTAAACTCGGGATTATGCGTGCGGTCCATGCCCTCGTTACGGAAATTACGGCTGAATTCGTATACCCAATCAAAGCCACCAACAATAAGGCGTTTTAAATAAAGCTCATTGGCAATTCGCAAATACAAAGGCATATCCAGCGCGTTGTGATGCGTAATAAAAGGCCTTGCCGTTGCTCCACCCGGAATAGATTGTAAAACGGGAGTATCAACTTCTAAAGCTCCCTGCTCATTTAAAAAATTACGAATGGCATTTATAATTTTAGTGCGTTGCTCAAACGTTTTTTTAACTTTTGGATTAATAATTAAATCTACATAACGCTGGCGGTATCTGAACTCGGGGTCAGAAACCTCGTCGTGCGCATTTCCATCCTCATCCGTTTTAACAACGGGCAAAGGTTTTAATGATTTTGAAAGTAGTTTAAACGAAGTAACGTGAATAGAAATTTCGCCCATCTTTGTAGTAAAAACGTAACCCTTAATACCAATAAAATCACCAAGGTCCAGCAATTTTTTCCAAAGCGCATCGTACAGCGTTTTATCTTCACCGGGGCAAATATCATCGCGGCGCACGTATATCTGTATTCTTCCGGTCGAGTCCTGAAGCTCGGCAAATGCTGCTTTACCCATATCGCGCACACTCATTAAGCGGCCGGCAATACTTATGTCTTTATAGTTTAGTTTATCACGATCGTAATTTTCTTTTATATCAACTGCGTTGGCGTTTATCAAAAACTCTTCGGCGGGATAGGCGTCTATTCCAAGTTTTTTTAATTCTTCCAGTTTACCGCGGCGGGTTATTTCTTGTTCACTAAGGTGTTGTTCCATCTAAAATTAATTTACGCAAAAATACACAGTTTTTGATAGGTTAAACGGTTTGTTAATTAATGTTAATTGTTGATTATTCACATTTTTTAGCTCTGAATTACCATATGGTCTGAGTATTTTTGTTTCCGGATATGAAACGCAACCTTTTCTCATATGTCTCTATAGTGCTATTGGTATTATTTGCCGGCATTTTATCAGTCCAAAATACGGCTGCTGCAAATAAGCAATCTGCTTTTTCCTCCAATGTAAAGAGCCTTACATCGGTGCAAAAACCGGGCGACAACACGAATACGGAGGACCAAAGTTTTTTTGAAAAAGAGACTGAAGATGAGAGTGAAACCGAATTTAATGCAGCCCTGCCCCGGGTAAACCTTTCTGAGCAACTTAATCACCTTTTGCTTATTAAAATCATTTCTTACAATCCCTCATTAACCGAGGATTTTATAGATACCGAGCAACCTCTTTATCTTAGTATTTGTGCTTTCCGCATTTAATTTCTGCTCTTTTTTTGGGTAGGAATTATTCTTAAATCAATTCAGGAATTTTTTCATAGCTAAGCAATCGTAAAAGATACGGTTATTGGTTTAATGGTTTTAAAATTAAAAAATGGAATCTAACAACATAACAACAGAGGGTAAGCAAGCGCACAAAAACGACAATGCACAGCAAGGTATTTTCGACGAGCATGCTGTTTTGCACGAGCTAAAGCATTACCTCCCGGCGCAGGCTCCTTTAAAAGATTTTATTCACCATAACTCATTGCACGCTTTTCAAACCGAAAAGTTTTTTAAAGCAATCCGCCATGCCTCCGAAATTTTTGGTTATAAAGTTTCACTTACGCTAAACGAGTTTCGTTCCTATTATAAAACCGGCCGCATCCGTAAAGATGTTTTAGAAAAAGTTATTATTGACCAAAAAGGCGAAGCATCACTGCACGAATGGAAAGAAAAACTTATTGAAAAAGAATACGTAACCAATCTTTTGCCACGCGTAGGTTTGTTAAGGTTAAATTGGAAGTTCCGCTACAAAACCGACCTCGATTCAATAACCCACCCTACTCTGTTTCGCATTATTTGTAATTACCTTGACCAAGGGGTTTCAATATGGCATTTTCCAATACACCCCGACGGCTTTCTTGCGTCCATCCGTGAGATGGAACAAAATAGTTATACCAGCTTCTTCAAAAAGAAAAGAGCAAAAAAACTTTTATTAAATGGCGATTGCCAAATGAAAGATTTGCTTAAAATTTTGGTGGGCGATGAAACGCTTTACAAACAATATCTCTTCGATCAGCAATTTGCACATCAGGGTTGGTCGGGCATGGTAGCTTCGGTAGAAACTATGCCCGAGAATTTATTAGACAGCCGCAACATTACTTTAAGCGACGTTATCATTTTTGAATTACTTCTTGAAATTGATGCCCTCGATTCGATTATGGGTGAAGAATGGAAACCCCTGGGTGAAAAAATGGTACATAAGTACGGAGATATATTGGCCGATGTACCGGTTACCGAGCTAAACGAAGTATTTACGCTGTGGCAACAAGCTTTTGAATGGAGTTTTTACGATCAGGTGCTGGCCGGAATTAAAAATCACAAAGAAGTAGAAAAACCTGCTACCCAAAAAAGTTTTCAGGCTTTCTTTTGTATTGACGATAGGGAAGAATCTTTTCGCCGCTATATAGAAATACAGGACCCTAATTGCGAAACTTTTGGTACGCCCGGTTTCTTTGGCGTTGAGTTTTATTTTCAACCCGAGCGTGGTAAATTTTATACCAAGCTTTGCCCGGCGCCAATGACACCGAAATATCTGATTAAGGAAGTAGGGTCAAAAATAGATCACGGAAAAGATGTTCACTTCAGTAAACTTACGCACTATCTCTTCCGCGGCTGGTTAATTCCGCAAACACTTGGCTTTTGGTCGGCCTTTAAACTTTTCTTTAATATTTTCCGCCCAAGGATGACGCCCTCAACTGCAACATCCTTAAAGCACATGGATAAAGTATCGCGGTTAACTATTGAAAATGATAATCCCGCGCATACCGAAAATAATTTGCAGATTGGTTTTACCGTTGATGAAATGGTTGCGCGTGTAGAAGGTGTTTTAAAAAGTACCGGGCTCGTAAAAGATTTTGCCCCTATTGTGTATATGATTGGGCACGGATCAAGCAGCGTAAATAATCCGCACTATGCGGCTTACGATTGCGGCGCGTGTTCGGGCCGCCCCGGCTCTGTAAACGCGCGTGTGTTTTCTACCATGGCAAATCACCCAAAGGTTAGAGAGATTTTAAAAACAAAAGGAATTGAAATTCCGGATACCACTTTTTTTGTAGGTGGGCTGCACGACACTACGCGCGACGAGATTATGTTTTACGACGAAGATAAATTGCCTCTAACAGTTTTTGAGAGTCACGAAAAACACGAAACATTTTTTAAAACTGCTTTAGATTTTAACGCCAAAGAACGGTCGCGCAGATTTGAATCAAACAATACGAAGCTTAGTCCCGATAAAGTGCACGAACAGGTAAAAAAACGTTCAGTTTCTTTATTTGAGCCAAGGCCCGAATTAAACCACGCCACTAACGCACTTTGTATTGTTGGACGGCGCGCAATAACCAAAGGATTGTTTTTAGACAGGCGTTCGTTTTTTAACTCGTATGATTATCGCATTGACCCTGATGGAAAATATTTACTAAACATTTTACGTCCCGCAGCGCCTGTATGCGGAGGAATAAATTTAGAATATTTTTTCTCGAGAGTAGATAATCAAAAATTAGGCGCGGGCACAAAACTTCCGCATAACGTAATGGGCTTATTTGGAGTGGCTAATGGTACCGATGGTGATTTGCGCCCGGGCTTGCCAAGCCAGATGATTGAGGCGCACGACCCTGTGAGGCTTTTAATTATTGTTGAACAATTTCCGGATGTGGTTTTAACTGTATTAAAAACTTCGCCACCAACCTACGAGTGGTTTATAAACGAGTGGATTAACCTGGTGGTTATAAATCCGGATACAAAAGAATTCTTTTTATTTAAAGAAGGAGCTTTTACCACATATCAACCTTTACAACAAAAAGTAGAAATAATTAGCGATATAGCTTCGGTTATTGAAAACGAAATGGAAAATTTACCTGTTTACGAATTAAAATAAAACTTATGGAAGATTTTTTTCAAATATTTCTTTTAATACCATTAGCAGGATTTATTCTTAGCTTACTGATACCGGCTAAAAAAGAAAACCTGCTTTCGGGCGTAGCGTTTATATCTACCGGAACGCAGTTAGTAAGTCTGGCTGTTTTTTCTGCTTATTGGCTTTTTCATGGTCATCCCTCTCTGGATGCAAAAGATATTCTTATTTTAGAATCTTCGGATGACAGTTTTTTTATTGATTTCTGTTTCGATAAAATTACGCTCGTTTATGCTTTAGTAGGTGCATTCCTAACATTTCTGGTAACTGTTTATTGCCGTTATTACATGCACCGCGAGGCAGGATTTAAGCGTTTCTTTAATGAAATACTTTTTTTCTACATGGGTTTTAATCTGGTAGTTTTTTCAGGCAATCTGGTAACGCTGGCTATAGGATGGGAAATGGTGGGAATAGCTTCTTTTCTTCTTATCTCTTTTTATCGAGAACGTTATTTGCCTGTAAAAAATGCAGTAAAAGTTTTCTCAATTTATCGTATAGGCGATGTGGGTTTACTTTTAGCTATGTGGATGACGCACCATTTGTGGAATGAAAACATTTCATTTTTTAAGCTGAGCAATTACGAATTGGTACACGAACATCTTTCTTCGCATAGTTTAATCGGTATTTTTATTTCATTGATGCTTTTAATAACAGCCTGTGCAAAATCGGCACAACTACCATTCTCATCCTGGCTGCCGCGCGCCATGGAAGGACCTACTCCGTCGAGCGCAATTTTTTACGGTTCATTGTCGGTACACCTCGGTGTTTTTATTTTATTGAGAACCTATCCTTTTTGGGAATATCAACCCTCGGTTAGAATTTTAATTGGTGTAATTGGGGGCAGCACAAGTTTTATTGCTTCAAGAACGGCAAGAGTGCAATCGTCGGTAAAAGCACAGATAGCGTTTTCATCAATAGCACAGATAGGTTTAATTTTTATAGAACTGGCTTTAGGATTTGAAACGCTTGCCCTTTTGCATTTTGCGGCTAATGCTTTTTTAAGAACCTATCAATTATTAGTGTCTCCTTCGGTTGTAAGCTATTTGATAAAGGAGCAATTCTATAATTTTACTCCTAGAGAAAACACTTTTTCATTAAAATTTATTCCTAAAAAAATCAGCTATACCGTTTACATGCTTTCATTAAAAGAATGGCATTTAGGAAAATTAATGAACCGGATTTATTGGGCGCCTCTAAAATGGGCAGGTAATAAGATGAACTTTATGACTTTTAAAAACACCATTTTATTTTTTGTACCGGTTTATCTCATGGGCCTATTCTGTATATACAACGAAGAAATTTTGCCGGATTATGTTGAGCGATTCTTACCCATTGTTTTTTCATTGTTCGGGCTTGTTATGATTTTGCGTGCTTTTACCGAACGCAAAAGTGCCCTAATGAGTTGGCACCTTATAATTATGAATTTTTTCTGGGTAGCGCTGGCCATTTCATTTAATGAAAATTTTAGTCACGAACAGGTTTTTATATTTTTAAGCGGTGTAGTATTTTTTGGTGGAATTGGTTATGCCTGCATGTTTAAATTGCGGGGCAACGAGCATAATATCTCTTTATCAAAATTCAGGGGCCACGCCTACGAACATCCGCGCCTTGCGTTTGTATTCCTGCTTTGCTGCCTTGGGGTTTCAGGTTTTCCCATCTCACCTACTTTTATTGGTATCGATTTAATTTTTGAACATATACACGAACACCAGCTTTTGCTGGCGGGCTTTGCTTCATCAAGTTTTGTAATCGGAGGCCTGGCCGCAATACGGCTATACGCGCGCATATTCCTTGGCCCCCACGTAAAAACGTATCACGAAATAGCTTATCGTTCTTCTTAAAATAAATAAAAACATAAACATAAATTTTTGAACTCTAAATCTAAAAAATCATGACTACTAAAAACGAAACAACTTTAACTTCCGAAGAAAAAGGAAAAGACCACAAACAAAAAAACACCCCCTTAAAAAAATTAATTCCCAAAGATGGTTGGGATGGCTTAAAAGAAAATTTTACCGGCGAAGCGTTAAGCGGATTTCTAGTATTTTTATTAGCACTTCCCCTCAGTCTTGGTATATGTAAGGCAAGTTTCGGTCCAGATGTAAGTCCGATATTTGGATTAGTTACCGCCATTGTTGGCGGTGTGCTGGTTAGTTTTTTTATGGGCTCAAGGCTTTCTATAAAGGGCCCGGCAGCCGGCTTAATTGTTATTGTAAGCGGGTCGGTAACCGCGTTTGGCGACGGACAAACCGGGTGGCACCTTGCTTTGGGCGCAATAGTAGTTGCGGGCGTTATACAAGTGCTTTTTGGCGTTTTAAAAGTAGGAAATCTGGCCGACTCTTTTCCTACCGCGGCAATTCATGGTATGCTGGCTGCTATAGGAGTAATTATTATGGCCAAGCAATTACATTTACTAATGGGCATAAATCCGGGTGAATTAAAGGGAAAAGCCCCGCTTGAATTACTGGCGATGCTCCCTACAAGTGTTCAACATGAAAATGCGCACATGACAGAAATAGGGATTGCCTGCTTACTTATTTTAATTGTAATGGGTTTCATAAAAAATCAGCACATCAAAAAAATTCCCGCGCCATTGGTAGTGTTGGCAGTTTCTATCCCCTTAGGTTTTGCGTTACACATTAAAACCGACGGCGCCATTGCTAATTTTGCATTGGTAAAAATTGGAAGCATTGCAAACGCTTTTAAAGACGGACTTATAAATGTTGATTTTTCGGGAATGAGTTCGCACACAGGAGTGTTTATACAGTATGTTGTTTTATATGCCTTAATCGGAAGTATTGAATCGCTGTTAACTGCGAAAGCGGTTGACGGAATGGATCCTTACAAACGCAAAACAAATTTCAATAAAGATCTTTGGGCTGTGGGATTAGGAAATATTATAAGCGGTGTAGTAGGCGGTTTACCAATGATTAGCGAGGTTGCACGTAGTTCGGCAAACGTTTCTTACGGTGCAAAAACACGTTGGGCAAATTTCTTCCACGGATTATTTATGCTATTGGCAATTTTAGTTGCTGTTCCTTTTATTGAAATGATTCCTAACGTGGCGCTTGCGGCAATGCTTGTATTTGTTGGTTTCCGTTTGGCACATCCGCGCCAGTTTAAACACATGTGGCATATTGGCATCGACCAGTTTATCATTTTTGTTGCTACTTTAATTATAACACTTGCCACCGATTTATTAATTGGTGTTGGTAGCGGTATTTTGTTAGAATTTATTGTAAACATGATTCACGGAGCCAAATTCAGCAATTTGTTTAAAGCGCGTGTAGAAATACAGGAGCAACAAAATCAAATTCAACTTAATATAAAAGGCGACGCTTTGTTTTCAAATTTCCTCGGCCTTAAGAAAAAAATTTATGCCCTGCCTCACGGAAAACATGTAAACATTAACCTGTCTAATTGCGGAGTTATTGACCATACTACACTGCACTCGTTAAATGATTTTAAAAATGATTATCAGGCAGAAGGCGGAATGGTTATTATAAGTGGCTACGAGCATCATAAACTTAAGGGCCACGATGCAACCTCTACCCGAGCAAAAAAACATTAAAACACGCTGTGCAACCCTGCCCGGGCGTGTTTCAAATTGTTGTTTGTTTTACACATTCGGCGGGGAGCACAGATAAATTATAACTTAAAAGTAAAATGTAAAAAGTGAAAATGAAAAAAATTGCAATATCCTCGCTCCTGTTTGTTTCCGCCTCTGTTTTTGCACAAGTGGCAGACACAGCAAAAAAAGAATTGCCCCCTCCTCCTCCTCCGCCAAAAGAAAAAAGCGCGTTTAAGTATAATTTAAACGAAGACGGCTCGCATTATTTTCAGGTTACTTTTATGAACCAAACATGGGTAAGGTATAATGAAAGTAATGACGGCACAACCTTGTTCGCAAAAAACGCACCTTCTACTTTTGATATTGGACTGCGCCGCACCCGTATTCAGATGTTTGGCCAGATTACCGACCACACATTTATTTATTTTCAGTTCGGACAAAACAATTTTAATAATACAGCAGCCTACAACACTTCGGGTAACCGTAAAATTGCCGCGTTTTTTCATGACGCCATTTGTGAATATAAAGTTGGCAAAGGAAACCAATTAAAAATAGGTGGCGGCCTTACCGTTACCACCGGTGTTTCGCGCTTTTCTCAGCCCTCTGTTGGAACTATTATGACTTTGGATGTGCCGGTATTTTTGCAATATGGTGTTGACCAAAACGACCAATTTAACCGCAAGCTGGCGGTATATGCAAGAGGTCAGCTTGGTAAATTGGATTACCGTTTATTTATGGCAAATCCTTTTCCGGTAAATAGCAATGGTTCTGCGGCTCCCGCGCTTGGCAAAAATGCTGTTTTTGTAAATCCTGCTGTCTTTCCGGCAAACGGTTCTAATAGCAAAAATCCGGGTATCAATAATCAGTACGGCGGTTATTTAGCCTATAACTTTTTTGAGAATGAAAATCATACCACTCCTTATATGCAGGGAACTTATCTTGGTGCAAAAAAAATATGGAATATAGCTGTTGGCGCGGCGTACCAAAAATCGGCCACCTGGTATTTAAAACAAGACAGTGCGGGCGGGGCCTATAAGGATACCACATTTGCAGATATGCTGCACCTCGCTATTGAAAGCTATTTAGATATGCCCTTGAATAAAGATAAAGGCACAGCGATTAGTGCTTTTGCCGGATATTATAGTATGAATTACGGCAATAATTATCTTCGTTACAACGGCCTTATGAACCCCGCCACCGGCTCGGGTGCAACCAATCTTGTGCAGGCAGGTGCTTATGGCAATGCCATACCCATGTTCGGTACCGGACAGGTAGTTTATGCGCAATTGGGCTATTTGCTTCCTAAAAAACTTTTGGGAGAAGGGCACGGACAACTAATGCCTTTTGCCAGTGCACAGTATGCGGATTACGAAGCACTGCAGCATAAAACTATGCTGATGTTTGATATTGGCTTTAATTGGCTTATAAAGGGCCACAACTCTAAACTCTCCTTTGATTACCAAAACCGGCCTACTTTTTACAACGATACTAGCGGCAACGTTCAGGAAGGTTCCCGTAAAAGCTGCTTCATAATTCAATACCAAATAAATATTTAAGCCTAAAACAGTCAAAATGAACCCCGTAAATAGCTTTACGGGGTTTTTTTATATCCGTAAAAATTGCTATTTTCGCACCCTCAATTTAATTTTAATATGTCTGAAGTAAAAGAGAAAAAAGAACCCGCTATTGATATTGAAGGCCAGATTGACCGCGCCGAGTTATTTTTTCATAAATATAAAAAGCAAATGGGTATTGCCGCTGCTGCCATTATTGGTGTAGTAGGTATTATTGTTGCTTATAAAATGTGGTACGTTCCCACCAAAGATGCCGAGGCGCAAAGCGAAATGTTTTATGCCGAGCAGTATTTTGAAAAAGACTCCTTTAACATTGCTATAAATGGTGGTAAAACCATTAAACTTCCTGATGGTACAGATAAAAACCTTATGGGCTTTGAAGAAATTGCTGACCAATACGGTTTCACGCCTTCGGGTAATTTGGCTCAATACTATTTAGGTATTTCTTATTTACGTACCGGTAAATTTGAAGATGCCATTGCGCACTTAGAAAAATTCAGCACAAATGATGTTATTTTAAACTCGGTAGCTGTTGGTGCCATGGGTGATGCACATATGGAGTTGAACAAGCCTGATGAAGCTATAAAGTATTACTTAAAAGCAGCTGACCAAAATTCAAATACTTTTACCTCGCCTATTTACCTTAAAAAAGCAGCCGGCGCCTACGAAACTAAAGGGAGTTATGCTGATGCTGTAAAAATATACGAGCGCATTCAAAAAGAATATAATAAAAGCACGGAAGCACGTGATATGGATAAATTTATTACCAGAGCTAAAATCTTAGGTAATTTGTAATCTAAATTATTTTATAAAAAAGATCCCGGTGATGAGCCGGGATTTTTATTTTTAGCTTTATGTAAGACATATGCGTTTTTAGGGATATGGAATTTTATGGAATCCAATTCCATTTTTTTCCGATTTTTTAAACGGTGATTTATAATCACGCGCTAAGCCCTTTTCCAATCTATACCCCATGTATCTTTTAAGGTCTTTGGGCGTTATACAATATACAAGCCTGTTTCTAAAAATTTAGTATTTTAGCCTTATGAAAAAATTAAGCCTTACCCTTATAGCCGCGGCATTTTTAGTTGCATGCAACAGCACTGCCGAAAAAAAAGAAGCTCCTAAAACAGATCCTGTTGTGGTTGATACCGCAAAACCAAAAACTGTTGAGCCTGCAAAAGAAGACGCCATAGTTATTTACGAGTTTAAAGGCAAGGAACCTTATATAAATACCGAATTTATTAAAAACTGCAGCGAGCAGGAAAAAGCCCTGATAGCGTATTACTGTTATTTCTTTAATACTTCATGTAAAGATTCTAAACACTGTGTGCTTACAGAAGCTTTAGGGCTTGGCGAGCAAAATTCTAAGGCGCACAAAGCTCTAGTTTTAAAATGGTTTACCGATGAGGAAACTATTCAGCTTGCAAAAGAAGGTGGCCGCGTTACTCCTACCGGCACAAAAAATATGGCTTGGTTTGAAGAGCTTAACCTCGTAAAAAAAGGAACTGATCTTATTATGGTAAAATATATGAGTGCCTGGAAAACCGAAACTCTGGAAGGCAAAGGCCGAGGTACAGACGATTATCAATTTGAGGCCAACAAAATCAAAGTCATTGGCCGCCAGCATGAAGATCTTTAGTTTTGGGTTAACATCAAGAATTATTTTCTTTTTTTCCTTTTTTATTATTTTTGGGGCCGATGCGTCTTTGGCCCAAACAAAAAAAATAGATTCCCTGCGCAAAGTTTTGGTAACCTGCAAGGAAGATACTGCAAAAGCGCAAATACTGGTTAGCCTTGCCAAAAAGTATTTACAAAGAAGTAATTTTGACAGTGCGCTGTTATTTGCAAAACAAGCCCTTAATTTTTCTAAAAAAATAAATTACAATTCCGGTATTGCAGGCGCTTACAATAATATGGGCGCTGCCTATTATACACAAGGCGATTACGCGCACGCGCTCGATTTTTTTAAGAAGGGCCTTCAGATAAAAATTAAAATTGGTAGTAAAAAAGAAATTGCAGGCGCCTATAGCAATGTGGGAGGCATTTACCATAATCAGGGTAATTACCCGATGGCTCTGCAAAATTATTTTAAAGCACTCGAAATTTGCGAAGGTGCCGCCAATAAGGAAAACATGACCGCCCCCCTTAACAATATAGGGCTGATATATATTGAGGAAAAAAATTACAAGGATGCCCTTAAATATATTTCGAAGGCACTTGCCCTCTATGAAGAATGGGGGCAGCAAAAAACCGCTGCCTATTGCATTTCTTTAAACAATATAGGTCTGGTGTATATGGATACTAAAGAGTATGATAAAGCGATGGAATGCCATTTAAAAGCACTGAAAATACGCGAAGAGATAAACGACAAATCGGGCATATCGATGTCGTATAGCAACATGGCTAATATTTATGGCGAACAAAAAGATTTTGCCAATTCACTAAAATACAATTTTAAATCGCTGGAGATAGACACAGCTATTGGCAACAAACACGCCGCAGCGATTTGTTGCACCAATATTGGTAACGTTTATTTTAAATTAAAGAAATATACAGATGCCGAAAAATACACGATTAAGAGTTTACAATTGGCCCGTGAAACAGGCGAATTGGTGGTTGCTGAACAAGGATACGAAGGGCTGAGCGATATTTATGAAGCTACCGGAAAACATAAAGAAGCCCTGACCTATTACAAAAAGTACGTAACCACCCGCGATAGCATTTTTAACGAGGAGAACACTAAAAAACAGGTGCGCACCGAAATGAATTTTGAGTTTGAAAAGAAAGAAGCCGAAACAAAACTGGGGCAGGAAAAGAAAGAAGCCATAGCTAATGCCGAAAATAAAAAGCAAAAAATAATTATTTACAGCGTTAGCGGCATTTTAATTTTGGTACTGGCCTTTGCGGTATTTGCTTATCGCAGTTATTTACAGAAGCGCAGGGCGAATGTTGAAATCAGCAATCAGAAGCTGGTTATTGAAGAAAAACAGAAAGAAATACTGGACAGCATTTATTACGCGCGCAAAATACAGCGCAGCCTGCTTACCGGCGAGAAGTATATTGAGAAGGCAATAACCAGGTTAAAAGGGTAAAACCGGGATTCTGTTTTATTTTTTGTACGGGTTGTACATTTTTTTTACATTTGTTTAAAACCCAATACTATGCTATTTTCAGGATTTAAATTTAAAAGTGAGATTAAAGGCGATGTTTTACACATTACCTATTCCGGCAAAATAAGAAAGAAGCAAATGGAGGAGATTATGAATAAAATTTATTTGATCCTGCATAAAGATGAACTTAAAAAAATACTCATCGATTCGCTTAAGGCCGATGTGCATCTTGAGCTGAAAGAGATAATGGAAATGGCTAAAGTACATCCGCCGGTTTTTAAAAGAGCAAAAACTGCGGTGATTGAAAAACCAAAAAAAGCCGCCCAATATAATCTATACGAAACCGTATCTACTAACCACGGCGTTAACATGCGTTTTTTTAATGATCTTAAAGAAGGAGAAGACTGGCTGGCTTCTTAAAATAATTTACAAAACCACCCCCATTTTCTCGAAGTGTTCCACTTCTTATAAAACGTCCCCTCCTTGAAAAGGAGGGGAAATCAATACAGCCTTAAAAAAATCCCGGCTCATCACCGGGATTTTTTTTAAGCAAAATTTTTAACTTTAGTAAAACATAATTTTATGAATAGAGCTTTGTCCGCTTGAGTTTACCACTTTAAGAAAGTAAATGCCGGCAGTTAAATCACCTTTTTCCATAACAACAACAGATTGTTCGGTGCTGATCGTTTTAACAACTCTTCCCGCAACATCTGTTAACTGAACAGTATACGAAGTGTTGCCGTTTACAAAAACAATTTTAATACTTCCGTCAGATGGATTAGGATACACCTGTTGTATTAAATTAGCGCCAACACTTTCAATACCCACCGCGCAAACTGTAAAAGGATACAAAGTAGCCACACCATAAGGCGCATTAGGATTTTGCAAAGCCGGATCAGAACAAGCTAAACGCGAAATTAAATAATCACGCACAAAATTTACCGTAGTATCCATATAAGCTAACTGTGTTGCCGCAGTACCACCTTGCACATAAGGAACGTGATCGGCACCCAACCAGGTATAAAAAGGATTAGAAACTCCAATGGTAACTGCCTGCTTATTTACAAAACGGCTACCATCTAAATACATTAATGGCGTGCCGGGATTAACAATACCGCGCGTGTACTTTACCGTTCCATCAATTGTACCGTGCATAGATACAAAAGGTAAGTTCCCCGGCTCTAACCAGGCATAAACGGCAAGCGCACCGCACAAATTAATTACTCCTTTTACTTTTTGCGAATAGCCGGCGTTTCCGCTTGCTCCTGTTAAGCCGCCAAGTGTATTTAATTTTGTTTGCGAAACGTAAGGTAAAATTTCGCAGTCACGATCAAGATACTGCACGTGCAGGGCCGCAATAGCTCCGGCCGAACTTCCTCCTATAAAAATATTGTTTGTGTCTATTTTATAGGTATTGGTTGTAGCTCTGTCTTTATAAAAAAAACGGATGGCCGCTTTCATATCCTGTACCGCCCTTATTACTGCAGGCACTGCATTTGCCGAATCGAAAGGAAAAAACCCTAAACGGTAATTAATAGATGCACAAACAAAACCTTTTTTTGCAAAGTGCTGCGATAAACTAACTACATCCGCATCTGTGCTGCTTCCGCCAACAAAGCTACCGCCGTGCGCCCAAATTATTAAGGGCCTTGCTGTGCTTGTATCGGCAGCGGGTTGGTAAAAATCCAATGTTAAAGTCTGACTGGCTCCGTTGTATTTAGTGTTAGAACCGTAAGCAATGCCGCTTGTAGTTGTTAGTGTTGTAAAAACATCATTTGCATAACGACCATTAAAGCATGGATTTTGCGCCGTTATAGCTGATGCTGAAACAAAAACGCTGATAATTGAGAAGTAGATCTTTTTCATTCGTTATTTATTTAGGTTAGTACTAATTTTAGGTTTTGTTTTTATTATGGAAAAATGACTCCTCTGTATTTTGTTGCATCTACCTGAGGAATTAGTGATCCAAATTTTAAATTAATTGCTTTTATAAATTCATTGGCTAATAAGGCATTTCCTATCGGATTTAAATTCATGCCGTCTAAAGAAAAAGCACCTCCGGTTACAAAACTTGTATTGAGGGCTATTCCGTTATACACAATACCTTTTTGCAGGGATTTAAAAAAAGTATTCGCATCTACAAAGGCAAGCCCTTTTGTATCTGCTATATTTTTAATTGTGGCGTTAAAAGTGGCGGTTGCATTTTGTATGTTACTTATTTCGGCTAAAGTTAAAACGTATTTATCTGGAATAGGAGTTAGCGAGCCCATGCCGTTACATTTTATTTTATCTAAGGGCGCGTCTAACAAAATTAATTCGCCGGCTACAATTAATCTTGAACCGATAAACGGCACTGCGGTATCTTCAATTACAAAAGGATTATTTCCGGCCTGAAAAACAAATAGTCCGCCCAAAGCGTTGTTAAGCGAATCGGCCTGACCCTGGCGCAAGGTTAATCCGTTATACGGTATGGTTGTAAAATACGGGAGCGAGTAAACATCGGGCACGTTTGCAATAACACCCTTTGCACCATTTGCTGTTAAGGTATTTACAATAGTGTTCATGCTTGCGTCAAAACCAATGCCTGTTATTCCGCTTGACGGTGTAATTGCATCGGATGCAGCTCCAGCCTGCGCGTAAGCAAGCACATCATCATTGCCTATCATCACCGAAAAGAAAGTTGCGTTTGCAGCCTGTGCATCGGTTAACATTGAAGAGCTTGCAGTGTTTGCGGCCATGCGATAAAAAAACGGATTATAATTTCCTGCGCCTTGTGCCGAATTTCCATAACCGGTTTGCACAGCATTAATAACTTTTGCATTGGGAACTCCGATATTATTAAACGGCCCCTGCGAAGAATATACAGATGTAGATAATGTACTTGCATCTATAACGGTTGTGGTGGGAATTGGAGCCAGTGATGTTGCACCCAAACAATCGGTTGAGTAACCTAATTTAAAAGGTGCGTTGCCATTTGCATCGACTCCTACCGAGCCTGAACTTATTAGTGGCTGCTTAAAATTACCCCCGCCAATAAGTTTAAATTGCCCTGCCAAAATATTTACAAAAGAGTTTTCCTGTGCTTCGTTATACAAAGCGCCATCAGCAAAACCTGCGCTCATAGTATTGCCTATTGCCACAAAACGCGTAACATCCACATTTCCTTTATTTGGATTTGGGGCATCAATTTTTGGCTTGCACGAAAAAATAAGGCAGCTTAAAATTGCCGTGCCTAAAAATGTATGAAATTTGTTTTTCATGTACTAAAATTTATAATTTACCGATAGGCCCATCGCCGAAATATAGGTTTTGTATGTTCCGTCAAGATTTAAATCAAGGTTATGGTCTTTTCTTTTAAAGTTTTCAAATGTATAAGAGGCGTCAACCATAAAACGATTGCCAATTTTATAGCCCAGGCCCGCCATTAAATTTAAACGGTTTGCATCGGGCAATTCGGGAGTTACGTAGCCATCTTTAATGGGCGTTAAAGAAATACTCATGCCCGCGCGTGCAACAAATTTATCGTTTATCCAATATTGTGCGCCGTAGCGAAAAGCAAACGTATTTTTATAGCAACGCGGCAATTTGGTGTCCGGTAAAGAAGATGTGTTATTTTTATAATCAAAAGCCAGCGTATCGTAGCATTTCCAGCCAATGTAATTTATATCAAGTGCGAACGAAAGCTTTTGATTTACCGAGTAAGCAGCACCCAAAGTAAAAACGCTTGGCAGTGAAATAGAAGAACTAAAAGGGCCCGAAGGAACATTTGCATTTAACGATGGCGGCACCGTAAAAGTTGCCGTACCGTTTTTTACTTTCATATTTATTTGCGAACGGTAAGTAAGTGCAAAAGATAATTTACTGCAGGGCTGATAATAAATGCCGGCGTTAAAGCCATAAGCGTTTGTGCTTCCTTTTAAATCGGCTTTAGCATAATTACCATTGGCGTCGTATAAATTTAAATCTTTTTTAAGTTCTACATCTCCGTGCGCAAAAACAAAGCCCGCTCCTATTCCTAATTTATCGCAAAGTTTATAACTTACGGTGGGCTGCACAAATATGGTTTGTAATTTTAGGGAGGTAAGCGCAAAGCGGCCTGTCCAGCCATCTTGCCAGCTTACAATGCTGCCAAAGGGTGTGTATGCGCCAAGGCCAAATTTTAATTTGCAGCTGTCGGGGCCCCACACCGCGTATGCCGCAAATGGCGTAGCCAGTGGCGAAGTTGTGCGGGCAAAAGAATTAGTGTTGGCATCTAAATACGCGCTGTTTGCAATAACAGCGTTGGCGCCAACGTTAATGCTGTTTTCTTTTAAAAAAGAAATGCCGCCCGGATTAAAAAATACCGCAGCGCCATCTTGCATTAAAGCAGAACCCGCGCCGCCCATGCCCTGTTGTTTTTGTCCTTGCAGGTTAACCTGAAAGCCTTGCGAAAAAAGTAAAATTGGCGAGCAGGCAATAAATAAAAATAATTTTCTCTTCATATATAAAAGCAGCGTTTACCAAAGTTAATAAAATAATAATATCCTACTATAAGTTCGACCAAAGCTTTATATGGGCCATATAAGGCAAAAAATAGTCTGTTAAACCGGGGTGTATAGCTAAAACACATAGAAAAGGGCCGCTATATTAATGGCCGAAGCCACACAAATTAGTAGCAACTATTGCCCCTGTTTTAAGGGGCACTTACCGTACAAGATAGATTGCCTTTCACTGTTGTCCGATAAAAGATTTTAAAAGAAGCCAAGCATAATGCTTAGGCTACTTTTGTTTTGTAGTTTTGGTTCGCTAAAACTAACCTACAATGAATAAAAGTAATTATTTTTTTGGACACTCCGTTTTCGGACAGCTGATTTCTTTAATTGAGCCAACTATTCTTCAAAAGGCAACGAATAGGTGCCAGTCAGACCGATATATTAAGAAGTTTAAGACCAAAGACCACCTAATAAGTATGTTGTTTTGTGCCTTTGCAAAATGTACATCATTACAGTAAAGCAATTTAAAAGAATTGAAACATTATTTGAGCCGTGATTTGAAACGGCTAAGTCGATTTTAGTATCATGATTAAAGTCTGCGCTCACTATAGAGATTGGGCTCAGGCCTGCACCAAAATTTACTTTTGGATTAAAGCCTCCAAGTCCATTTCCTGTTAATACTGAAATATTCGATAAGCTATTGTTTGCTGTTGCCAAGTCAATATTTCCGTCATTATTAAAATCAGCGCAGGTAATCGCAACAGGTAATTGTCCCGAAGAATAATTAGTACCTGCACCGAAGCTACCCGTACCAATGCCTAAAAAAACAGAAATATTATTTGAGTTGGCATTAGCAACGGCAATGTCCTTATGATTATCTCCATTAAAGTCGGCTACTGCTACAGATTGTGCGGTTGTTCCTGCGTTGTAGTTATTTGCTGTACTGAAACCACCCATCCCGTTTCCTAATAAAATCGAAATATTATTTGAGGTTTGATTTGCTGTTACTAAATCAGCTTTGCCATCTTCATTAAAATCAGCGCTCGTTATCCAACCCGGATTTGCTCCAACGGTAAAGTTGGCAGCTGAACTAAAACCCCCAACGCCGTTACCGAGTAATATAGATACATTACTTGAGCCATAATTTGCAATTGCTAAGTCGGGAATTGCGTCGCCGTTAAAATCGCTATGTACGATCGAAACAGGTTGAGTGCCTAACCCGAAACTTGTTGCGGTCTGAAAAGTTCCGTTTCCATTGCCTAATAAAATGGAAACGTCGTTTGTGTTTATATTAACAACGGCAAGGTCAAGGATTGTATCTTTATTGAAATCGTTGGCTGCAACTGCATATGGATGTGAGCCTGTTGCATATTTTGTAGGCGAGCTAAAATTTCCAATTCCATCGCCTATTAGAATTGAAACGCTATCTGCTCCCCAGTCAGGTACCGCTAAATCAAGATTTCCATCTTTATTAAAGTCGGCGCTTGTTAAACCAAGAGGCGCAGAACCTGCAGAAAAGTTTGTAACAGGAGTAAAACACAATTGAGCGTTTATCTGTCCAAACCATCCTATGAAAATAATAAGTAAAAGATCTTTCATATATTAATATTTTACCGTCTATCGTTGGCGTGTTGGGTATAACGGTTTGGCGCTTGGCGAAGGTGGCGATTTTTACCACAAATGTTGATGCGGAAAACCAATGTTTGATTAACCACAAAACTGTCTGCGGAGCACTGAACCGCCACTTTTGCCAAACGCCTGTTATGCCTTCGTTCTTCTTTCTCGGTCGTTATTTGTCTGCCCATTGTTGTGTCGTTGTGCGTTGGATTGGTAGCTCTTTTGCTGTTTTTTGCTTGGCTTTATGCGTTTGGAAAAACTGCAAATGTGCTACCAAATGCGTTGGCTTTTATTTTGTCTTTAGTTGAACCGCTTTTTCTTTTTTGTCGTCTGTCGCTGGTAATATTTTAAATTCCACTTCTAAACCCACCGCTATTTGTTTAATAATTTCCTCTGTCGAATTCACTCGAAAGTAAATTGATTTGTTACCGTCAAATTTGATGAAGCCGTCAGCACCTTTTTCGTCATTGTGTAAAATCCTGTCAATTTTTCCCGTTAGTCTTTGGGTTGTATTATGTCTCGGTGCTGTCTGTTGTGGATTGAAACTGTTCCAGTATTTTTTTAATTCTCTTTTTAAATCGGGCAATTTTTCGATTGTGATTTGCTCAAAAGAAAATTGACTTAATGCGGAAGAAACAGAATTTGGAACGTTCCATTCTTCTTGAAGTCTTAATAATTTGGATAATGAGTAATGTTTAAAGGATAATTCCTTTTCATCTTTTAAAGCCAAAAGCTCAGCGATTAATACAAGCAAGCCGACTTTATATTCAAGGTCGCCAAAATTGTTGATTGCACTTATTGCAAACTTGAAAGCCTTTTCATTGTCTCCGTTTTCCTTATAGATTTGAGCAACTTCGTTTTGAATGAACCATTCCTTTTTTCGTCTAAGAATTAGAAGCAATTCATTTAAAGCTTCAGCGGAATTACCAAGATGCTTTTTTGATAATGCTATTCTTCTGGCAAACCAAACTTCATTTGAATAGTGGAACTTTTCAAATGATTCAAGAGCAACTTTTGATAATTCAAAGCATTCTTGATAATGTTGTGTTTCAAAG
>JBBQRR010000041.1:0-33584 GCA_038214655.1 Bacteroidia bacterium | reverse complement strand
AGGCAGTAGGCAGTAGGCAGTAGGCAGTAGGCAGTAGGCAGTACAAATTATGGAAAATAAGCGAACAAAATAAGATGAGTGCACAAGGATATAAAGATTTGATAGTTTATCAGAAAGCTTATAAACTTGCGTTGGAAATTTTTGAGTTGAGTAAAAAATTTCCAAGAGAAGAAATTTATTCACTTACAGATCAGGTAAGACGCTCTTCACGATCTGTATGTGCCAATATGGCCGAAGGGTACCGAAAAAGAATTTATCCAAAGCATTTCATTTCAAAACTTTCGGATTCAGATGGTGAGTGCGCTGAAACAATGGTTCATCTTGATTTTGCAAAGGATTGCAACTATTTGGAAGAAGAAAAACACAAAGAACTAATTGACGGATATTTGCAGGTTGGAAAAATGTTAGGGAGTATGATGAACGCTCCTGAGAAGTTTTCGCCCAGCAAACTGCCGACTGCTAACTAAAAACTGCCAACTATGGAAACTATTCATGTTAGTACAATGGCCGAACTTGCGGCGAAAGGCGAATCTCCGGAGATACTATTTTGGGTAGGATGTAGCGGCAGCTTTGATGACAGAGCTAAAAAAATTACCAAAGCCATTGTGCGCATACTCGATCATGTAAAAATAAAATTTGCCATTTTAGGAATGGAAGAAAGCTGCACAGGGGATCCGGCAAAGCGCGCCGGCAACGAATTCCTTTTTCAGATGCAGGCCATGCAAAATATTACTACACTAAACAATTACAACATTAAAAAAATTGTAACGGGCTGTCCGCATTGCTTTAACACTATTAAAAATGAGTATCCGCAACTGGGCGGACAATACGAGGTAATTCATCACACCCAATTGGTGCAGGATTTAATTGCACAGGGAAAATTAAAAGTGCAGGGCGGAGAATTTAAAGGAAAGAAAATTGTTTATCACGACCCCTGTTATTTGGGCCGCGCCAACGATGTGTATGAGGCGCCGCGCGATGTTATAAAAAGTTTAGACTCTGATTTACATGAAATGAAACGCAGCAAAGCAAAAGGCTTATGCTGTGGCGCAGGTGGAGCACAAATGTTTAAGGAATCAGAAAAAGGAACCAAAGAAGTAAGCACCGAGCGTGCCGAAGAAGCTCTTGCAGAAAACCCCGATGTAATTGCGGTTGCTTGTCCGTTTTGCAATACCATGATGACGGATGGCGTTAAGCATTTCAATAAAGAAGATAAAACCAAAGTGCTTGATGTAGCAGAGTTGGTGGCCTCTCAGATTAAATAATTTTACCTTACAATAATCAATCGTTTATTTAAAACGCCGATTTCATTTAGTAAACTTACGTTATAAACTCCGGTATTAAATCCGCTTGCGTCAATGATGCTTGTGGTATTTATAGTTTGGCTTAAAATAATTTTCCCGTTTATATCGCTTACCTGCAAAATGTATTTTGTGTTTGCAGGAATTTCAATTTTAAAATTGGTTGAAGCAGGGTTGGGATAAATTACAGCACTATTGTTTTTTAAAACGGTTGGATTTGAAATGCCTGTTGCAGCTGAGTCAACCCTTACAAAAGCCGAATCAATATAATAGTTGTTGCCTGCCGAAGCTGTATTGGTAGAAGTTAACACTACCCCCAGCGTACTATCCATCGGATAATTGGGTACATCCACATAAATTTTATAACTGCCCAAAGGAACGTTTGTAAAATTATAATGGCCTGTTGCATCCGTAGTTGTTCGCGCGGCAGGAGAGCCTCCCGGATTTTTACCCAGTTTAACATCTACACCTTTTAAGGGCGCGCCTAAAACTTGATTTCCGCCACCGTATCTTTGTCCGTAACCTACACCTTTAGTTATTTGCCCGTTAATAGTTCCCGGCCCGGATGTAATCGGAAGCTGAATAATCTGAATATTATTTCCGGAAAGATTTACATTAAAGCTTGTAAAACCCACTACAAAGGCAGAATCCCATTGGTAAGGATACGTTTTAAAACTATAGTAAGTAGGAACCGAAGTTGGATAAACCAAAGTATCGGCAACCGCCTTGATAACATAATTACCGGTGTCTAAACAAGGGAAAGTATAATTGCCATTAACGATATTGGTGTATCCCATTGTATCAAGTAATCCGGCATGTGTAATGTTTCTTTGAAAAACATACACTTTACCCGATGTAACAGCAACATTATTGGTATCTCTTACAAATCCTGAAAGCGTATCCGGATTATTTAAAAGTACACTTACACAGGTAGGCGTAAAACAAGCAACCGCAAGATCTAACCTGCCGTTACCGTCAAAATCCATGCTGGCAACTCCATGCCCCCCATTAGCTGTGGTAAAATTTAACGCAGGACTGAAACTACCTGTGCCTGTACCTAATAATACTGAAACAAAAGTGGAAGAATCGTTGGCAACAGCAAGGTCCATTTTTCCATCCGCATTAAAATCCTGGCTGATTGCGCCCAGTGGGCCGAAGCCTGTTGAATAATTTGTTGCAGCGCCAAAACTTCCTGTTACGCTTCCTAAAAAAACAGAAATATTTCTGGAACCAAAATTTACCATGGCAACGTCCATGTTGCCGTCTGCATTAAAATCGGCACATGTCGCTCCGCGCGGTTTTGTGCCTGCTGCGAAATTAGTTGCGGCCAAAAAATTTCCATTACCCACACCAAATAAAACCGACATGTTATTTGAGTTTTGATTAGCTATCGCTAAATCGAGAATTAAATCACCATTAAAATCTGCAGTTGCAATTCCAACCGGATAGGTGGCGGCCAAAAAGTTTGTAGTGGCACTAAAGCCGCCTGTGCCGTTGCCTAAATAAATACCAACATTTCCTGAACTGTGAGCTATAGCAAGATCAAGTTTCGAATCCGCATTAAAATCTCCGTGAGTAATTGAAACCGGGCTTCCGCTACCTGAGGGAAAATTTGTGGCGGCACCAAAAGTTCCGGTGCCTGTGCCCAAGAACACTGAAAAGTTAGCCGAACTGTTATTGGCTACAGCAAGATCCACAATAAAATCCCCGTTAAAATCCGCCGCAGTTATAGATTCAGGGGCGCTTCCTGCTGCATAATATACCGCTGCTGCAAAAGTGCCGTTACCATTGCCTAACAATATAGATATGTTTGATGAAGCAAAATTGGCGACCGCCAAGTCTGCTCTTCCATCGCTGTTAAAATCAGCGCTTGCAATTGAAATAACGCTTGTGTTGGAAGGAAAATTGGTTGCCGTGGTCATACAAATTTGAGCTTGTAAATTGAGGCAGGCTGTAAAACTAAAGAGAATAAATATTTTTTTCATGGTAAGGGATTTGATAATCAAAGATAATTGTTTTTATGAATTGCCCAAAGCTCAATGATTAGAGCCTATATGCCAAGTATAAACTTGTATTAGCGTGAAGGATACAAAAGGCCGCAAGGGTTCTTTTTGCCGGGCTAATCATAAATTTTAACAGCACACGGGGCGCAGAAGATTTTGATTAAAAGAAGTATGGCAAAAAAACGACACCCTTTTGTAGCCTGACCCCGCCCACCAAACAGGCTTCGAAGGAAAACTCATAACGCGGGGGCACGCCCAAAACACCTTCCTTAATCCTTTATTTTTAGTATATTTACCTCCTGAAATTTTAATTGCAAAATGGGCTGTTCTACTGGAGGTTGTTCAACTGATAAAGATGCCGGGGGTTTACCTGCCGGTTGCGGCTCTACCAGCGGTAGTTGCCAAAGCGATAGTTGTAACAAACTTACCGTATTTGACTGGCTGGCAGGCATGCAATTGCCCGACGACCAAAAGCCTTTTGATGTTATAGAAGTCCGCTTTAAAAACTCGCGCAAAGAATTTTTTAAGAATACGGCCGGCGTACCGCTTTCGGTTGGAGAGGTTATTGCTGTTGAGGCAAGTCCGGGACACGACATGGGCGTAGTATCGCTTACGGGCGAGTTGGTGCGCATACAGATGAAGAAAAAGGGAATTGCTTACGATAGCCAGGATGTAAAAAAGGTATATCGCAAAGCAAAAGCCGCCGATATTGATAAATGGAAAGAAGCGCAGGCATTAGAAACGCAAGCAATGTATAAAGCAAGAACACTTGCTATTAAGCATGGTTTGCAAATGAAAATTAGTGATGTAGAGTATCAGGGCGATAAAACAAAAGCAGTTTTTTATTATACTGCCGATGGTCGCGTTGATTTTAGGGAATTAATTAAAACAATGGCGCATGAATTTAGTGTGCGTATTGAGATGAGGCAAATTGGTGCAAGGCAGGAAGCATCTCGCTTAGGCGGTATAGGTTCTTGCGGAAGAGAATTGTGTTGCTCAACCTGGCTTACAGATTTTAGAACAGTTAACACAAGCGCAGCGCGTTACCAGCAACTTTCTTTAAACCCGCTTAAACTTGCAGGGCAATGCGGTAAACTAAAATGTTGTTTGAATTACGAACTTGATTCGTATTTGGATGCGGTAAAGGATTTTCCTAATGTAGAAAATGTAAAATTAAATACTTTAAAAGGCCGTGCCTTTCATCAAAAGACCGATATTTTTAAACGCATGATGTGGTTTTCTTACGAGGGGCAGGCACAAACTTTTATTCCTCTGAGCGTTGACAGGGTGAAGAAAATTATTGAGTTGAATAAAACCAGTGTGTTGCCCGATGATTTAGGTGAAGAAGTAAAAAAGCAAGCTGCCACGCAAATTAAAAAGCCGCTTGATTATGAAAATGTAGTAGGGCAGGATAGTTTAAATCGTTTTGATAAAAAGAAAAGTAGCAATCCTAACCGTAAACAGGGTGGGGGTGGCGCAAACCGTAAACCGGGCAATCATAATCATTACCGCAACAAAAACCGCAAGCCGGGCGGTGGGGGAGATCCTAAAAAATAATGCGTAGTTTTTTTAAAATAGCTTTGAGTCTTTTTGTTATTGCAATTACTTTTTCCTGCAATAATAATGTGGTGTATACCCAATTTGAGCGTTTTGAAGAAGACAAAGGCTGGGCCAAAAACTACCAACCAAAATTTGAATTTACAAATGCAGATACAAACCAATTGTATGACGTGTACATAAACGTGCGTAATGCCGAGAGTTATCCTTTTCGTAATTTATTTATGTTTTTGCATACCACCAATCCTAAGGGCATAAAAACTACAGATACTATCGAATGTGTTTTAGCTGATGATAAAGGCAAATGGATAGGCAGTGGCATAGGTGATTTGTATGATAATGTGATTATTTATAAAAAAAACACCCGTTTCCGTCATTTAGGAAAATACACTTTTAACTACGAGCAGGTAATGCGTTATGGCGATAAAAACATTATAGACCCCCTGCCGCTTATTATGGATGTTGGGATTACCATCGAAAAGGCTGAGGAATAGTCAAGTACCCCTACTAAGAACGCCCTTGGTTTTCGATAATTTAGCTACATTTGCAATCCTTTAAAAATCGTATGAAATGAGTTCTCGGCAAAAGGAGGACGGATTCTATGAAACAAAAAAGGAAAAAAACGTATTCATGAAAAAAACAATCCTTTCTCTATTAACCTTAACCTGTTTGTTAAACTCTTGTCAGGGCGGCTCTACAGCAACGGATAAAGACAAAAAGCTAACAGAAAATAAGGACAGTCTTAAAAAACAGGATTCAACGCCTGTTGTAAAAGCTGTAAATACGCCCGGTGCCGCTTGGGATATTACAACCTATAGTCCTGAAAACAATTTTAACGCCATTGCCTCGGTAATGTCGGGTGTAAAAAGTAATTCGGGAAGCTTGAAACGTTTTTTAGATTCGTCGGCATGGAAAGACAACGCGCGTTTTGTAGATAGCAGCTGGAAGCGTTTAGAAAATTCGAGGCTTTCTAAAATGCGCACATGGACCAATGTGGAGTTTGCGCAAATAAATAAAAGCAGTAAAACTATTTTCTATCCTTTTTCGGGACCCGATTTTTTAACGGCTTATACTTTTTTTCCGGAAGCAGATAAATATGTGTTAATTGGTTTAGAAAACATTGGCAAACTGCCCGATGTAAGTAAAATGAAAAAGAAGGAAGCCGAAGACTATGTGTATGGCTTTCGCAATTCTTTAACTGATATTTTTAATAAAAGCTATTTCATTACAAAAAATATGGGTCGCGATTTTAATTATCATAATTTGTATGGTACCTTATCACTTATGTCGTTTTTTATTAAGCGTACCGGTAATGAAATTGCCGATGTAAAGTATGTAGTAAAGTATAATAACGACAGTATTGCCGAAGTGCCTTACGATTATAAGGATAAAGAACACAAAGCTTTTGGAGTGCGTATTGATATTGTAAGTAACGGTAAGCCTAAAACTGTTTATTATTTCCGTTACGATGTAAGCAACAAAAAATTTAACGACACCGCTGTTTTTTATAAATACTTAAGCAAAATGACCGACGCCACTACGTATGTAAAGAGCGCTTCGTATTTATTACATAACGATTTTATGAGCAATATGCGCAAGTTTATTTTAGACAAAACAAATAATGTAGTTGAGGATGATACCGGAATTCCATATAAATATTTTACCGAAGGCGGCAATTGGAACGTTAAACTGTACGGAGCTTATGCTAAACCGGTAAGCGATTTTAAATGGCTTAACAAGCAAGAGGACCTGAATGAGGTTTTTATAAAGGACAGCGCTAAGGTGGGTAAACTTCCCTTTCATTTGGGTTACCATTGGGGAAGTAAAAAAGATGTGTTGATAGTGGCGGGGAAGAAATAACTCACTATTTACAACCCCTAATCAATTAAAAATCAATCTAATGTATTGTAATGTATAAATTTTGCGGTTATAACCGCAAAATTTATGTAAATTTTGCGAATTAAACCGCAAAATTCGTATTTTTGAAGTATGATTACGAGAAGCCTGATAGCTTTACTAAAAAAGAAACTGGCCGATAATAAAGCCCTTATTTTGTTGGGCCCGCGGCAGGTAGGAAAAACTACGCTGTTAAATGAACTTACAAAAGAAACAGACAAGGTGCTATGGTGCAACGGCGATGAAACCGATGTACGCGAGCAATTTAGTAAACCTACCTCGGCCCGACTGAAGAAAATAATCGGTAATAATAAGATTCTGGTAATAGATGAAGCGCAGCGTATAGAAAATATTGGCATATGCCTGAAACTTATTACGGATAATATTAAGGGTGTTAAAGTAATAGCAACCGGTTCATCTGCATTTGAGCTGGCAAATAAAACCAACGAACCACTTACAGGAAGAAAATGGGAGTATACGCTTTTCCCACTTTCTTTTTCTGAAATGGCGGCGCACACAAGTGTGGTCGACGAAAGGCGTTTGTTGGAGCACCGGATGATTTACGGATATTATCCGGAAGTGATAAATAATCCGGGGAGTGAAAAAGAAATTTTGAAGCAGCTTTCGGATAGTTATCTGTACAAAGATATTTTAACCTGGGAAAGAATTCAAAAGCCCGACCGGTTGGAAAAACTGGTACAAGCATTAGCTTTTCAAACCGGAAACCAGGTTTCTTACAATGAATTGGGGCAAATGGCGGGCTTGGATAATGAAACGGTTGAGCATTATATTCAATTACTGGAAAAAGCTTATGTGGTATTTCGCCTGAGCCCCTTCAGTCGTAATCTTAGAAATGAATTAAAAAAGAGCCGAAAAATTTATTTTTACGATAACGGAATTCGCAATGCGCTTATCAATTCATTTAACCCCCTTGGCCTGCGAAATGATAAAGGGGCTTTGTGGGAAAATTTTATAATAAGCGAGCGCATGAAACATTGCGCTTATAACCAAATTTACAGCAATCGTTTTTTTTGGCGCAATCACGCCCAAAATGAAATTGATTACATAGAAGAGCGCGATGGCCAATTACATGCGTATGAATTTAAATGGAAAATCGCTAAGGGCAAAAAAAGTAAATTCCCAAAAATATTTTTAAAAACCTACAAGCCTGCTATATGTAAGATAATTACTTCGGATAATTATACAGAGTTTATCGAACCTTAAAATTCGTTACATACTCTTTTTTTTGGCGAAGATGCTATTAGATGCAAAACGTAAATTTTATTTTCCGGCACTCTCGGCAGCGTAAACACTTGCCAGTTTTTTATCGGCCAGCAAGGCAAGTTCAACGGCGCCTATTTCTTTGGCGAGTAACAAAGATTTGTTGCAATATTTTTCGGCTTCTTTAAATCTTTTTAATTTAAAATAAGTAAAGGCTAAGCTTATATACGAAGTGCTAAGGCCTTTTTTATCGCCTATAGTTTCTTTTTTGCTGATAGATGAAAAGTAATATACAATTGCTTCCGGATAATTGCCAAGGCAGTAATAAGCACTTGCAATATTATTGTAAGAAGTGGCAACGCCGTATTTATCTCCAATTTCTTCCTGCATGTTACGCGCAGCCGTATAATATTTAAGTGCTGTTTTAAAATCATTATACCGATTGTATACATTGCCAATGTTGTTGTAGGATGCCGCTACGCCTTGCAAATTGCCTGTACTTTCGTAAACTTTTAAAGAATACAAATGATTTTTTAAAGCTTCGTCGTAATTACCACGTCCGTGATATACGGTGCCAATATTATTGTATGCTGCAGCAACACCGTTTTTATTATTTTGATTATCCAGAATGTTAAGGGCGTTTTGGTAATACACCAGTGATTTATCACTGTTTTGATCCTCGTACATATTACCTAAGTTGTTATACGTGTAAGCTACGCCGGTTTGGTTATTAGTTTGCTCATAAACCTTTAAAGCAGTAAAATGATTTTTTTCAGCTTCGATATAATTGGCTTGCAAAACATTTATATTACCCATACTTGTGTAAGAGTATGCCACTTCTGTTTTGCTATGGGTTTCTTCTCCTAATTTTAGGGCTGCCAAATAATTTTTTAAGGATTCGTGCATATTACCCTGGCGGTAATAAATAGTGCCGAGTGCGTTGTACGTCATTATTTTTCCTTTTACCCAGCCTGTAACTACGGGGCCGTTATTGGCAGGATAGGGATTAGAATTTGTAAGCGTGTTTGAAATTGTAAAAGCTTGCTTGGTATAAGAAAGCGCATCTGTATAATTGCCGGCGTTTGCCAATTGCACACTAAGTTTGTTAAGCATGTTTACTTTATTGCTGTCTTCTTTAGCAGTTAAAAGGGCTTGTTGCAAAGAATCTATTTGTGCCAATATTAGGCATGGCATAAAAGCAGAAAAGAAACATATAAGCAGCAAAATCTTTTTCATGTCTTTATTTGGTTAAATAAAGATAAGGCAACCGAAAGAGAGCGTGTTAGCCAAAAAATGTTAATTGAAGTTTAGAAAGGCCTTACGGAGTTAATTTATCTTAAAATTAAAAATCTACTTAGCAGGAGGGGAGACGCTTCATCAGGCGCCTTAAATTTTTGTCAATATAATTATCATTGGTAATTAACGCGGTTTGTATGCGTTTGGCATAGTGTATACTGTCTAAGATTTCGCGCTGCTTTTCTTCTATCAAATGTTTTTGTTTGGTTATTTCAATGTTTATTTTTTTCTTCTGTAAAAAACTGCGGTAAGCAAATAGGGCAAAAGCAAATACCAGAAGTAAAATGCCGCACACGCTCCATATAATAATTTTTTGTTTTTTACTTTCGGCAGTTGCTACAGCTTCTTTTTTTTCCTGTTCTAATTTTGCGGACGACTCTTTTTTATCAAATTCATAATTCATTTCAAGGCGTACAGTTTTCTTGGTGTTTTCTTCATTTGTTAAACTGTCTTTTGCGGCAATAAATTTTTTATAATGTTCAAGGGCCAGTTTTGGCCTGCCGGTTTGCGAATATAAGTTGCTAAGCACGTTTTCAAACTCAAGTGTATTATTTAATGAGCCGATGCTATCGCATAAAGCAAGGGCACGAAGTAAATAATCTTCACCTTGCTTATATTTTTTAAAAGTAACGTAAAGCGAACCCAGGTTGCCAAGCTTAATGGCTATTCCGTTTTTATCACCCAACTCTTCATCAATTTTTAATCCTTTAAAAAAATAAGCAAATGCTTTTTTATAAAGCGAGTCGCTGGCAATAATAGCACGTTTACCCGCTGCAGAATCCGCCAATTCTTTATAAGCAATACCTATATTACTAAGATTAGCTCCTAATAGAGTGTTATCTCCTTGCTCTTCTGCAATTTTAGCCCCTCTGAAACAATAATCTAACGCTTTGCTATAATTTTTTTGCTGGCAATAATTTATGCCAATCTCGCACAAGTGATGCGCAATGCCGTTTTTATCATTCAACTCTTCTGCCAACTTTAAAGATTTAAAGAAATATTCAAGCGCTTTTGAATAATCGCCTTGTTCGTCATATATAATGCCAATATTGCCCAGTACATTTGCTGTCCATTTTTTATTTCCTATTTCTTCATCTATTTTTAAAGCTTTAAAATAGTACGCTAATGCTTTCGGGTAATCGCCTTGCGAATAATAAACGATCCCAATGTTACAAAGCGTACCGGCAGTTTCGCTTCTGTCGTTTATTCTTTCATTTATTGTAAGCGATTTAAGATAGTGTTGCAGCGCCTGCGTGTAATTGCCTAAAACTGTATTAAAAAAACCAAGATTTGTTGACGAAACAGCCATGTTTTTTTCTCCCCACTTTGCCAGGGCTTTATCAGGGGAAGCATACAATTTTTCGGAAAGTTTTAATGCTTGTGTGGTTACGATGATTGAAGTATCCGGATTATCGTACCTCAGTTTCCACCCAATTGCTTTAAGGATGTTTATTTTGTTGGTATCGTCTTTGGTAGTTTTTAAAACACGTTTTAAAGAATCCAGGCTGCGCGTTTGCGAATAAACCCCCTGTTGAAAGAAATTCAATACCGCAAACAGAAAAAAATAGCTACTCAACTTTAACATTTATACCAAGATAATTGCCTAAGGTAAATGTAGTAATTAAATTGATAAAAGGGACGAGTGCGTGTTACCGCTGTACTATTATTTTTTTGGTAACCGAACCTTCCTTGGTTTTAACAGCAACAAAATAAATTCCTTCTGCTAAATCACTTATATCTAAAGTAGATATTGGTTTAAGAATTTCTCTTTTTACTTCGCCACCAAAAGTGTTCAGCAAAATAACTTCGGCTTTACCGGTTCCTTTATATTCAAAATAAAGCTTATCTGAAACCGGATTCGGGAAAACAGAAATTTCACTACCGCCGGTATTTAAAATTAGTATGCCTACAGCTCCTACAGTATCTACTCTTATTTTCAGAGAGTCTACATAGTAGTTGTTGCTATTGCTAACCGTGTTTGTTGAAGTTAGTGTAACTGTAAGCGTGGTGTCCATTCCGTAATTCGGTATATCAACGTAAATGGTGAAGGCCTGGTTAAGAGGTACGTTCGTAAACGTATAATGTCCGCTAGCGTCTGTTATTGTGCGTGCTGCCGGACTGCCTCCCGGATTTTTTCCAAGCTTAACGTCAACGCCTTTTAGCGGCGCGCCTAATATTTGTGCACCGGGGCCGGTTCTTTGTCCATAGCCGGGTCCTGCAGTAATTGTTCCGCTAATAAGGCCCGGTCCTACAAGGGGAATTATTTCTAAAACAGTAACGTTATACCCGCTAACGTTAGATGCTACGCAGGTATAATGATTAATTACCAATGCAGAATCCCACTGAAAAGGGTAAGGTTTATTGCTGTAGTATGTTGCAATTGAAGTTGGATAAACAACTGTGTCGGCAACAATTTTTGCAAAGTAATCGCCGTACATAATATTCGGAAAACTATAAGTACCATTAGCATTAATACCAACAACGCCAATAGTGTCCAGTACACCTACGTTATTTAATTTTTGTTGAAATAAATAAACCTTGCCGTTGTTAACCGGATTTAGATTTGGCTCTATAATCAATCCCGAAAGCGAATCGCCGTAACCGATCTGTATGCCAAGCGTATCTTTTGTGATACAACCGTTGGCGTCGGTAATGGTAAGTACGATGCTTTCCGAGCCAGCTGTTGTTTGTTTAAATAAGGAAGTATCTACAAAACAAAAACTACCCGCGTTAAGTGTGCTGTACCAGTCAACGCCGTAAGGCGCTACACCGGTTGCGGTATACGTTAATTGGGCGGATTGATTTTGACAGAGCGCTGCCGGACCACTTATAGTGGCATATATAGGATTTGTTTGGCCAACGGCTGCAGTTGCAGTTGCCTGCGGACAAAGATTAGCGTCGTTTACTGTTAGCGTATAAACTCCCACCGCAAGATTAATTGCTGTGCCGCTGGTTTGTCCACCCGGCATCCACGATAATGAATAAGGAGGGGTGCCGCCTATTGCGCTATTTTTTAATTGACCGTCGTTAATGCCATTGCAGGTTGCATTTTGCTGCACGGTAATGCCCGCGGTAATAACACCGGGCTCATTTATTGGACTGGTGGCCGTTGCACTGCAACCATTGATATCTGTTACAACAACAGTATAAACACCTGCGCAAAGACTGCTGATGTTTTGTGTGGTTTGTCCGCCCGGCATCCAGGAATAAGTAGTGGCGGTAGTTACCGCGCTAGTTGAACCGTTGCACAAACCGTTGCAGGTAATATCGTTGGGCGTTGTGCTGAGGCCCGGCAATGGATTTACCACAATGGTAACGGTGGTTGTACCCGGGCAACCGTTGCTGCTATAACCGCTAACGGTATAGGTTGTTGTAATATTTGGGTTGGCTGTGGGATTTGAAATGGTATTGCTGCTTAAAGCAAAATTGGGTGTCCACAACCAATTGCTGTTTGCACCGATGGCCGATAAATTTGTAGCGCTTTGATCGCAGATAGTTTTGGTTCCATTAACAACTATAGCGGGAGTAAGGCAACCTCCAACTGTTGTGCGCAAAATAGTTCCTGCATTACCGGCCACATAGCCATTAACAAGGTCTAAAAAAAATATAGTGTATAAACTATTTGTTGTACCGCTGTTTTGTAAATACCAGGAATAACCGCCGTCGAGTGTTTTTAAAATATCTCCCGATTGCCCGCATGCGTAACCTGTAACTGCATCCGCAAAACGAATTGATTGAAGTGTATTTGACGTACCGCTTGACATCGATAACCAGGTTGCGCCACCATCGAGGGTTTTAAGGATATTGCCGCCCTGTCCGCACGCGTAGCCATTGCTTAGATCGGTAAAATAAACAGATAATAAATTAGCGCCGCTGCCACTTGGCAAAACGGCCCAAGTTTGGCCGGCATTGTTCGTTCCTAATATCACACCGCCAAAGCCCACAGCATAACCGGTATTAAAATCTACGAAGTAAACACTGTATAAATCAGAAGAAGTTCCGCTTGTTAGTGGAAACCAAGTAACACCGGCATTATAAGTTTTTAAAATGGTTCCGTTATTTCCAACTACGTAGGCGGTATCGAGGTCTACAAAATATACCGACGATAATGCGTAGCCTTGTCCGGTGGTAGCCGGTGTCCAGGTAACACCTCCATCGGTTGTGTGTTGTGAGCTTCCTCCGGCACCAACGGCAATGCCGTTGTTAGGGCCGCCAAAACCCACTCCGTAAATGGAGTTAGCTGCAGAGTAAACAAAGCTCCATGTGGCACCCGCGTTGGTAGTTCTGATTATTGTATCGCTTGCGGTAACGGCAACCGCATTACTTGCACTTATAAAATACATACCGGTAATAGCGCCCGAAGTATTACTGGTTTGCGCACCCCATTGCGCGGAAGCAGTTAACGTTAAAAACAAGGCGGAAAACGAAAGTAAAAGTTTTTTCATGATAAAATTTTGAACCCCAAATATAGTGAATTTTTAAACTGTTTTTTTTAAACTTATCAGTAGGTGTTTTCACTTAGTAGCGCCTTACTATTTGGGCGATGACAACAAAATAACACACAGTACGGCTGTGAATTTGATGACCCTTCGCTTGCAAATCGGAAATTTTTTTAAATTTGAATAATGAAAAAAAGAGCGCTCTGTTTCTTTCTTGTTTTTATTTATGTCTGCCTTGCACACGCCCAAAGACCGGACTCACTTTGGGTAAAATACAATAACAAAGCCTTGCCCGATACAATTCGCTTACAGTCTATACACGCCATAGCCTGGGGTTATTGCAGTATAAACCCCGATTCGGCATTTATTATTGCATCGCTGGAGAGACAATTGGCTATTGAAACCAAGCAAAGAAAGTGGGAAGCCAATGCGCTGAACGTAATTGGCGTATCGTATTTAAATACGGGCAACTATCCTAATGCGCTTGAATATTATTTTAAAGCTGTAAAAATTTACGAAGAAATAAAAAACAAAAAAGGCATTGGTAATTGTTATAACAATATCGGATTGGTGTATTTACATCAGGCAAATTACCCTGCCGCTTTAGAGTGCGGTTTAAAGGCGCTTAAGGTAAGAGAAGAAATAGGCGATAAACAGGGAATAGCGTTTTGCTATAACAACATTGGCAATGTTTTTAGAAACCAGAAAAATTATTCGAAAGCCCTTGAATATTATTTTAAAGCCCTGAAGATAGAACAAGAGTTGGATGCCCTCCAGGCTGTTGGAACCTGCTACAATAATATAGGCCTTGTTTTTCAATATCAGGGCAACTCGAATAATGCTTTAGAGTATTATAAAAAAGCTTTAAAAATAAGAGAGGAAATTGGTGATAAAAACGGAATAGCCGACTCGTATAGCGATATGGGAAATACTTATGTGCGCCAAAAAAAATATAACGAAGCCCTGATTTCTTTTTTTAAAGCGCTTAAAACACATAAGGAGATTGGCGATAAAGAGGGCATTGGTATTTGTTATTTAAGCATGAGCGAATTGCACATTAATTTAAAAGATTTTAATAAAGCGATTGTTTACGCCGACTCGGCCGTGAATCTGAGTAAAGAAATTGGTTATCTGGATGGCGAACGCCATGCTTATGCAAATTTGGCTACGGCATATAGCAGTACAAACCGTTTTAAGGAAGCTTACGAGAGTCATCTTAGATACAAACTGCTTACCGATAGTATTTTTAATGTAGAAAACAGCAAACAACTGGGCGATTTAAAAACAAAGTTTGAAGTAGAGAAAAAAGAAGCCGAATTAAAAATTAAAGCCGAAGCCCAGGAAACAATTACTGCTAAAGAAAAACAAAAGCAGCAAATTATTATTTACGCTGTGGCGGGTGTATTGTTATTGGTGATTGTGTTTTCTTTATTCTTGTTTAACCGTTTCAGGGTTACTAAAAAACAAAAACTGGTAATAGAAGAAAAGCAAAAGGAAATTTTAGACAGCATACACTACGCCAAAAGAATTCAGAAGGCACTTATTACCTCCGAAAGAAATATTGCCGGGCAGTTGAAGAGGTTGATGAAAAAAAATTAGTGATTTTGGAAGTTGAAAGCTGCATTGCTATTATTGTATTTCATCCGCGTTTTTGCAAACGTGTTAGCTGTCTGGCCACCGTACACAGTTTAGCGTCAATTTCCCGTCACGAATTCTATTCGAAAACACAAGCTACTTTAAAATCTTTTCTTCGTTTAATAGTACGGCTTTTAACCTTACCGTTGTCGCCATATTCAATAATTTTTTGTCTAATTATTCCACCGCCAAAGCACGCAACATCTTCTTTAACGTATACATATTTTATTAAGCGTCCTTGCTGATTATAAGTTTTTTCTCTTGAAACGTAACGATAAGATGTTGAACCAAATGGATATTGTCTTGATTTGCGAATAAGTCTACCTTGTTTGTCCCACGTTTTGCTTCTAACAACTTTGAAAAAACTACTTGTACCTCGTCGTCTTTTTTGTCCATCAGAATAATAACACCTAGTGGCATATCTATGAGGCCACTTGTAAAAAGTGTTGCAAGTAACATTCCTTTCATCATATAAAATATCTTTGTCCTCGCTGCTGTCAGCACCAAGAGTGTCTACTTGATTTGCTGAAGTCTGTCCGTAAGTCAAACCGCTATTGATGAGATAAACTAATATAATTATCGAGTTAAATTTCATTTGGATGTCTCTCTGTGGTTTGCAGCTAACGTTCCCCGCTTGCAACCGCGCGGCTTTGGAACTGCAAAGCTGTCGGCGAGAAGAATGTTAGATAAATATACAAATTTTTTAAAGCCGAGGCGAAGAAAAAAATATCCACCGCACTAGGTGGTAAATGTTTTAAGCGGATTGGTTTAGGTTTATGCCGCTTTAGCTAAACCAAATATAATAAAAAAACCGCCCTTTTCGAGGGACGGTTTCAATACATAAGAGTGAGTAATGCCCCCTCTGCCTTCGGCATCTCCCCCGCAGGGGAGAATAAATCCTACGAAGAATGTTATTTCGCGTAGCTCGTCGCTCTCGTCTCTCTGATAACAGTTACCTTAACCTGACCGGGATATGTCATTTCGGTTTGTATTTTTTGAGAGATGTCAAATGCTAAAGTCTCAGCGGCCTGGTCGGTAATTTTATCTGCAGCCACAAGCACACGCAATTCGCGACCCGCTTGTATGGCGTACGTTTTTTCTACACCGGGATAAGATAAGGCAACACTTTCCAAATCTTTTAAACGCTTCATATATTGCTCGGCAACTTCGCGGCGTGCGCCCGGGCGTGCACCACTAATGGCATCGCAAATTTGTACAATAGGAGCGTAGAGTGTAGTCATTTCAACTTCGTCGTGGTGAGCGCCAATGGCGTTACACACATCGGGTTTCTCTTTACACTTCTCAGCCAGTTTCATTCCGTAAATGGCGTGTGGTAATTCTAATTCCTCGTCACTAACTTTTCCTATATCATGCAATAAACCGGCACGCTTTGCAACTTTAGGATTTAAACCCATCTCGGCAGCCATAACGGCGCAAAGGTTTGCAACCTCGCGGCTGTGCTGCAATAAATTTGGTCCGTAAGACGAACGATACTTCATTTTACCAATGTGGCGTATCAGCTCGGGATGCAAACCATGTATACCCAAATCAATTGTAGTACGTTTACCGGTTTCTATAATTTCTTCTTCAATTTGTTTTTTAGTTTTTTCTACAACCTCTTCAATACGCGCCGGGTGTATGCGCCCGTCTAAAGCCAATTGGTGCATAGCTAAACGCGCAACTTCGCGACGAATAGGGTCGAAGCAAGAAAAAATAATTGCCTCGGGGGTATCATCTACAATAACCTCAACGCCTGTTGCAGCTTCAAAAGCACGTATGTTTCTTCCCTCGCGGCCAATAATGCGGCCCTTCATCTCATCATTCTCAATATGAAAAACAGTAACCGAGTTCTCAACCGCAGTTTCTGCGCCTACACGCTGCAAAGTTTGCAATACAATTTTTTTAGCCTCGCGGTTGGCATTCAGCTTGGCCTCTTCCATAGTTTCTTTAATGAAAGCCATTGCATCTGTTTTTGCTTCAGCTTTTACACTCTCTAATAATTGTGCTTTGGCTTCTTCGGCTTTCATACCGCTTATAACTTCAAGCATCTGCACTTGTTTTTGATGCCCTTTATTTACTTCTTCGGTGCGTTTAGCTAATTGCTCTTGCTGCGTAGTTAATTGCGTTTTAATTGCGGTAGCCTCGTTGTTTTTACGCGTTAAGTCTTCATTCTTTTTAGCAAGGTCCGCTTCTTTTTGACGGAAGGCATTCTCGCGCTTGCTAAGTTCGTTGTTGCGGTCGTTTACCTGCTTGTCGTGTTCCGACTTTAACTGTAAGAATTTTTCTTTGGCCTGCAGTATTTTTTCCTGCTTGGTGGCCTCGGCTTTTAATTCAACTTCCTTAAGGGCAGTTGCTTTTTCTTTTGTGGCGCTTTTGTTAAGGCGCGAGCTTGACAGTATAAATCCAACTATAAGACCCAGTATTAGGGCACTTACTATGGCACTGATGGCTATTATTAAGTCCATGATTATATATGTTTTTTGTGGCTACAAAAAAACATAGTGGAAATGAAGACGGTGTTTACCCTTGTACCTTTTGCTTATGGTTCTCAACCATGGCATTAAGTTCATCTAATAGGGCTTGTAAGCGAAGTATTTCGGTTTGTTGTTGATTCTGTTTCTTAAGAAGCTCGGCCGTAAGTTGTAAACTTACCATTGCCAGCACATCGCGTTTTTCTTTTACGGGATATTGCTTCTCAAATTCCGAAATATGAGTATTAATAAACGAAACCGCCTGTTGAATAATGTCTTGTTCAGACTTATTAATTTTTAGGTGGTAGGTAAGGCCTGCAATGGCTATTGTTACCGGAGTATCGTTCATAGTATTCTGTTTTTATTCGCTTAACAATGCTATACACCTGTCAATTTCACGCACCAGTTCGTTTATAGCCTGTTTGGCTGCAGTTTTATCCGTTACCTGCAACATTAACGTTTGCGCTAATTTAACATGTTTGTCGGTCTCTTCCAAACCCGAAATGCTATTCTTTTGCTCTTCAATAAGTTGAGTAAGAGTGGCCAGATTAGTTTTAGTTAAGGTCAATTCGGCTTCAGAGTCGGTATATAGCATCTCGTAGCGATGTTTCTCGTCGTTAAGGCGGTTTGCCTGGAACATTAGTTTATCAATAAACTCCTCATCAGCGTTGTTCTTTGCCATTTCGCTAAGGGTTTGTTCTTTCTCGGCAACAATGCTGGTTAATTGTTCCATTTGGGTGCCAATAAGATTTTTTTGCTCTGCCTCCTGGTTAACACTTGCGCTTAAAACAATTACCTGAGTTTGTAAATTACTGATTTCAGATTGTAACAGGATTATTTTTTCTTCGCGTTGTTGTGTGGTTACATCCAATTCGTGGCGGGTGGCCTGTAACTCTATATTAAGGCGCTCTTTTTCTAAACGTGTGCTTTCAATCTCTTCATCGCTCATGGATTGCGAGCCGGCCGGAGCGCCTGTTGTGCTAAGCGTTTCTTTTAAAACAACTAATTCGGCAGTAGCCGCTTGTAATTGAGTGCCTAATTGTTCTTTTTCGGCAACAATAGCTGCTATTTCTTCTTCAGATACAGTGGCGATGGTTGTAATGGGAGTTTCAGAAACTAAAGTAGCTTCTTTTAAAGAGGTAATCTCTGCTTTCAAAGTCTCAAGTTCGGCAGTTGCAGTTTGTAATTGAGAAGTTACGGCTGTAAATTGTTCTTCAGTAATAGTTGCAATTGTTGTAATGGGAGTTTCAGAAACAAGAGAAGCTTCTTTTAATAATGCAAGCTCAGCTAAAAGATTTGAATTGTCGGATAATAACTGTTCTTGTTGTTGTTGCCAGCCTGATGCAATGTCTTCAGTTTGTTTTTTAAGGCTATTGCTAAGTTTCGTTAGTATTTCAATATCGTTGTTTTGAGCAGAAACCAATACTTTTAATTGTTGCTCGCTGTCAGATAGTAAATCGGCTTTTTCCTGTAAAAGTTCCGCTTCAGCAATTTTTTCTTCTAATAATTTTGCATCAACCTTTGTAGCTTCTGCTAATTGAGTTTTTAAAGATTCAATTTCAGTGTTTTTTTCTTCTAACTGCTTTGGGTCTATTAATAAGGATTGCGCTTCTGTACTTGAAGAAAGTTGGCTCTTTAATGTTTGAACTTCGGTAGTTTGAGCATCTATATGATAAATAAGTTCGCGAATTTTAGCTGCGTAATCTTCGTTTTGCAGGCTTAGCTCGGTTAATTTAGCTTCTAAAGTCGTGTTCGATTCAACTTTGCTGTTCATCTCAACCACCTTGGCGGCAAAAATCTTTCTTTCTTCTTCAAGGGCAATCTCGGCGGTAAGAACTTTTTCTTCAAGTTCTTTTACAGAGTTACGTATAGCTTCTATCTGATCGTCTTTAAGCTGTACAATGGTTTTCTTTTTTTCAACCAAAGTGCTAAGGCTTAGTATCTCGCCCTGCTTTTGTTCAATTAATTGTTGTTGCACTTTACTGCCTTCGCTGTTTAAGAAAAGGTTACGGCGCGTTTCCTGTAAGGTATTGCGGTTGGACAAGTCTTCGGTAAGAAGTTGTTCCAGTTTTTCTTTTAGTTGAGTGTATGGCATGTATTAACAATTATATGTTGGCGTTAAAAGTAATTCATGTAAAAGCCGTTTGAACGAAGGTGTACCTTTGGTTTTTAACAAGCAAAAGTTAGTAAGGGTGGTTTTTAAGCGCATTTTCATAATAGGCTTGGGGCTATCAACAACTGTTTGTGCACAAACCACTTTTACACTTCCTTTAAAGGAGAAGGTGTTTTTAACAGGTAATTACGGAGAGATACGCCCCAATCATTTTCATGCCGGGCTAGATTTTAAGACCGATCCTGTAAAACACTTACCTATATATTGTGTGGCCGATGGATATGTATCGCGCATAAAAGTAGGCACGCATGGCTACGGTAAGGTATTATATATAACGCATGCCAACGGTAAGGTAAGTGTGTACGGACATCAATACGTATTTAACGACAACATTAAAAAGTATGTTAATGCCGCGCAGGAAATGTTTGAGAGTTTTGAAGTAGAGCTTTTTCCGCAGATAGACGAGCTAAAAGTAAAGCAAGGAGAAATTATTGGATATACCGGCAATACCGGAGATAGCGAGGGACCACATTTACATTTTGAGATACGGGATGAAAAAAGCGAGGTGCCTTTAAACCCGATGAGGTTTTTGCAGATTATAGATACCGTGGCGCCTACTATTAGTTCGGTTGCAGTTTATGAAGAGGATTACACCATGCCCAATTTTGTAAACTTTAAAAAGAAAGCAGATACATTGCAAGTGGGCACGAAGATGGGAATAGGAGTAGCGTGTTTTGATTTGGAACAAAGGCCGGGTAATAAAAACAACGTGTACGCCATTGAATTGTTGGTGGACGGAGCAATATATCACCGCCAAGTATTAGACAGCATTCCGTTTGATATGGCGCGCTATGTAAATACCTATTGCGATTACGATTTGAAGCGCGAGAAAAAAATTGCCATTCAAAAATGTTTTAAGGGCAAAAATAACGATTTGCCAATTTATAAAAACGGCCACAGCGGATTTTTGTATTTGGAAGACACGCTCTATCACGCAATAAAAGTTAAAGTGTACGATTATTTTAAACAGAGCGCCGAGGTTAGTTTTGTTGTTAAGCGAAAGCCCGCTGTTAAAATGGCTCCAATTGTTGTGCCTCCTTACAATTGCTTATCTCCTTACAAAAAAATTAACGACGATTATATAATTGATATGCCGGCCAAAAGCCTGTATAAAGATGTTTGGATGACAGATACCTTCAGAAATAATATGCTGATTGTAAGCGCTGCCGGTTATAATGCTCCGCTTCAAAAAAAATGCATTATTAAAATCAAGCCCACGGCAGAGCAATTAAAATATAAGGATAAGCTTTGCCTTATGGAGCTAAGCACGCCTTTTGAGAAAATTTGGGTAAAGCATAATATAGGAGGGACGTTTGAAGATGGCTTTGTGAAATCTGCAATTACTTTTTTAGGAAAATTTATGGTAGGGTTAGATACAATAGCTCCAATAGTAAAACATGTAAAACCAAAAAATAAAAAAACCTATAAAAGCGGCGATTTAGTTTTTTTTAATGTATATGATTCTGACCAGGCATGGAGTGGCAGCGGCATCGACAGCTTCAAGGTTTTTGTGAATGATAAATTTACTTTAGCCGAGTACGAACACAAAACCGGAATGGTGTTTTTTGAGATAACTGATAAAACCCCGAGGGGAAAAATTACGGTGCGGTTGGAGTTGAGCGATAAGAAAAACAACAAAAGTGTTTCTTTCACAACTATTACCTGCGAATAAACTTTTTTCTTAAACTTTGTGTCTCAGCTCCCGATAGCTATCGGGATTTGTGGCAAATGAATTAAGTCAGTCCCGCCGCCACCAGTATGTCCTTAATATTAGAATACGTATTTTTTAAAAGCTCCGGCATATCTTCTTTGCCTTTCCATTCAACCTTGGTAATATTCTCTTCAAGTTGCGGCACTAAATTAGTTTCGTTGCTCTCCATAGTATACCACCAGGTTTTTTTTATGGCCCATTGTCCTTTATAAGGATAAATGTGATACGTAAACATTAAAAAATCTTTAAGTACAATATTTTTAAGCCCGCACTCCTCTTCGCACTCGCGTACGGCAGCTATCTCAGGGGCTTCTTTTTTGCCCAATTTCCCTTTAGGCAAATCCCATTTATCGAGGCGGTAAATGAACAAAAACTGGTTTTTATCGTTTTTAATTAATCCGCCGCCGGCCTCTATAATTCTAAATTCTGCGCAGAATTTTTTAAAGTCGTCGGCAAGGTTTTTTGTTTCAACGTGCATTTCCTCATGCTTGTTGGGAAATGTGCCTTTTACATCGCGGGCCAGGCTGCTTAAATCGGTTTTTGCCTTAGGAGAATTAGTTTCAACGAAAACCACTTTAAAATCACCAACATACACGTTAATTGCATTTTTGTTCATAATTTTTTTCGTTTAAAATAAACGCCTTCGTAATTTTGCACAATGACTAAGAACGCGGACTCTGCCTTTAAAATTGCTGAATATTTATTACAAATCAAAGCCATTAAGTTACAACCCGATAAACCCTTTATTTGGGCCAGCGGTTGGAACTCGCCCATATATTGCGATAACCGCGTAACCCTTTCGTACCCAAAGATACGCACTTTTATTCGCCAATTATTTAGTGAGACGATTGCGCAGAATTACTCAAAGCCGGATGTTATTGCGGGTGTTGCTACCGGTGGTATTGCTCATGGCGCATTGGTTGCCGAAGAATTAGGTATCCCTTTTGTTTATGTGCGCAGCGACTCTAAAAAACATGGTTTAGGCAATCAGGTTGAAGGAAGAATTGAAAAAGGCCAGAGTGTGGTGGTTATTGAAGACTTAATAAGCACCGGCGGTAGCAGTCTTAATGCAGTTGCCGCCTTGCGCGACGCAGGCGCGCAGGTAAAAGGATTGATTTCTATTTTTACATACGATTTTGCTGTTTCGCAGGAAGCGTTTAAAAAAGCAAAATGCCCTTATACATCTTTGTGCGATTATCATATACTTATTGAGCAGGCGCTAAAAGCTAATTTTATTAACGAAGACGAAATGCTTTCTTTAGAAAAATGGCGAGTTGACCCCGCTAACTGGAAGCCTGCAACCCATGCATCACTTTAAATTTTACAGCCCGGCTTATATTAAAAAACTTACCCGCAACCGCGATAGCGAGATTAAGGTGGGCGATAAAGTGCAATGCATGCCCGAAGGCGCGGATGTAGAAAAATTTCTTTGCGAGAGTAAAGCCAAATTTGTTTTAGTAGGTGTAGCCGAGGATATTGGCGTGCGTGCCAATTACGGGCGTAGCGGAGCAGCCACAGCGTGGATGCCGGCATTGGAAAATATTTTAAACCTGCAGCATAATTTTTATTTTAAGAGTGAAGAGCTTTTAGTACTGGGCGAGATAGATGTAGATGATTTGATGGAGCAGGCAAAAGATTTAACAAAGAGCGATCGAAACATTGAAAAATTACGCAAACTCGTTGAGTTTGTTGACGCGCGCGTGGTTGAGAATATTGAGATGATTGTGGCTTGCAAGAAAATTCCGATAGTGATTGGGGGCGGGCACAATAACTCGTATCCAATTATTAAAGCGGTTAATGAGGCAATGCGCAAGTGCGGCACTATTAAACGTAAAGGAATAAATGTAATTAATTGTGATGCACACGCTGATTTTCGTCCTTTTGAAGGAAGGCACAGCGGTAATGGTTTTAGCTATGCTTTTGAAGAAGGAATTTTAAATAAGTATGCCGTATTTGGTTTGCACGAGCAATATAATGTGGAAAGTGTTTTAAATAAATTTAAAAACAACCCCGAGTTTTTATTTTACAATACGTACGAAGATATTTTTGTGCGCGAAAAAGAAACTTTTAATTCGGCCTTAGGTAAGTGTATTGATTTTTGTAAAGAGACCTATTGCGGAGTAGAGCTGGATATGGACTCAATTGAAAATGTACCCAGCAGCGCGCGTACCTCAAGCGGAATTTCTGCTTTGCAGGCCCGCCAATATGTTTATCGCTGCGCTACAGAATTAAGTCCTGCCTACCTGCATATTGCAGAGGGCGCGCCTGTGCTCTCGCACATTAAAGTAGATTACAAAACGGGTAAGCTAATGGCTTATCTGGCAAGTGATTTTATGAAGGCTATTAGTGAAAAAAAATAAATACCCTTAAAAAACTTTTTGTCTTTGCGTCTTCGCGCCTTTGCGGCAAAAGAGGAAAGCCGCCCTCACAATTGAATTAGCCAAAAACAGCTTAATTGTTTAGATTTGCTGTATGAAAATTATCTGCATTGGCCGCAACTATGCCGAACACGCAAAAGAAATGAAATCGGAAGTGCCAACCGAGCCCGTTTTTTTTATGAAGCCCGAAACAGCGTTACTTAAAGGCAATGATTTTTATTATCCCGATTTTACCAAAGACTTACACCACGAAGTAGAGATTGTTTTAAAAATTTCTAAAAATGGAAAACATATTGCCGAAGAATTTGCAGCAGGTTATTATAATGAAATAGGAGTGGGAATTGATTTTACCGCCCGCGATTTACAAATGCAATGCAAAGAAAAAGGCCTGCCCTGGGAAAAAGCCAAAGCCTTTGATAACTCGGCACCCGTTAGCGAATTTTTGGCAAAAGAAAAATTTGCTTCGCTAAGCAATTTAAAATTTGATTTAAAAATTAACGGCGCCGAACGACAAAAAGGAAATACCAAAGACTTGATTTTCTCTTTCGAAAAAGTAATTGCTTACGTATCTAAATTTGTAACACTAAAAACGGGCGATTTAATTTTTACCGGCACGCCCGAAGGCGTTAGCGCTGTACATACAGGCGATGTGCTTGAAGCTTCTATCGAAAACCAAAAACTGCTTACTTTACATATTAAATGAAAAAACTTTTTTTATACGGTCTCCTTATATTGTCTCCTTTTACCTACGCCCAGCAACCAAAACTTATTGTGGGCATTGTGGTAGACCAAATGCGTTACGATTATCTTTTTCGCTTTTCTGACAAATACGGTAAGGGCGGATTTAAAAGATTATTAAGCGGAGGATTTGAATGCAGAAACGCGCAATACAATTACGTACCTACTTATACCGGCCCGGGGCACGCTTCCATTTACACTGGTACAACGCCCGCAGTGCACGGCATAGCAGCAAACGACTGGTACGATAAAAAAACAAAGAAGCCCGTTTACTGCGTGTCTGATAAAACTGTAAAATCGGTTGGTGCAACAAGCGATCACGGATTGATGTCGCCCGCCAATTTAGATGCCACAACTATTGGCGACGAAATGAAAATTTCAAGCAATAAAAAAGCAAAAGTTATTGCAGTAGCTTTAAAAGACCGAAGTGCAATTTTACCTGCGGGCCACGCCGCAGATGCCGCTTATTGGTTTGATGGGAATAGCGGAAATTTTATTACCTCTACTTTTTACAGAAACGATTTACCAAAATGGCTTTTAGATTTTAATGCTAAGAAACTTGCGCTTGCGTATTTAAAAAAGGGATGGACTCCTTTATTGCCTATAGAAAATTATACCGAAAGTATTTCTGACGACAACCCATTTGAAAAATCACCCAATAAAAAAGCAAAACCGATTTTTCCTTATGAGTATAACAAGCAGATAGAAAAAAATGATTTTGACATTATAAAATCTACACCCTGGGGCAATACACTTACAAAGGATGTGGCATTCGCTGCTATTGAAGGAGAAAGCCTGGGTGCCGATTCTGTTTGCGATCTGCTTTGTATTAGTTTCTCGTCTACCGATTTTGTGGGCCATGCATTCGGGCCAAAATCAATTGAGCTGGAGGACGTATATATTCGTTTGGATAAGGACCTCGAAGAATTATTTTCTTACCTCGATGCCAAAGTTGGTAAAGCAAATTATACTTTGTTTTTAACGGCAGACCATGGTGCATCTGAAAATGTGGGTTATTTGCAATCGATGAAAATAAATGCGGGCTTTGTAGATGATAAAGGCCTGGAGAAAAAGTTAAAGATAGAGTTATTGAAAGAGTATGGCGATTCGTTGGTGCTGGCTTATAAGAATCAGCAGATTTATTTAAACGATTCGATTATCAATCTTAAAAAACTGGATAAATTTTTGGTAGAGAAATTCTGTGCTAAGTATTTTTTAGCTGCAAGTGAAGTGAGTGATGTTTTATTGGGCGAGCAATTAAATCTGCAATCAGAGGGCGATCTTTTGTTTCGTGGATTAGTGCAACGTGGTTATCATAATAAACGCAGCGGCGATGTTTTGGTATGTTATAAACCCGGTTATATGGAATGGGTGGAGAAAACGGGTACCACGCACGGAACCGCCTTTAGTTACGATACACACGTGCCATTATTGTTTTACGGAAAAGGAATTACTATCGGCAGTACGCTTCGCACTATTTACATCACTGATATTGTTTCTACCATCAGCCAGCTTTTAAATATTCCATATACAAACGGCAATATTGGCAATCCAATTTTTGAAGCGATAAAATAATTTTGAATAACAAAATACATATTACAGCCGAAGTAGGCGAAGGGATAAAAAAAGGCATGTACCTTGTTTTGCTTCATGCAAACCGTATTCCGCCGCACATTGGTTTGATGATGGACAATGTGTATCACGCGCTTTCTATAAAGGGGCAGGAAATAAATGTTAGTGGCGAAGCACTTCTCAAAAATATTTCAGTCAGAAAAATTCCCTCAGTTTTTGTTGAAATTAAAAAGCATCCCGTTTTTAGTAATAGCCATTTGAGTGAAAGTTTTATGGAACAGGTAAAACTGTTTGATAAGGTAAGCGTTAGCGGCAATACTTGTCTCTCGCCTGTAAAATTGTTTTTTGATGAGTATTACGCCCTTGATAAAGCCAAAATTAATTTGGTTTTTGATTTATTGAAAGAATTGCATAGAAATAACTTTAGCCCGGCAGCGTTTGGTGCTAATTTGGGTGTTTTGAAAGAAAATATTTTCTATCTTCAACCTTACAATCAGAAGGATTTAGAAAAGCAGATTGAAGAAGAGTTAAGTAAACTAAAAAAATGAATTTACAAGGCCAACATATTTCTTTGCGCGCTTTGGAACCGGCCGACCTTGAAGTTCTGTATAAATGGGAAAACAATCCTGCTATCTGGAAAGTAAGTAATACCCTTGCGCCTTTTTCTAAATTTGTGTTAGAGCAGTATTTAGTAAATGCCCACGAAGATATTTTTACGGCTAAGCAAATTCGTTTATTAATTTGTGATAAAGAAAATATGCCCATTGGCACAATAGAAGTTTTTGACTTTGATGCGTTGAACAGTAGGGTTGGAATAGGAATTATGATTGAAGACAATTCGCAAAATAAAGGATACGCGCACGATGCTTTGGAAGTTTTAATTAAATATTGTTTTGAAATTTTAATGCTTAAGCAGATTTACTGCAATATTTCGGCAAGTAACGAAAGGAGCGTACATCTGTTTAAGAAATTGGGATTTACTGAGGCGGGACTGAAAAAGAGCTGGAATAAAATTGCTCAAAATACATTTGAAGACGAATTTATATTGCAATTAGTAAAATGAAGACCTTACTTATAAAAAACGCAACTATAATAAACGAAGACGAAATCTTTGTATCGGATATTTTAGTTGAAGATGGAATTATAAAAGAAATTGAAAGGGAAATTGAATCTCCTGCCGGAGCGGAAATATTTGATGCAACAGGTTTGCATTTATTTCCGGGGCTAATTGACGACCAGGTGCATTTTCGCGAGCCGGGCTTAACGCATAAGGCAGAAATTTACACGGAGGCCAAAGCTGCCGTTGCAGGCGGAGTTACAACTTACATGGAAATGCCCAATACACAACCGCAAAGTGTAACCGTTGAAGAGTTGGAGAAAAAGTACACACGCGCATCCGAAGTATCATTGGCAAATTATTCCTTTTTTATGGGAACTACGAATGATAATCTGGATGAAATTAATAAAGTAGATTTTAAAAAGGTTTGCGGCCTTAAAATATTCATGGGCTCATCAACAGGCAATATGCTTGTTGACCGAAAAGAAACTTTGGAGAAAATATTTTCTTCGGTAAAAGCACTCATCGCTACGCATTGTGAAGATGATGTAATGATTAAAAATAATCTGGAAAGAATTGTTGGCGAGTACGGCGAAGATATTCCCGCGTATTTCCATCCTGTTATTAGAAATGATGAGGCTTGTTATTCATCGTCCTCAATGGCAGTTGAGTTGGCTAAGAAGCACAATACACGTTTGCATATTTTGCATATTTCATCGGCCAAAGAACTTTCGTTATTTGAAAATAAAACTCCTCTTAAACAAAAACGCATTACGGCCGAAGCCTGCATTCATCATCTTTGGTTTAGCGACGACGATTATAAAACGAAAGGTAATTGGATAAAATGGAATCCCGCCGTTAAAACGGCGTACGACCGCGATAAAATTTTTGAGGCGGTTTTAGACGGACGAATAGATGTTATTGCAACCGACCACGCTCCGCATACCATCGAAGAAAAAACGCAATCTTATTTAAAAGCCCCATCGGGCGGGCCATTGGTGCAACACAGTTTGGTTGCTTTGCTTGATTTTTATCACGAAGGAAAGATTTCTTTGGAACAAATTGCAAGAAAAGCAGCGCATAATGTAGCCGATATATTTTCTATTGACAAACGTGGCTATATCCGCGAGGGATATTATGCAGACTTCGCTCTGGTTGATTTAAAGAAGCCGCAATTAGTAACTAAAGAAAGTTTACTCTACAAATGTAAGTGGAGCCCTTTTGAGGGACACGAATTTAAATCATCTGTAATTGCAACTTTTGTAAGCGGTAATAAAGTTTACGATAAGGGTCATTTTCACGAAGAGGTAAAGGGGATGCGGGTTTTATTTCTTAGATAAAATTCGAGCCTTAACTTCTTCCCAAGTAGATCCCTTGTCAGGATTTTCTTCATAAGCCCTCAATTCTGCTTCTAAAATAGCAATTTGTTCAGGGGTTAATTCAAAATCATTCATAGTAATACAAATTTAAGAAATTTTTCCTTTACTTTCCAAAGCCTTCAAAATTTCCTGCGCTCGTTTATTATTGGGATGCTTTTTAATAAGTTTCTTTAAAGTCTCGATGGCGCCTTTCTTATCTCCTTTAAAATTATAAAGCCCGGCTAAATTCATTAACGCATCTTCATTGTCGGGGTCAAGAGCCAAGGCTTTGTTGTAAAGTTGTTCTGCCATCACCCAATTTCCTTCCGATAAATATAAAAAACCAAGATTAGAAATTGCAGGTGCGTATTTAGGATTTTCCTTTAGAGTTTGCTCAAAATACTGTTTAGCCATTTTGTTATTGCCAACCATTGCATAGGCCGTCGCCAATTTATCTGTAAACTCAGGTACAAAGGGCGCTAATTTATAAGCCTGTTCTAAAAACAAAAGCGCTTCGGTATTATTGCCAATGTAAGTAAAGCATTCCGCAATTCTATAGCATGTCCAGGCATGCTGGTTGTCGTAGGATTTTTTGTGGAGCCTGTTTTTAAATAATTCTTCGTGGCCAAATTTAAGTACAAGGCCCGCAGCTTTATTATAATCATTCTTCAAAAAATAAAGCTGAATAAGTGCATCAAAGTTTTTTAAGTTTTTTGTAGTAAGGTATTTTGCAGCAGAATCCAGATAAAAGCTTTTCTGCTCAAATTTTTCAAACTGATTGATATAAGCTTTTGCTTTGGTAAGTGAATCAGGAGCTTTTTCATTGATAGCAAATAATCCAAGAAAAGTTTTTAATTTCTCTTTTTCGTCTTTCGTAATTGGTTTGCGAATAAAATGATCGTGAACAGTTACATGAGGAATATCAATGGAGCCCGATTTTGGCATATGACAACTCACACAATTCAGTAATTGAGAAGGAGCGTGGCCTTGCTTCGCATTTTTAGCAGCAATTACATTTTTATCAGTACAGTCTAAATTTGATTTTCCTCCGGGCTGATGACAATTCTTACAAGCATTATTAAAAACTTCGGTACCGGTAACTTTTACACTTACGTGCGGGTTATGACAAGTAACGCAGGTAAGCGCATCTTTATAGGGCTTTAATTTGTTTTTTACTTCTTTAGGATTAAAAGATTTTATAAAGCACTGACTCATCTTTAATCGGTCGGCGTGACTGGCCATTATAAATTCATCATCGGCATTTGCATATTTTGGTAAAAAAACAGAAATGTAATCACTCAATTTCTTTCCCGGTTTAAAATCTAAAAATGATTTATCTTCTTTTAATACTGCGTTTCCTTGCAAATGGCAACGCTGGCAAACATCAAATTGCAAATTGATAGAGAGCTTGGATGGATTTACAATGCTGTAATCAATGTAATTGGCAGTATCAATTTTACTTCCGGTACTACGCTGTTGCACGTGCACGCTGCCGGGGCCATGACAACGTTCGCAATTTATGCCGTTGGGCACTTTGCTGTATTTATTTTCCGAGCCTAAAACAAAATCGGGCAGGGCATTGTGGCAACTCATGCACTCTAATCCTATTTTTCGGGTGAAACGCGTGTTTACGCCGTTTTCAAATCCGGGAGGTAAGTGCCATTCTTTTTTTTGTGTGTAAAAAGTCATAGGCATTTGGTTAAAGTGCCCGTTTATATTTTGCATGTGCGAATTGGTGTGATGCCCCGAGCCAATAATGTAATCGCATTTTTCAATTCGTTTGTAAATGGTATCTTTTCCCTGCAAACGAAACTCCTTAAAGTAAAGCGAATCGTTTTTGCCCCAATAGGATTTATAATAAAAATCAGAGTACTTATCGTAAATCACCGAGTGCGAATAATCTCCTGCCGATTTTTCTTTTGTTGCGGGCTCAAACGATTTGCCCATCCCCGTTTCAATAAAAGTGTTGTAAATACTTTGGTGACAAAGTTTGCAAGTGTTTATACCTACGTAATACGCGGTATCGGCATGGTTAAGATAGAGTAGGGTGTCTTTTTTTGGAAGTTCTGTGGCAGGGTCAGCTTTTTCTTCGGTGCAGGAAAAAAGTAAACAGATAAAAAATATCGCGATGTAAAAACGCATTAGTTTCCGAAAGTGGTATATTTTTTTACATCTTTATCGGTAATAGTTTTGTCGCAAAGAATAACCAAACGCTCCATTACATTTCTAAACTCGCGTATATTGCCACTCCAGGGTAATTGTTGCAGGGCTTTAATTCCCTCGGCCGAAATATTTTTTACTGCATTACCCTGTTCGCTGCAAATCATATTTAAAAAATGCTCGGCCAATAAAGGAATATCTTCTTTCCTTTCTGCCAATGACGGAACGTGAATAGGAATTACACTTAGGCGATGAAATAAGTCTTCGCGGAAATTTCCGTTTTCAATTTCTTTCTGCAAATTTTTATTGGTGGCCGCAATTACACGCACGTTAACCGAAATGGATTTATCTCCGCCAACTCTTGTAATTTTATTTTCCTGCAGGGCGCGCAAAACTTTTGCCTGCGCACTTAAACTCATATCTCCAATCTCATCCAAAAACAAAGTACCGCCCTCAGCCAGTTCAAATTTTCCTTTGCGTGTATTGATTGCAGATGTAAACGAACCTTTTTCGTGACCGAACAATTCACTCTCAATTAATTCTGACGGAATAGCCGCGCAGTTTACCTCTATAAAATTAAATTTAGCGCGGTTACTTTTTTCGTGCAATTGTTTTGCTACTAATTCTTTTCCGCAGCCGTTAGGGCCTGTAATTAAAACGCGCGCATCGGTAGGGGCAACTTTTTCAATTAAAATTTTAACTTCTTCCAGTGCTTTCGATTCGCCAATGATTTCTCCGCTTTTGCCAATTTTTTTCTTCAGGGTTTTTGTTTCGCTTACCAAATGTTGTTTGTCCATTGCATTGCGCACAGTAACCAGCAAACGGTTTAAATCAATGGGCTTAGTTAAAAAATCGTAAGCGCCTTTTTTTACGGCTTCCACAGCGGTTTCTATATTTCCGTGACCACTCATCATTACCAAAGGCACATCTATTTCTTCTTTGCTAAGTTTTTGTAAAAGCTCAAGCCCATCGAGCTTTGGCATTTTTACATCGCATAAAACCAAATCAAACTGCTCGCTAGTAATTTTTGTAAAGCCTGCCTGCCCGTCCTCTGCTTCGTCTACAATAAATTTCTCGAACTCTAAAATCTCGCGTAACGAGCGACGAATACTTTTCTCGTCGTCTATAATTAAAACTTTTGCCATTGTGTTAGATTAATGTCAGTTCGAGCGTAGTCGAGAACCATGTGTATGGACCTCGACTACGCTCGGTCTGCGCCAACCGAAGTTAGCTGAATAATTTTATTATTGACGGTGGGAAAGTTACTGAAATCGCCTGATAATTGGGCGATTTCAGTTAAAAATTCATTGTCTCCCGTACTTCGACATTCATCTTTTTGGCGATCATACACAATTCCGGCCTCAAAGAGGGCATTTTGTAGTTCTTGGCGTTGGGTGTAGTCACCGGAAGCCCACATTTCACGAAGGTTACAGGCGAACTCAAGGCTTACAGAAATGAAGTCTTCCAACTTCGACATCTCTATTTTATTATTCGCTCTTTGTGCCTCTAATTCTTCGGTTTCCTTCTCGAACTTGGCTTTGTACTTATTGTAAAGCTCACCCATCAATTCTTCCAGTATAAAACGCTCTTCCAATCTTTCGAGTTTATGACGGATATCTGTCAATTGACGGATAATTCCTTTCTCGCTTTCATTAAGTCCTGCGTTGTGATCCTGAAAGGTTAAATACAACTGCTCTTTTATTAAAGGGAGGTACTCTTTATCGATTTTATATCCCTCTAACATTCCTGCAAACTTGTTGTTTACTTCGTTTGCATTGCGGTTACACTTACAACCCGGTGTGTTGCATTTATAATACGGCACGTTCCATCCGTTTGCGATATACCCTCTCATTGGTTGGTTGCAGGCTGAACACCGCAGAAACCGTTTTAAAGCGATCTCAGGGCGTTCTTTTTTGGTTTGCAGGCCGAGTTTCTTTTCAGCCATGATGTTGTTTGCTTCTAAAAAAATAGCTTCTGAAACTATTTTCTCATGCTTACCATCCACCACTTCGCCTTCCAATGCTTTATGCACCATCTTCCCACAATAGAAAGGGTTTGTAAGTATTTCTCCAATTCTCCGAAGGCAATAATTCAGTCCGTAGCCTTTAAGACGTTTTTGTATTTCAACATTAGGCATCCGTTCTTTGGCTTTCCAATAGAACATTTTTTTAATAATTAAGCCTGTATCGTTTACTACAATTTTACGTTCCTTATTATGCTTTACTGTATCATAACCAACGGGCGAAGCTGTTACCCATTCTCCTTGTATCAAATGTTCTTTTACTCCTGCCATGCATTTCTGCCTTCTAAGTGCATTGTCCATTTCTCCGAACATAAAAAGCATTTTTTGTTGCATTACTCCGGCAGGATTAGTAGTGTCAATTGGTTGGGTAGTCGAAATGATCTCTATTCCCAATTTTCGCAATTGCATACTTAGCCAAATGGAATTGTCATTCCGTGAAAACCGCTCCAGACTGTAAACGAGAATTTTTGAGATTTTATACTTGGTCTTTTTCAGGTATGCAAGCATTCTCTGAAACTCCTTTCGTTCATCCTTTGCGGCACTTTCATAAGTACCGCCAAAATATTCCCGTACAATTAGTTTGTGTTTTTCAGCG
>JBBQRR010000040.1:0-34027 GCA_038214655.1 Bacteroidia bacterium | reverse complement strand
CATTATCCCCTGCCCTTTTCTCGTGCGGTATTACGTTATCGGTAATGGCAATGACTTTGATGTTTTTTTTTCGAATGATTTTGCAGATTGTTCCGAGGGCAGGGCCCATAAACGGAATCCAGTAGCGCACTACTACAAAATCGGGTTTTTCTTTTTTTATAAAGCGCGCAACTTTAAGCCAGTTAAAAGGATTTACAGAATTTATTAGCGTATGAATTTTTATTCCGGAAGGCTCTATGCCGCTTTGATCGTATTGGGTTGAGCCGGGGAAAAGAAAATTGGGGTATTGCAGCGAGTAAGAAATTATTTGTGCGTCGTGCCCCTCTTTAATTAAGGAACGACAAAATAGCTCGTCGAAAGTAGCGAGACCGCCGCGCAGCGGATACGCAGGACCGATGACGAATATTTTGTACTTGTTTTGCACTATGCGAATATACTTGGATTATTTTTTTTATATTTGGTTTAAATACTGAGTTATGAAACGTTTAGTCTTGATAATTAGTGCCTTTTTCGCTCTGAATTTAGGCGCACAAACCATACAAAACGGCAGTTACAGCACTACCGGCTATATAAAATCCGACGGAACCATACAAAATAGCAGCTATAGCACAGTTGGCCACATAAAAAATGACGGCACCATACAGGATGGCAGTTACAAAACCATTGGCCACATAAAGGACGACGGCACCATACAAGACGGAAGTTACAGTACGGTTGGGCATGTAAAAGAGGACGGCACGGTGCAAAACAGCTCTTACTCAACAATCGGCCACATAAAAACAGACGGCACCGTGCAAAATAGTTCTTACTCAACAATTGGCCACGCCAACGGAGTTAAAAAAGAATGGGCCGCCGTGGTGTTTTTCTTTTTTAAGTTTAATTAAGTTATTCCTTAATTATTTTTAGAAATTGAGGGGGCTCACCCTTCGATTCTGTTTTTAAATAATACACCCCTGAAAGAAAATTACTTAAGTCGATTCTTTCTTGATTAGTGTTTCCTCTGCTCTGAAAAATAATTTCTCCCAATGAATTAAAAACTGCAATTGCACTTATTTCTCTATCAGATGCAATAGATATTGAATTGTTTGTTGGGTTAGGAAATACAAAAACGTTACCTTCATTTACTTTTGCTATTTCAACGCCCGTTGCCAGGTTTTCGGAAATTCGTAACAGAAAAAAATTTCTGTGGCAGGACGGAATTAAACTATCGTTTGCAATTATTAATGGAGTTGCAGTATGAAAATCAGAAGCTATATACGCATTGCCGTAATTATCTGTTGCAACCCTATTATTATATTGCCCGCTTGGAAAAAGATAAGCATAACCTACATTTCCGGAAGAATCGTACTTAACAACAAACATTGGGTCCGGAGAAACAAAGGGTACAGTTAAATTAAATACGCCAAATAAAACGTTGGTGGCATGCAAATCACCACTTAAAAATACACTATTGTTTTTATCAACGCTTAGCGACTGAGCGTATGTTTGCTTATTCGTTCCCCTTGCCCATTGCGCAATTCCGCCAGAATCATATTTGGCAAGGAACAAAGTATTATAAGGACCACCCATAGAATTTATTAAGGTTTGCGAGCCAAATGTTACAGAATTTCCTGTAAAAATACCTGCTAAAAACAAGTTTCCGTTTTTATCACATATCACTGTTGTCGCTTCACAATCCCCTGAAGAAGCTTCTTGCTCTGAAACTCTAAGAACATTGCCATAAGTATCGTATTTTGCTACATAGGTGGCTACGTTCAAACCGACATTGTACACTGTATAGCTGTCAATAGTTAGAGAAGTATCCCCAAAAGCGCCACAGGTATAAATATTGTTAAATTTATCAGTGCAAATTCCATATCCTTCTACCCCGTATGAATTTGGGTTACCAATTTCCCTACCCCATTGAGAATTTCCGTTTTTATCAATTTTGATTACAAATGAGCAATGCCCATTAGTTGGATTTGCAATGGTAATGGTATCCAAAACCATAGAAATTAACACATATCCTGTAATATAAACATTGCTATTATTATCCACATCGATATCAGAAAAATAATTGAACCCTCCCGCTACTTTCTCTCCCAATGCCCAAATTGCATTTCCATTTAGATCAAATTTTGCAACAAAACATCCGGGGTTTTTAAGCGTGTCTGAGCCAAAAATTAACAAGGGACTATCGAAGTATCCTGCAATAAATATATTTCCAGCCGAATCTAAACACATTGCACTTACATTTTCATTCAAAGTGCTTCCATAGGTTTTTGCCCAAATAACATTTCCTAAACTATCGTATTTTACCAGATTAATATCTGAATAAGGAGCTGCGGTATTGACAAGAGTAGTATTTCCAAATTTTGAATATGCTCCGTTATACGAACCAGTAACATAAATATCTCCTAATTTATCAGTTGCTATTGGTCCTCCCATTTGCATCCCGCTTGTATCACCAATCCCTTCCCTTCCCCAAATTAAATTCATATTCTGAGCAAAAAAGTTTGCTGAAAGACAAAAAAGAAATATTAAAAGGATTTTTTTCATTGCAATAACTCGTATATCAATATTACAAAAATTTAGCCCAATAAAAAAGTTAAACTTGTATTAAAATGAGGATGCAGCGGGCTCGCAGGGGCTCTTTTGCCTTGTTAAAAATAATTATAGAACCCAAACTGCTCGAATAATTAATGCTTTTATAGAATGTAAAAGTTGTTGTTGCAAAAAGCGGCACCCCGCAGCAGCCCGGCCCCGCTTTAGTACAGATTCCTCCTTTATCAGAATGACAAAAAAGCGGGACACGCCAAAAAAATAACACTAAACCAGAAGGTGTTTTAACGGTTCTCGACTACGCTCGAACTGACATTAATCGGCAATAACATTACCCCATTTTCTCAATCATCTCGGTACTTACACCGGTATTGCTGTAGCCGCCGTCGTGATAAAGATTTTGCATGGTAACCATGCGCGTTAAATCACTGAAAAGTGCCACGCAAAAATTTGCGCAGTCCTCGGCGCTTGCATTGCCCAATGGCGATTGCAGTTGCGCCAAATCATAAAACTCGCTAAAGCCTTTTATACCGCTGCCCGCTGTGGTGCGCGTTGGCGACTGAGAAACCGTATTGATACGCACTTTTTTTGCTTTGCCGTAATGGTAGCCAAATGTGCGCGCAATACTTTCGAGCATTGCTTTAATATCGGCCATATCCGTATAAAAAGGATATGCGCGTTGTGCCGCGATGTAACTTAATGCAACAACCGAGGCGTGCTCGTTAAGCGCATCTTGCTTATAGGCAACCGATAACATTTTGTGAAGTGAAAGCGCAGAAACGTCAATACCTTTTTGAAAATATTCGTAATTAGAATCGGTGTAAGGAATATTTTTGCGGATGTTAACACTCATGCCGATTGAATGCAAAACGAAGTCAATTTTGCCGCCCAGTTCTTTTATAGATTCGGTAAATAAATTTTCTATCTCGGGTACGCTGGTGGCATCGGCCGGAATAATTTTAGAAGAAGTTGCTTCGGCAAGTTTTTTAATTTCGCCCATGCGCATAGCTATAGGGGCGTTGGTTAAAACGAATGTTGCTCCCTGCTCGTGCGCCTTAAGCGCCACTTTCCAGGCAATTGAGTTTTCATCTAAAGCTCCGGTAATAATACCGCGTTTTCCTTTTAACAAGTTGTTTGACATGTTGGTTATTTTAGGGTGTAAAAATAACATTTATTTCCGATGTTGCCACCTTCGAAAATGGAACGCGGATAACGCGGATGATTATGATTAACGCTACATAATTGCAGAAGTGTTTAAATTTGGGGCTTAACCAATTTGAAAATACTAATTGGTCCTCAACAGTAGCACAGCAAAAAATCATACAAAATCTGTGTTATCCGTGTTCTATGGCTGTTTTTGGAAGTCCCCCGATAAAGGGGATATTTAGTACCCTTTTTGCCCTTATATTTACAAAAAAGAAATTTATGCGCTTAAAATTTTTATTGCTCCTGCCTATCTTTGCTCTTGCTCAACAACCGGATACCGCTGCCACACGTTTTTCTAAACTGGTTACTGCCGAGGGCATGAAAAAAAATCTTTTGGTTCTTGCCTCCGACGAATACGAAGGGAGAGAGACCGGGCAAAAGGGACAAAAAATGAGTGCCGAGTACATTAAAAAATATTATCAGGATTTAGGTTTTGCGCCCTACACTTCTCCGCAATTAAAAGATGGGTTTATGCAATCGTTTCCTTTAGCGGTTTTTAATCCGCAGGAAGTTAAAATTTCTGCGGGCAAAAAAACATTCGTTCCCAACACCGATTATTTCAGTTGGACAAATACCATTGGCGATACCATTTTAACTATTGATAAAATTGAATTTTGCGGATACGGAATTAATACGGTTGTGTACAACGATTTTGAAAACGAAAATGTAAAAGATAAAGCCGTCATGATTTTAGACGGCGAGCCCTACAGGGCCGATGGCAAATCCATGATATCGCAAAGTGTTGAGGCAAGTGTTTGGGCAAGTAATTTTAGAACGAAACAAGCCGAAGCTAAAAAACAAGGCATAAAGTATTTGTTTATTGTAGACAAAAATTTGAAGGCCAGCTATAGCAAGTTTGAGCACCGGATAACTTCTACAAAAATGAGTTTTGACAAAAAAACAGAACCTAATTATCCTTTTATTATTTACATATCGGCCGAAATGGCAAATGATTTATTGAAAGAAACAAAAAACAATGTGACAGACATTACCAAAAAAACAATTAAAAACGGCAAGCCCGTGCATTTTGAAATTAAAAGCCCACTTACGCTCGGCATCTCACAAAAAAAATTCGGTATTAGTGCCGAAAATGTGATGGCTTTTATTGAGGGAAGCGATTTAAAAGACGAAGTGATTGTTTTATCGGCGCACTACGACCATTTAGGTATACACGACGGGAAAGTTTATAACGGCGCCGATGATGACGGAAGCGGAACAGTTGCCATTATGCAATTGGCCAAAGCTTTTAGCGAGGCAAAAAAGCAAGGCAAGGGCCCGCGCCGCAGCATGTTGTTTTTAAATGTATCGGGCGAGGAAAAAGGTTTGTTGGGAAGCGAATATTACGCGGAAAACCCGGTTTTTCCATTAGACAAAACGGTTTGCGATTTAAACATTGATATGATTGGCCGTTTGGATGATGACCACAAAAATAATTCGAACTATATTTATTTAATTGGTGCCGATAAACTCAGCAAGGATTTGCACAATGTATCTGAGCAAGCAAATAAAACGTATACAAAATTAGAATTAGATTATCGCTACAACGATGAAAACGATCCTAACCGTTATTACTACCGCAGCGATCATTATAATTTTGCAAAAAACGGCGTGCCCGTAATATTTTATTTTAATGGTGTGCATGCCGACTACCATCAGGAAACCGACGAAGTTGAAAAAATTGATTTCATGAAAATGGAAAAAATTACACGCCTTGTGTTTTTTACCGCCTGGGAAATTGCCAATAGAACCGAGCGATTGAAGATTGATAGTAAGAAATGATTAGAGCTTAGTGCTTAGGCGCGTTTTCCCAGCTCAATAATTTCCATGTTTTTTATTTCCGCTCCGTCAATGCAAAAACGTAAAACTGTTTTTACATTATGAAAACCATGCACGCCTGCCGCACCGGGGTTTAAGTGCAGCAAATTATTTTGCTTATCGAACATTATTTTTAAAATATGCGAATGGCCGCAAATAAAAAGTTTTGGCTTTTCATCGGCAATTAACTTTTTGGCCTGAGGATTATATTTTCCGGGATAACCTGCAATGTGCAAAATGCAAACCTTCACCCCTTCGCAAGTAAAAATTTGTGCTTCAGGATATTCAATACGTACATCTTGTCCGTCAATATTTCCGTACACCGCGCGCAAAGGTTTTAGTTTTTCTATCTTTTTACAAACTTCAACTACACCTATGTCTCCCGCATGCCAAACCTCATCAACGGTATCAATGTATTTAAGCAACTTTTCATCAAAGTGGCCGTGTGTATCTGAGAGGAGGAGAATTTTTTTCATTCGCAATCTTTAGGTAAGGCGTCCAAAAAATCGTAGCCTTTAGCGCATTCGTTTGTTGTAACAATTCTTGTTACATATCCACTTTTATTGAACACAAATTTGACTGAATATGACCCGGCTCCATCTGAGCCATCCATGTATAAGTAAATAAAATCTTTTTTTTGTGCGAAATAAACTTCTACAGAATACACATGAGCTTCAAACAAATTTGAGAAAGCAGTTTTAGGGACAAGCAATTCCTTCTCATTCCATATAATCTTAAGGCTTTTTATTTCTGTACGAGGCACGCCCATGTCAATTCCGTATGCCTGCTTTTCATCAATCAAATTTTTTGTGACTAAATAATCAAACCTTTTTTCGTTATCAATAAATTTATACACCGTATCCGCGAGATGAAGCTTGTGTCTTTTTTTATTAAATTTTCCGGCACAAAGTCTAATTTTAAACTTGTTGCCCGACTTTTCCGTATAACTAATTGTGACGGATGTATCGGTATGATTTAACCCTTTAAATTTTTCAAGTTTATGTCTGTCTTCTATATAAACAGTGTCTTTAGGAGAGCTTAGTTGACTGATATACTCATCCCGGAATTTCCATCCGGGCTTCATTTGGCCATGCATATTTTGAAAAACTGAAATCAAAAACAGAAAATATATTGTTTTATGGTATTTCATTTTTTTTCGGCAACATGTTAAAAAAAAGTCCCGCCATTTGGCAGGACTCTAATTTAGTTTTTAATTTTAAACCATTCCTATTTAATTATTTTAAATAAACATGGTTTAATGCAGAGCGACCCAAAACATCATTATTAAGATAAAGCTTGTTTCGCCTCTGTATTATTTACTAATCATTAATTTGCTATTGGTAATTTGTCCGTTAGAGTTGATACTTACTTCGTAAGCTCCCGCAGGCAATGAACCAATATTTATTTCGTTTTGGCCCATAGAAACCGTTTGCTCTAAAACAACCTGTCCGGTAATATTAAGAATTCGCACAGCGCCGTTCTTTTGCGTTTGTATATACAACTTATCGCTTGCAGGGTTAGGATATACTACAAAACCATTCTGATTTACTGTTTGTACGCCCACGCAACTTTTTACAACCACTTTAATTGTTTGCGAATAAGGACAAGCATTTAATGTTCCGGTAATGGTATAGGTTGCAGTTGCTCCCGGCGAAACAGAAACTGTTGCCGTAGTTGCACTCGCCGCATTGGCACTCCACAAATAAGAGCTAGAATTACCTATAGCGCTTAAAACCGCACTTCCTCCTATACAAATTGTATCTGCACTTGTGCTTACGGTTAATGTTGGTAAGGGGTTAATTGAAAGCGTAGTAACAACTATACTATCGTGGCCATGTACATTAAGCGTATCGCTGTAAGTTCCCCCTGCATTTTGATAAGCGCCTTGTAGCATTACACTATCACCCTGACAAATAGCAAGCGCGGCATTATTTACAGGTATAACACGAATCATATTTGAGTCAACATAATAGTTATTGTTTACGCTGGTTGGACTACCACTTGTAAGATTTACCGTGCGCACACTATCCATTCCGTAATTGGGTATATCTACATAAATCTTATAAGCGCCTAGGGGAACATTACCGAAAGAGAAATGGCCTGAAGTATCTGTTGTTGTTCGCGCAGCCGGACTTCCACCCGGGTTTTTTCCTAACTTAACATCTACACCTTTTAACGGCGCACCAAGTGTAGGAAATAACCCTCCTCCGGCATATCGTGCACCTGTATATGTAGAGTCTTTTGTAATAATTCCGTCAATTGTTCCCGGGCCTATAATTGGCGGTGGCATTTGCAATATTTTAATGTTATTTCCGGGTGTATTTCCTCCAACACAAGTGTGATGCTGAATAACTATAGCCGAATCCCACTGGTATGGATACGTTTTGTTACTGAAATAAGTTCCAACAGCGGTTTTGTATAATGGATTACTTGTGTCGGCCACTACTTTTGCAATGTAGCTACCGTAAAATAATGTAGGAAAGAAATAATACCCGTTTGCTAAAAGATTAAAGACACCTGAAGTATCGCCCGGCTTAGGATTAAGCGGGTTTAATTTAAAAAGGTAAACTTTACCTGCCTGCACGGGATTGAGCAAAGTATCGTAAACGTTACCTGATAAAGAATCGGAAGGGTTTACATAAATATTTAAACTAAGATAATTACCAACGCACATATTTGCATCCTTAATTGTAGGATACACTATTACGTAAGGCGAAGGACTGGGAACAACGTAAAGCGTAATCGGCATAATCGAATCTCCGTTATAAGTAAGGTTATCGGGAATATTATGCCAGGTGTAGGTATAAGGTTTGGTGCCACCGTGCGCTTTGATTTTCATTGTATCCGGTTGCCCTTGACAAACTGTGTACGTAGAAGCAGATGCTGTATCTATAATAGGGTTAGCGTGGATAAGAATTGTTCTTGAAATAGAATCTTTGTATAAGCTGGCAATTGTTCCGTTATACGCTACCAGTTTAATAGTATCTGTTTGCCCCACGCTTGGATAGTAATAGGCATCCTGCGTTGAAGCTAAAAACACACCATTTTGATACCATTGGTAAGAAGTGGCGTTTAAAGAAGAATTAATCAAATAAATTGCATTACTTACGCAATAACCTGTACCGGCATTTACCGAATCTGTAAAATTAGCGGTAGGATTAATGGTAGTAAATCTCCATATATTTCCTATGTAAGAACCGAAGCTTGACCCATGTTGATTTGAATTGCGCATAAAAGATGCCGGTGCCGAATGGCCTACCGAATAAACTGAATTATTAAAATAGTTTATGGTGTAATCATCTCCATAATTATTGAAGCTTTCTAATCCGGTAGGGCTTGAAGAGCCCAATAAAATATTTTTATTCTGTGCATTTCGTGTGATTAGATAAACCAAAGGTGAAAAATAGCTGCTTGCGGTTGTCTGTATCCACAATTTACCGTCACCGGCCGTCATATCCACTACCCTTGACCAGCCGGAAGGATACCCGGCACAACCTGCGCTGTCAATTAAAGCATCCCATGTTTGTGTTGTTAAAAGACTGTCGGCTGTATAAACAAATCCAATTCCTTTGGCAGAATTTATCACACCTGCAATAAGTGTATCGTTATACACTTCGAGCGCGGTAAAATAATCCGTAAAAGAGTTAACTCCCAAAACCGACGATAAATTAATTGCGGCCACCGCAGTATCCCAGGTAACCCCGTTGGAAGTACGCAAAATCAATCCGCCGCTGTTACCGCTATTTACTGCTATATATAATTTTTTGTGCCACACTTTGCTATCGTAAACGTAGCTAACGCCTGATAAGGCCGAAAAATTTGTTGAATTAATCCACATTGGGTTTGCCTGATTGGCAGCAGCTTTCCATACCGATATATTATTGCCTGTTGCGGGATTAAGAAATGCGTAAACGGTATCATTACTTCCGGTTGGAGAATACAAAGCCATGTGGTTTAGTTCCACCTGATAACCTGAAACCGGTGCGTTGTTTAGAGGTAAACTACCAAAATTAAATGTACCGTGCACCGTGTATGTTGAACCATCAAAACGATAAACGCGTGGTAAAATTCCGGTTACTCCACCTGTTGTATCAAAATAGGTACGCGATGCCATAAACATGTAATTTGCATCGGCCACCGTATTTATCAGGCTCTTTTCATTAGATGCTTGTAAAAGTGGTTTTATTGCCGGCAATTCTACATAAGACCCGGTATCTCCCGTGGGGCTTGAGTAAAGTAAAACGCTACCATTGGTATCGGCAGTAACATATAACCTGTTTTGAAATATTTGCGAAGTGTGAAACTGCGACTGATAAGTAACGCCGTTATTAATAATATTTACCCAATTTTCCTGAGCCTGAGAAAAAGTTACGGTAAATAATGCAATAGAAAGTAAAAGTTTTTTCATTCGTTATGTGTTTGTTGTTTTTTTAAAAAATCAGGCTAAGATAAGCAAAAAAGTGCCTATGGCAATACGCGTTTACACGGATTCTATGAAGTCAGAAATTAACTTAAAAACCTGTTTATATCTTGTTAAGGGCAGCGTTTCGGCCTTATCATACACGTCGTGATAGGCTTTTATCCCGCCCATCGTGTAAATAAAGAAGCAAGGCACTCCCTTGTCCGTAAACCAGTAATGATCACTATTATGCGCCTTACCCCTGGGTTTTACCAATGCTACATAGTGTTTTTCGTCGTTTATTTTCTTTAATAGCTCGAATTGGGGTTTATATTCGGTTGCATTTACAACGGTGATTCCCTCATCCCCGGTACCCAGCAGGTCAAGGTTAAGTAAAAATTTTATTTTCGTTAAGTCTATGGTGTTTTGGTCAACAAAATATTTAGAACCTAACAACCCTGCCTCTTCGCCGGCAAAGAAAACAAACACGGTTTTATATTTTGGCGGATTTTTACCATAATACTTTATCAGATTCAATAACATACTTACGCCACTTGCATTATCGTTGGCACCCGGAAAATAAGTTGCTTTGCCCAAGCCACCCAAATGATCGTAGTGCGCCGTAAAAACAATTACCGAATCGTTATTTACTTTACCCGGAATAAAAGCGCAAATGTTTTTGTTAATGTATTTTGTGAGAAGTTTATTTTCAATATTTACCTCTGCCGTTTTTATATCGGAATAATTATTTTTGTTGAGAAGCTCTATAGCACAATATTGCGCCGCCTCGTGGGCCACCGAAAAAGTAAGTTTTCTTTCCAGAATTATGGCAAGCGGAATAGTTTCTGTTCTTCCAATAAACGTAACGCTATCCTTTCGCTCCATCTTAAAACTTCCCTTTAAGCCAGAGCTTTCCGGACTAAGAATATAATCCTCTCCGGGTTTTAACTTTTTTCCGTTAATCTTTACTTCCATCTTGCCCGGAAAAGTATTTACATTAAAATCGAACCATTGAAAATAGCCGGTACTAAAAAGCGGTTTCGCTTCCCAACGTTTCAGTTCCCCCGCAATGTATTTAGCCGCTTTATCGAGGCCGTTATTTAAATACCCGCGGCCAAAAAATTCTTTGGAGGTAAGTTTTTTAATTATTTGTTTGGTGTAAAGAGAATCCTGAGAAAAAAGGGAATAGGGATTAGTGCTTAGTGCGAAGAGAAAGAAAAATAAAGTTTTTCTTAAAACACCTCTCTCTTTTGAAAATGCGCTGCATGCGATGTTCCTTTTAAAAACCGGATACAAAACATCAGAGGGGCCGGGTCTGAGGTTATGAAAATCTCTTTTGCACAAGCGCATAGAAGTTTTTTACTAAAGGGTTTTCATCTTTCCATTTATATACCTGCTTTAAAGATTCCATGTAGCGCATGGCTTCTTCGGAAGTGTTAATTGAATTTAATTGTTGGAAAGCCGCATTAAACTCCAATTGATTTTGGTTAAACAATTCGTTGGCAATACGGAATTTATTATTTATGCTGAGTTCAATTTTTCGCAACATTACCCCGTCCTGCAATGGAGCGGACTTTACCTCTTCTTTAATTTCCTTCAGGGGTTCAGCCACTTTCTCGGCTGCCACATTATTTTCAATTCCCGAAACGGTTTGCATAATTTTCATATGCACTTGCAAATCTCCGGTAAGCTCATGATTTTTTAAGGAATAGGTATACACGCAAAGATTGCGATAAATTTTTTCAATATGTTCAAGCATTTCCTGCGCCTCGGCAGCCGTTAAATGTTGGTCGTTATCCAACTGATGAAGATATTTCTTCATTTTTTCGGCTTCTTCCTTTACCTGCGCTAAAACAATTCCATTTTGCATAAAACCCTTTGATTTTCCTGTCTAAAAATAACGTATTTTTGCTTTGTTTAGTACATTGTTTGAAAAATAATTTTAGGGCAGATGTTTTTAGAAACGCACCGGCACGAAGCAAATAAGAGAGGAAGCATAGAAGTAATCTGTGGCAGCATGTTCTCGGGCAAAACCGAAGAACTCATCCGTCGTCTTAAGCGTGCCCAGTTTGCCAAACAAAAAGTAGAGATTTTTAAACCCAAAATTGATACCCGCTACCACGAGCAGGATGTTGTGTCGCACGATTCGAACGCTATTCGCAGCACGCCTGTTCCTTCAAGCTCAAATATTTTGCTTTTAGCCAATGATGTGGATGTGGTTGCCATTGATGAAGCCCAGTTTTTTGATATGGACCTTGTGCTTGTTTGCAATAAATTAGCCAATAACGGCACCCGTGTTATCATTGCGGGTTTAGATATGGATTTTGCCGGAAAACCTTTTGGGCCGGTACCTGCTTTAATGGCCGTTGCCGAGCATGTTACTAAAGTACACGCCATTTGTGTTGAGTGCGGTGCTATTGCCAATTACAGCTATCGCAAAACTGCCGAGCAATCTTTAGTGATGCTGGGCGAGACTGATTCGTACATGCCGCTTTGCAGAGAATGCTACAACCTTAATTTTTTGAAAGGCGAATAGTGTATGGAATTTACAGCCACACAAATTTCAAAAATTTTAAACGCAAAATTAAGCGGCTCCTCTAAAAATAGTTTTTCTGAAATTATTACCGACAGCCGTACCACCGGATTTGCTGCAAATAATCTATTTGTTTGCATTAAGGGCGATCGGCACAACGGACATATTTATATCAGAGAATTATATGCGCAAGGTTGCCGCTGTTTCTTAGTGAGCGAAGAGCACGTGTATTACAACGAGCTTAAAGAAGCGAGTTTTATACTGGTAAAAGACACTTTGCAAGCTCTGCAACTTTTAGCAGCACACAAAAGAAATTTATTTACCTTGCCGGTTGTAGGCATTACGGGCAGTAACGGAAAAACTATTGTAAAAGAATGGCTGTGGCAATTGCTTGAACCCGATTTTAATATTTGTAAAAATCCGAAGAGTTATAACTCGCAAATTGGTGTGCCGCTTTCGGTATGGCAATTAAATGGGCAACATAATTTTGCTTTATTTGAGGCAGGAATTTCTTTACCGGGCGAAATGGAGAAGCTGGAAAGTATTATTAAACCTTCCTTAGGCATTATCACAAATATTGGCAGTGCGCACGACGAGAACTTTAAGGACAGAAAACTGAAGGCTGTCGAAAAACTTTTACTCTTTAAAAATTGTAAAACCATTTTTTATTGTGCCGATTACAAGGAGATAGTGGGCAGTTTGCCGTCTGCAGTGGGTAGCAAGGTAAAAAAAGTATATTGGTCTTTTAAAGCTAAAGCAGATTTGCAGATTATTTCTCAGAAGGAAAAAGACGGACAAACTTTAGTAAAAGCAAAATATAATAAAAAAGAAATTTCTTTAAAGCTTCCTTTCAGCGATAAGGCCTCAATAGAAAACTGCATACACTGCTGGTTATTTATGCTGCATTTAAATTATAAGAATGAAGTTATTCAGCATAGAATTTCTGAACTGGCACATTTGGGAATGCGCTTGGAGATGAAGCAAGGCGTAAACCAGTGCACACTCATTAATGATTCTTACAGCAATGATGTGCATTCGCTATCGATTGCCTTAGATTTTTTAAAACAGCAGAAGCAGCACGAAAACAAAGTTGTAATACTAAGCGATATTTTGCAATCGGGTAAAACCGGCGCCGATTTGTATACCGAAGTAAATAAATTACTGAAAAACAAAAAAGTTACCGAGTTCATTGGTATTGGCAAAGAGTTATCGGCACATCAGCATTTAATTGAGGGAAAAAAATATTTCTTTTTTACGACTGAAAAGTTTTTGGATGCTTTTAAGCAGAATAAAATTTCTTTTTCAAATTCGGATATCCTAATTAAAGGTGCCCGCAGTTTTGAGTTTGAGCGCATACAAAAATTGCTGCAAGAGAAGAGCCATGATACAGTTTTAGAAATTAATCTTAACAATTTAGTACACAATTTAAATTATTACCGCGGCAAATTAAAGCACGGCACGGGGATTATGCCAATGGTAAAAGCGTTTTCGTACGGCAGCGGCAGTTTTGAAATTGCAAACGCGCTGCAGCACAACCGCGTAAATTATTTTGCGGTTGCTTATGCTGATGAGGGAGTTGAACTCCGCAAAAACGGAATTACAAGTCCGCTAATGGTAATGAACCCCGAGTTACAGAGCCTTGACCAACTTTTACAATACAATTTAGAACCCGAAATTTTTTCTTTTTCTTTATTGGAGCAATTTGCCAAACATGTTTCGGGTAATAAAGAATCATTCCCTGTTCACATAAAAATTGATACGGGCATGCACCGCTTGGGTTTTGAGGAGAAAGATGTTCCACAATTAATTGAAAAATTAAAGCAATACCCGTTTTTAAAAGTAAAAAGTATTTTCTCGCATTTAGTGGCCAGCGATGATTCTAATTTTGATGCGTTTACCCGTTCGCAGATAAATTTGTTTGATAAACTAAGTACGCAAGTAATTTCTTCGCTTGGTTATCCTGTTTTGCGGCACATTTGTAACTCGGGCGGCATTTCGCGTTTTCCGGAAGCGCATTTTGATTTGGTGCGTTTAGGAATTGGGCTTTACGGAGTTGGTGCCACCACCGAAGAGCAAAAACATTTGTTAAATGTTAGTTCGCTTAAAACAACCATCTCACAAATAAAACATTTAAAAGAAGGAGATACCGTTGGTTATAGTCGCCGCGGAAAAATTACAAAGCCAACAACCATTGCCACCGTGCCCATTGGTTATGCCGACGGATTAAACCGCAAACTTGGAAACGGAGCAGGGTGTTTGTACGTGCAGGGAAAGCCCGCGCCCATTGTGGGCAGCGTGTGCATGGATATGTGTATGATTGACGTGAGCGGCCTCTCTTGCAAAGAGGGCGACGAAGTAATTGTTTTTGATTCTTTCGAAACGCTGAAAAAATTAGCAGACACTTTAGGAACTATTACCTACGAAATTCTTACCTCCGTTTCTGCGAGAGTGAAAAGGGTTTATTTGCAGGAGTAATTAATTTGTTTTTTATTTTTTGTATATTTGATTTACAAAATGAAATATTGCAGAATGCAAGATAGTTTAACAAATCACATCCTCTCCATAAAAAGACACTACTATCCATTCGGGAGTGTATTGTATGGTAGAAATTTTAGCGCTCCTTCATACCGGTACGCCTTTAACGGAAAGGAGAAAGACGATGAAATTGAAGGAGCCGGGGATAGTTATGATTATGGGGCAAGAATGTATGAGGCGCGGTTAGGAAGATTTCTTACAGTTGACCCGCAATATGGTTTGTTTCCTGACTTCTCCCCTTATGCCATGGCTCTTGATAACCCGATCTACTTGATCGATAAGAATGGTCAGACAGTTGATCCAAGCCCCGCCTTCACCCAGAAATATGGCGCTGTATTTGAAGTCTGGAAAACATTTAGTACGGTAAAAGAGCTTTTAGGTAAGTTTGAATCATCTGGCAGTTTATCCAGTGTTAAGTTAGCTTACGATATCCAAACAGGAAATAAGCAAAACTACGGTTCAACGGCGCTGTACTTAACAATCGATGGAAAGGATTATGATCTTGGTAACCTTGGGCGAAAGGAAAAAAAACTTGTAAAGCAGGTATTAGCGGATAAAAAGAATTTTGAGAATGGTAAGGCACAATTCAAAATTCAAGTAACTGTGCCAGGTAATGATGCGGATGGAGCGGCATACGTTACATTAACCCATGAGGCAATATTATGGGTTCAGGATTTAAGCAAAATGTTAGAGAAATTTGATCCTTCAAAAGCTAACGCAGTGGATAATTTATTTAAAGCCATTGAAAATTCTTATGATGACAAGGCATACAAAAAAGTTTTTAGTTCATCTAGTGCATATTGGACAACGATGAAAGATATTTATAGTAAGCTTTCGTCAGATTTTGAAGCCGAAACGGATCCAAAAAAGAAAGAAGCCAAAAAAGAAACTATCAAATCCTTCATAAAAACTATTAGCGACGATATGTCCAATTCCGCCGTTGCGGCGGGGCAAGGATCAAATAGCGGTGCAGTGAACTATGAAAAAGAAGTGAAGAAAAAATTGGGGATTAAAGAAGATAATAAAAAAACGAATAGTAAAAAATCAGGAAAATGATAAGAATAATTGCAATAGTAACTATTATGCTACTCGTGACGTTAAATACGCATGGTCAAAACGACCAGAGACTAGTATTTAAATCCTTCCAGACTATAACCGATTCCGGCACAGCTAACCCGGTTGATTCGTTTATTCTAAAAGTAAAACAGGTGAATGTGTGGGTTTTGCAAAAAGATTCTGTGGAATACAAGCTTGTTGCAAAGAATAGCAGTTATTTCCTTTCACGAGTCAATAGTGTCAAGCAAGATGAACAGGAGTTTCTCAGCTATAAATCAGGTATAGGATATGTTAATCTGCCTGAGTCTATTCGAAATGGCAATCTGGTAATTAGTGGATTAATTGTCTTTTCAAAAAAAACAAAGATTAGGATGAATCGTAAGGAATATGAATGCGATTTATTTATTATTAAGAATAAACTAAAAACTACCAAAGGAATAGTGACTGAAAAAACTTATTTATACTTTAACAAGAATCTTCTCCTGCCTATTCGCTTTGACAGTTATTTTTATTCTCATGGAAAACTTATTTACACAGGAAGAACGGAAGCTAGTTTATAGAAGTTCCGCTGAAAGAGCCCCCCTTTCAGCGTTAGAAGAAGACCCCTTTAAAATTTTCCTTTCTCATTGAGAATTTGTTTAAAAACATTGGGGCCGAGTAAAACGAAAAAGAAGGGGCTATGATTCCGAAATTCCCAATCAAACTACAATTCTATTTAATTCAGCAAATCTAGATAATTTAGCTTACTTTTTTTTCGCATCACTTTTTTTGAATCTTTTGACATAATCATAGTCAAGGATCTCTTTCTTATGCGAAACGGCCCAATGACACGCTTCTCCAACCCAAAGAGGGGAATGTTTTTGATATTCTAAACTTATCTTGTCTTTAGAGAGATTAATTTTAATACTAATCATTTCAATAAATCCATTATAATTTTTTGAAACTACAGGACCATCTACTTGCCCATGAAACTTTTGAAAATATTCATCGTATTGTTTCATTAATATTACAACAGCATATTTTAAAGGTGAGAAATCCTTTTTTTCAATGCAGTATTTTAAAAATTTATTTATACTGTCAGGTGGAGGTGTAATTCTTGATAATTTTAAAGTGTCTCCATTTACAATGTCAAGAGTTGACTTATATTGCTGCACAAATTTGCCGCAGGCAGACATATAATTTATGTATACTTTTTTATCTGAAAAAAGTACCGTTTGAGAATGAATCTTCGCGAAAAGAAGAATCAATACTATGAAAAAATTACTCTGTCTTTTTTGCATCTTTCTTTTCAGCTGTTTTAGCTGCCTCCTTTTTCTTCGCAACATCATTTACAATGTCTTGAGCCTTTTGAATTACTGCTTTGCTAAGTGTATTCCCTAATGATGCCTTTTGTAATTTGCCATTCTCGTCCTTGTAAAATAAATAGAATTCCGATGACTTGCGACCTGCTTTTGTTGGCTTTGTACCGCCAAGAGCACCAATGGTTGCAACATCATATGTTTCGGCTATGTTTTTTGCAATAGAATAATTCGCACTCTTTCCAAAATGATCCTCTCCTGCGTAACACCCTCCAAAAACAACCAACGCATTAGGTGCAAATTTGATTTCAGGATTATCGAATATGCTCTTTAAACTACCAACAGTCCAATGCTCGCCAAATGGGCTTTTATTTGCTTTTATTTGCTACACCTTGATGTCCAAACTGACCGTTATCAAGAATAACAATATCGTTTAAAGAATGTGAGTATATTGACAAATACTCGATATTACCCTCCTCTTTAGTTAATTTTTTAAGTGTGGTTAATAGTTTTTCATTTGTATGACCCTCATAGGCCTTATTTGCCATTTTCCATTCGACATCCCTTTCAGATTCCTTTTTAAAACCTCCCTGATGGTTTTTCTCTGTTAATTCATAAGTTTCCGGATCACGCGCTATTCCGGCACCATAGATCGATGCCCTCGCCTCCAGGCCATCAATATCAATTGCAGAAATAGGTGTATTACTTGCATATAGATAAACAGAAGACTCAGGATACTTTTTATTAAGTCCATCGACGGTCATAAATCTTCCTAACCTCGCCTCATAAATTCTCTTTCCATAATCATAACTATCCCCAGCCCCTTCAATTTCATCGTCTTTCTCCTTTCCGTTAAAGGCGTACCGGTATGAAGGAGCGCTAAAATTTCTACCATACAATACACTCCCGAATGGATAGTAGTATTTATTGTTGCTGAGCATCTTGCAAATAGTTCTATAACCAAAATTAGTGAAAATTATGGGGAATTCAATTTCATTTACAATTTATACTGTATTTTTTACACAAAATTTTTACTTTTTACCGAATCATTTGTTTACAGTTTTTTCATATTTAATTAATGGTGGATAATCAGTATATGTTACGATAAGCCATAAAAACTTAACGAGCATGCGCTACCCTTCTTTGCGCATTCATCACACCAGCATCACGCACGTGCGGATTGTATCCCGTTTTAAGTTTATACAGCCGGTTAAAAGCTTCCTGAGAAACTTTAAAGTGACTTGCCAGAGTTCTGATAATATCTTTAGATAACCCCTTTTTATAATGAAGTATATCAGACACCATGCCTTTACTTACATCTAAAATTTCTACAAGGTCCTTAGCTTTAAGTTTATGGTCATTCATTAAAACGTGCAGTAATTGTATCGGGTCGAGTTGCTCAAAAGTATTATGCTCTTCATCATATTTTTCGATAAGAAAGGTGAGTAACTCAACTTCTTCTTTTGCAGACTTGGATTGCTTATTACCTGAAATTATTTCTTCCAGCTTTTTGCAATACGTTTTGTACTGCGTTTTGCTTTTGATGATTTTATATTTTAGTGTTTCCATTTTTTCTAATACAGGTTTATTTTATATTGCTTTCCTTCTTTACATATTTTTGTATACTCAGCATGCGTACCAATCCAACACACGAATAAATGCACTTGCTTATGTCCAAACGCGTATTTGCATATCATCCTATATTTAGTGCCGCCGATGTCAAATACTACCCGGTTACTGCCTCTTCCTAACAAATCAGCAAAGCCAAAACTTGCCTGTATATCTTCCGGAATTTGCCACTCGGCCGCTTTTAAAACATTTAACCAATTTGTAAAAGAGTTTCTGCTTGCTGCATGACGGCGCACATATTCCTCTATGGATTGTTTCTTTATTAAGTGAACCTTCATAAACCTATATACAAAGATAGGCAAAAAAGTTCACTAAATGTGAACTTTTTTTATATTTTTTAAAACGAAAGGTGTTTGGAGCCGGCGCGAGAGGCAAGCGTTTATTAGTAAAGCAGTTTATTATAAGGATACCTCTTTACATGTAACGCCTTTACTTTATCGTACAGAATTTTTTTAAGCTCCGTAATATTATCCCTTCCTGTGGCCGAAATAAAAACACTTAGCCCGTCAGTTTTGTTCATCCAGGTTTTTTTTAATTCGGCAAGCGTAATATTTTCTTTGCCCGCCGGAGTTAAATCATCTTCATCCTTTTTCACAAAACTGTAAGCGTCAATTTTATTAAATACGGTAATAACTAATTTATCGCCCGCTCCTATTTCTTTTAAAGTACTTGTAACGGTTTGCATTTGGTCCTCAAAAGTAGGGTGAGAAATATCCACCACGTGTACTAACACATCCGCCTCGCGCACCTCATCTAAAGTTGATTTAAAAGATTCTACTAATTGGGTTGGCAATTTCCGAATGAAACCAACTGTATCACTCAATAAAAAAGGTAAATTTTCAATCACCACTTTTCTAACCGTAGTATCCAAGGTGGCAAACAATTTATTTTCGGCAAACACGGTACTCTTACTCAGCAAATTCATAATAGTTGATTTACCTACGTTCGTGTAACCAACAAGCGCAACACGTATCATCTCTCCACGGCTCTTACGCTGAGTAGACATCTGCTTATCGATATGCTCAAGTTCTTTTTTAAGTAATGCTATGCGGTCGCGGATATTTCTTTTATCCGTTTCCATCTCCTTCTCGCCCGAGCCGCCACGCGTGCCGGTTCCTCCGCGCTGCCGCTCAAGGTGCGTCCACATACCTTTAAGGCGCGGCATTAAATACTGGTAGCGCGCCAACTCAACTTGTGTACGTGCATGAGCGGTACGTGCGCGCCCCGCAAAAATTTCTAAAATTAAATACGTGCGGTCAACAATTTTACGTTCTAACTCTTTTTCTAAATTTCTTTGCTGCGAAGGACTAAGCTCATCATCAAAAACCAAAACATCAATATCGTTTTCTAATACATACGCCTTTATTTCAGCAACCTTTCCCCGTCCCACAAAAGTAGATTTATCCGGTTTCTCTAAGCGTTGTGTAAATTGTTTTACGGGAATTAGTCCGTCGGTTTCTACCAAAAAAGAAAGTTCATCAAGATGCTCCTGCGCCTTTTCTACTTCCTCACCCTTGGTAATTAATCCTATTAAAACAGCACGCCTCGGTTTTGGTGCGGTGCTCTCTGATTTCTTGCTCATTAATAAAGTTCTTTACTTCTTGACACGAATTTCACGAATTAACAGCAATTTTTTTAAAAGAAATTAGTGTAATTAGTGTGGTTACTTGCCCTTAATATTTTCTACTATATATTTTGAAATTGCATTGCGGTATTCAATAGTTAAACCAATTGTTGCCGGCATATTCTTACGGCCTTTTTCGGTCAAAGTAGAAATACTATCCGCACTTAAATTTGTAAGTGTTAAATCCGAAGAGCCCAAAATTCCCGCTTTACCATCATCGCCATGGCACTTTGCGCAATTATCGGTATACAATAGTTTTCCATCAATAACCCCGTCCTTCTCTATATCTGCATTGGTAATTTTTGCTGAGTTTTTCTTGGCCGACATTTCTGCAAGTCCGAATGCACCAAGAATTAATAAAAAAGAAAGAACTGCTAAACCTTGATTGCCTTTCTTAAAACCGATAACGGCTAATGGAATCGACAAGAACACCATGGATATTTTAATGATGAGCTCCATTTTTATTTCGGGCACCTGCGTCATCAGGTAAATGCCGGTAGCAAGAAACAGGAAACTCACTATTATTTCAATGAGTTTAATTTTTTTTGTGAACGATTGCAGTTGTTCCTTTTTATTGGCCAGCAATAAAATAGTTTTAACAAGATAAATTAAAAAGAAAATGGTAACAACTACAAAGTGTGTTTTTTTAAGAATTTCGAATGTTGACATAGTTTTTTGTTAAAATTACTAATTATACTGGACTAATTGTGACCCCGGCGCGAGTCGAACGCGCAACCTACGGCTTCGGAAACCGGCACTCTATCCAGTTGAGCTACGGGGCCAATTGCGGGGTAAAGATAAAAACAATATATTTATGAAGTTTTTAATACTAAAACAGCTGCAATTTCGTTTATTGGTCGATGAAAAGAATAATCCCTTCATTTATATTGGTTTTTACAAGCCTTGGCGGTTTTGCCCAAAACGCGCTTAAAGCCTATCAATGGCGCGATCATTTGCCTTATAATCAGGTTTATTCGGTTACCAGTCAGGGCAATAAAATTTTTGCGGTTGCTAACGAGTGTGTGTTTTCCTACAATAAAAACGATAATTCCTATGATCGCCTCAACAAAGTTTACGGATATTCGGATATTGAGCCCACTATTGTAAAAAATAACCCTTATAACAATGCCCTGGTTATTATTTACAAAAACTCAAATATTGATGTTTTAAAGGGCGGAGCCATAACCAATGCTCCTGATTTATTCCGCAAACAAAACATTGGAGATAAAACCATAAGCTCTGTTACCTTTAACGGCCCTATTGCCTACCTGTCATGCGGCTTTGGTATCGTTGTTTTTGATACCGAAACTTTTGAGTTTAAAGACACCTACATTATTGGCCCGAACGCAACTAATCTTTTTGTTTACCAGGTGGCGGTTTCGGCAACAACTATTTTTGCGGCAACCAAAAGCGGGTTATTTCAGGCGCCCTTAAATTCGCCTAATTTATCAAGTTTTACCAGCTGGAGCAAGGTAACAGCGCTACCGGCAGGGCCCTATAACGGGGTAGTTTATTTTGGCGGAAATATTATTACCAATTTTTCAAAATACATCCAAACCAACCAAACCCTTGCGCAGGATACTTTATATAAATTTGATGGTACAAGTTGGAGTAAATTTTCAGGAAAACCTTACGTACTCTACCCTACAGGATCATACAGGATTAGTAATCTTATCGTATCGTCGGATAACAAGCAATTTATAACTATTGACCAGTGGGGCTTTGAGGCTTTTGACAATACCGAAGCAACAGTAGGTAGAATTTGGGGCTTGCCTGATCCGCCTAATTATCATGTTTTTACTGACGTTATCATTGACCCCACTGAAGCTAATTGGTATTGGATAGCAGATCCGGGATACGGACTTATTAAAGCTCAAAGCCAAATAAATCCGTCTATCGCGCTTGCCATGCAAACTTATCAGATAAACGGGCCCACAACTGCTTCCTCTTCCGCTCTTGCCATTAAGGATAATAAAATCATTGTTGCTCCTTCTTTCCTTGATCTTGAAATGGCTAGTGTTTATAATCAATATTTTCCTTTTGTACTTAACGACCATACTTGGAAACAGGCAACCAAGCAAGATACCGCTGCAATTTTTGATATTACAAGCGTGGCATTTGACCGTAACGATAAAAACCATTTTTATGCCTGCTCGTGGTGGAGCGGCGTTATTGAATTTATGAATGATGTAGAAGTTGCCCGTTTTGACTATAGTAACACCGGCGGTCAACTGCACCAAACAGATTATTCGGGAACATATCTTACCCAGGTGGGCGACCTTACTATGGATCATGATAATAATTTATGGGCCGGCATGGGGGGCACCCAACATCTTATGTGTGTAAAAAAAGCAAATACAAACGCATGGACTGCTTTAGATTTTACTACTATTAATCTGGTTAACGGTTCTTCGGGACCAATACCCAGGGTAAGTAAAATTATTATAGATACAACTAAACAAGTATGGGCACTTGCATACGGCGTGGGGCTTTTTGTTTACAAATACAACGGCAGCACTTTTACACAACCCAACCCATCTAATGCCAAAAAAATTACGGGAGCCGTTGGACAAGGAGGTTTGGCAAGCACAGAAGTGATTAGCATGGCTGAAGATAAAAACGGTGATATTTGGATTGGAACTGATAAAGGAATTTCTGTTTTTTATAATCCTGAAAGTATTTTTACGCAATCCTCGGGATGGGATGCCCAACCGATTTATATAGAACAAGACGGAAAAACACAATTACTTTTGCAAACCGACGAAGTTTCTTGTATAACTGTTGACGGAGCCAATAACAAATGGTGCGGCACGCGCCAAAGCGGCTTATACTGTTTTTCGGGCGACGGGCAAAAGCAGCTTTATCATTTTACTACTGATAACAGTCCGATTTTTTCGAACGCTATTGTGGATGTAAAAATAAATCCGCAAACCGGCGAAGTATTTATTGTAACGGATAAAGGAATTCTTTCTTTTCAGAACATAATTACAGAAGGCAATATCAATTTTAATAATGTTTATGCTTATCCAAATCCGGTAAAACCAAATTACGACGGGCCTATATTAATACACGGCATGATTAACGGCGCGGTTATTAAAATACTTGATGTGGCCGGAAATTTTGTTTACGAAACCACAGCCAAGGGGGGCCAGGCGGTTTGGGAAGGAAAAAATTTTAGCGGTCAGCGCGTTGCCAGCGGCGTTTACATTGTTTTATGCACCACCACCGATGGCGAGCAAAAAGTAATGACAAAAATATTGTTGCTTAATTAAAAATGCCACAAACCACGCAAGGCATTATTCTGCAACACACCAAATACCGCGATAAAAAAAGTATTTTAAAAATTTACACTTTGCAGCAAGGCCTGCAGAGTTATGCTGTTAATGTGGGTCACAGCAAATCATCTAAAATTAAAGCAGCGCATGTACAGGCGCTGAACCGTATTGAGTTTATTGAGCATATTCGCAAATTGCGCGAGGTGCAACTGATAACCGAAATTCGGTTAACTACACTCTATCAAAACATTTCTTCGGATGTTATTAAAAGCTGCTTGGCTTCTTTTATAAATGAAGTTTTACTTAAATGTTTAAAGGAGCACAGCGCCAACGAAGAAATGTATTTTTTTATTTCTGAAAAGCTGGAGGAACTGGATGCTACGCAAAAAAATATTTCTAATTTTCATTTGCATTTTTTATTGGAACTTAGCAAGCACCTTGGATTTTATCCCAATAATAATTTTACGCCTACAAATAATTTATTTGATTTACAGGAAGGGATTTTTGTACAAAAGGTACCGGCCCATTTGTATTATGCCGACAGCGAAACTTCTTTGCATTTGCAACAGCTGATTGAAGCGGATGAGCAGAAAAAAGATTTTTTTTGTACGGGGCAAATACGTGCCGAGTTAGTAAAAACCCTCCTTTTATTTTACAGATTGCACGTGCCCGGCTTTGGAGAAATGAAATCGCTACCCGTTTTGCGGGAATTGCTTTCTTAGGAAAAAGTGTTAGGGGGCAGTATACGTTTAGAAAAACTACTTCTTGGTAATCTCATCATCCAGTTTAAGCCTTACATCCATTTCTAACATGGCGGCTAAAACCAATTGCGAGTAATTTTGCGAAGCAGATTTAAAACCCTTGGCCTGCGAGTGCCACATAGTACAAATTAAAGGCATACCGCCTGTTGTTGGCTTAATACTTTCTAAAACGGCTTTTACGTTGCCGGCTCCCGCATGATACACATGCATTACCAAAAGACGAAACCATAAATCAGTTTCATTATAAGAAATATGCATCGTATCCAGCATTTGCTTTGCAAGCGGAATGCAAATTGTTTTCATCAAGCTTGATGCAGCATAAGCAGCCCTGTCAAAATCAGCGCGCTCATCCATTTTTTTATTTACATGAAGGCCAAACATTCTGGCAACGGGTTTCATTAACTGAAACGGGCCATAAGCACCCACGTTTGACTTTTGCAAACGATTAGGGCTTTCAATAAGTAAAATGGCTTGTGCATACCAAGGATCAACTCCATTGGCCACAAAATCTTTTATTCCCTGGTCGAGTTTTAAATACGCTTTAGAGAAGTCATAGAAAAAACTTTTTCCTTCTACCAATAGCACGCGCTCACTATCGCTCATGCAATGCACGTTACGCAGGCTATCGCGGTAACCGCTCTTTTGCTCGTCACTAAAAGTTTTCCAGTTTTTTAAATGCACCTTATCAATCACACAACGTTGGTGCGAGTAACAAATTAAAGCAGAATCTTTAGTGAGGTTCATGACACTGCGCCAAAATTTTACCTGCGGCAAAGTATCGCAACGCAAATCGTATAACTGACAATCGTGAATATAATTTTGAGGTTCTTGTTTAGTGATATCGTAAATAGTAATTACGTCTCTTTTAAAATCGGCAGGGGCACTTACTTTTTCTTCGGGCGTTGTTTTTGGCAAAACTTTTTCGTGCGGATTAACACCCGAAAAAAACAGGAGGCCAAAAAACAATATGGTTAAAACCTTATACATCGCGTCCACAAGATAATTCCTACCCTCTAATATACGAAGATTATGCCAAAAAGTTTTAAACAGAGGGCACTTAATTACAAAAAGTTCAAAAAAAAACCGCTTTTTAACTATTGTTAAGAGTTTATAGTGCTTTTGAGGGGTCAAGGATTTAAGCTAACTTTGATAAAGCAAGGTATTTTCTACTTTTTGAACAAATGAAGAAAGCAACGGAAAAAAATCGAAAAAAACGAACAATTGTTACCGCTACTTTTTGTATCGCTTACCTTCTGCTCACAAGTTTCTATCATCACATTGACAAATATTTAACTGGGGTCACTTTTATTATTCTTACAGCTTTAATCCCCATTCTTTTTCTAGTAATTTTTCTTTACGCGATTAAAGGAATACTGCAAGTTTTTGAATACGAACATAAATTAATATTAAAGCCGTGTTTACCTGCAATTATTAGCATCTCAATTTTACTTTATAGCATTTTTAGCCCATATCGATTGAACTCAGAAAGCTTAGAAAGCAGAGTCACGTTGAGGGCTTGCTTTGAAGGAACACAAAATCAAGCCTTCATAAAATTTAGAGAGAATAACACTTTCGAACTTAATTGGACAGGTATATTTGGCGCCGACAAATGGTACATTGGTAGTTACTCTCAAAAAGCAGATACGTTTTACTTAAACTACACAACGGATACACCATCTCGGTTTGGTGATACAATTATAAATAACGGAAATAGTTTAATAACAATTAATAAAACTAAGAAAGACAGCAAACAGTATTTCGTTCCATTTTATCTTGGATATTGCAAAGGGTTAAATTAAAAATTAAAACGGTACAAAAGTAAGTCCAATCATGGCATTGAACTTCTGGGTGGGGTATTTATCCCAACGGTAATAGCGGAAACTACCGATATTATTGAAATTTACAAAGGCTGAAAGCATTTTGGTATAACGGTACTCAATACCAATATTCATATCAGTAATGCCGTTTAATTGCTTGGCCGTATAAACTGCCGCGTTGTTTACAATATCTTTTTGAAGGGCCCATTGCTTGCCAATTATATAGATATCCGCTTTAATAATAATCTTACTCTTTAAATTATAGTTACCGGAGAACGTAATATCAAAATTAGGTTTGTGCCATGGATAAACTCCCGCGGTATCCAATTTGTAGCTGTAAAAATTTCCTTTGGCGCTGATGTTTATTTTTTCTTTTAACTGGTATTTTACTTGTCCGCTAACATTTAAGTAATTTGTATTCATGTAAACCACCTTGTATTTATTGGCCAATTGATTTTCAGGATACGTATTATAATCGGCAAGGTAATACGCCATGTTCTCGTAACGCCCAAACAAAGCCTTTATATCGTACGAAGTATTTGAACTAAGCGCGCCTCTTAAACCGCCGTATAAATTGTATCTGTTATTGGTGTTTTTGTATTGCAGCTCACTCAGTACAAAAGGGTTTGCAGCGGCCATCGACCTAAAACTGTTTTTCTCCAGTCCACCGCTAACACCTGCGTAGGGAATAACCAGATTTTGATAAATATTATAGTATACATTAAAGCGCGGATAGAAATAATATTTGGTTCCTTTAAAATCGAAATAATCTGCCACGGCATTTATACCTACATCTGCTTTCCACTTAGAGCCATTACCTGCCTCAAAGTATGGATTTAGGCGAATAATAGCATTATTTAAAGTATCATGGGCGCTCATTACATTGTAATAATCAACCGAGGCAAGCGCATTAATTTTAGTATGGTCTTTATACATAGTAAGCAAACCATCTGCAAAAACATTATTCTCAAAAGTTTTATTTCTATCGCCAAAGTTAGCATAGTTTAAATGTATGTCGTGGTTAATATCTTTGCCGGTATCTGCATAATGACTCTGCAATCTGGCCTTTGCCTCAAACAATTGGAAACACTGCTTGTAATCACTTGCATTTACATTGGGGAATTGCTTATCCGAAAAACCATAATAGTGTACCACATTTCGGTTATAATTAAAATCGCCGCTTAAAGTATGTTTCTTAAAAAATTTCTTAGCGTAAATACTTGCCTCGTTATCACTGAAATCCGTGCTGCCTAATGTATCAAACTTTGCGTGTGATGAAAGATGTTTGTAACGAATACCCCAGGCTAAATCTTTTGAGCGGAGATTATTATAAAAAATTTCGGCATAGGGCATAGTATACGTACCAACTCCGGCCTTAATCAGCATTTGATACAATTTAGATAATGGCTCATTAACCATTTTAGCGGGCTCAATGGTAGAAACTTTATAGCCGGTAGCAAATTGCCGCGCAGGAGTAGTATAACTTACTTTAGTAATTTTTTTAACGGTATCAATAATTTCGGGGCGGTCGCTTTGTTTAGCGGCTTCCTTAATTACCGGATCGTAGTTTGCGTCGCTAATAACCGTAACATCGCCGATGCCTTGTGCAAAACCGTTATACGACAAGCTTACAAGCATTGCAAAAAGAACATATTTTACCAATGAAATTCTCATTTAGGTTGCGGCGTATTTGTTTTTAAAGTGTCGCTTTTAGTTTTTGGCTTATCCAATAAAATATCGTTTCCTTTATTTTGAAACTGAATTTGCATATCACCGCTTGGTTTTTCTTCCTGCACGCGCGCGGCTTGCTTGTCGCGTATTTCTTGTAATTTCTGTTTAGCCAAATCAATGTACTCGGGCTTATCCGCGTTTTCAATAATACTTTGCAAAACGGCTTCGGCATTGGTATAATCCTTTTTCTCGCTGTAAACATCTGCCATCAATAACATTCCCTTTGTGTTCCAATCGTTGTTTGTATAAGCGTAACCTATTAATGCGTTAATTGTTTTTTCGGTTTCCTTTAATTCTTTTTTCTGAAAATGAATCATCGCCAAATAGTAGTACGACTCCGCCCCTGCTTCACTCTTTGCATTTTTGGTTAAATAATTTAAATCGGCTATAGATTCTTCTCTGCGATTCAATTCATATAACGATCTCGCTTTTAACTGATGTACTTCTATTAACTGCGTAGCTGAAATTTTTTCGGTAGTTAATAATTTATTGCACTCGTTTACACAGGTATCATAACTCTTAGTTTGGTATGAACAGCGCATGGCACCCAATTTTGCTGCCAGTTTATTCTGAGAAGACTCTGCAGCACTTTGCAATTGCATATAAAGCGGAAGCGCCTCGCTATACTTTTTGTCTTTGTATAAAAGATAAGAAGCTTTAACGAGCGAAATTTCGGTATGTATAGTGCGCGATTTAGCTAAAACATATTTATAAGAAGCAAGTGCTTCTGTAAAATTCCCTTTGCTGTACGCGCATTCGGCAAAACAAAAATTGGCTTCAATAATATATTTTCCGTCAGGAAATTTGCTGATATACTTTTGCATTTCGGGTATTGAGGCGTCGCAGTCTTTTTTATCGTAATATAAGGCAGAAGCTTTGTCCCAATACGATTCATCCAATTCGTTTACACTTACCGAGCTGCCGATAGAATTCATATAGGCTTCCATCTCATCGGGCTTGTTTTGTTCTTTAAAAATTTTCTTAATGGTTTCGATTGCGTCTTTTGCTTCTTCTGATTTTGGGTTTTGCTTTACCACTTTATCGAGGTACATAAAAGCTTTATCGTATTTATTTTGGCTATAATATAAAAAACCAACCGTTTTGGTAGAGCGTATTACATATGGAGATGTAGGGTAATTGTTTATGATTTTATCGTAATACGTAATTGCATTATCGTATTCATTGGCGAGTTTATAACTCTCGGCCGTTTCAAAAACAGAGGAAACTATATAAGGAGAAGAAGGAAACTGTTTTTGCAATTGTTGCAAATCGCTTATTTTTTCTTTATAATTTTTTAATAAGCCGCTACACAATGCTTTGTTATACATCGCATAGTCCACATCAATTTTGTTAAGCGCTATGGCGGTTTCGTAATAATCTGCTGCCGAAGCGTACGTCTTTTGCATAAAATAACAATCGGCAGTACGCACATTGGCATCGGCTGCTTTAAGGGGGTCGGTTAAATTTTTGCTTAGTAAATATTTACGGAAAGAAACACCTGCATCCGCATAATTTTTATTCATAAACAAAGCGTAGCCTATATTGTAATTAGCCAAATCGTATTCCTTCAAATTAAAAGAGCCCGGCATTTCCTGAAAAGATTCCCAGGCATCAACCGCATTGTTGTAGGCTTTTCCCTGATAAGAAAGCTCACCTATCCAATACTTACTTTGCGCCGTTAAAACCGGGTCAGCATTTAATCTGAAAACAAAATTAAAATACTTGCGTGCCGAATCTGCTTGATTATTGTTGTAATGATTTACCGCACGGAAATAACACAATTGCTGATATACGTGTTTCAACTTCGGGTCATCGCTGTTCATTTTCTCAATGATACGCATGGCACCCTCGTAATTTTTTGTAGAGTGAAAACAGTTTACCAGATATTTAAACGCCTCGTCTCTGTTTATTGATTTTGGATATTCCGTTATGTATTGCTGAAAATATTTTATCGCGTCGTTATACGGACTAAAACCCGTTTCGTAGCAAAGCTTGGCGTAGTTAAACAAACTTTCTTCGCGAATTTGCTTATCGTAATTTAAACTATAAGCCGAAAAATAAGCGTTACGTGCTTTTGGAATATCATTTTTATCCCCGCTTTTTAAATAACAATCGGCCAAATAGTAATAGGCATTTTGAGACAAGGAATCATCGCCACCCACAGCTTTCTCAAAATAAGTAGCTGCAGTTTTTAAATCACTGGTTTTATAATACGCATAACCCATCTGATAATTATCGTTTACAGAAGCAACCGGCCCTTTTAATAAATACGGAATGGCTTCGGCGTATTTTTGCTTATGATAATACGATTGCCCGATAATACGATTTATCTCCCCTGCCTTTTGTGCATGCGTGCTGTCGTTTAGCAAGGCAGGCGCCACTTTTATAACCTCATCGTATTTGCCCTGTAAAAAATAAATCTGTGCAATGTAATAAGGAACTACGGTACCAAACGTTTCGTTATTAAGTAAACGTGTAAAACCCTCAAGTGCAGTGCTGTAATTTTTTTCGGTATAAGCAATGTGCGAGTAGTAATAATTTGCCGGATGCGCGTATTTATTATCAATATCTTTAATCTCGTACAAATCAATTTTTGCTTTTTCAATTTGCTTTCCTTCCAGGTAGCTGTACCCGCGCTTAAAACGAAACTCGCAGGCATCGTCTTTATCTAAATCAAGCACGTCTACTTTTTCTAAATACTCAATAGTTTCGGGATATTTTTTCTTTCGGAAATTAGATTTTCCCAAATAAAAATAGCCCCATTTAACTTTGTTGCTCTCGGGATTGAGGTCAATAAATTTTTTCATGCGCCACTCGCCATCCTTATTCACCAACTCAATAGCGCAGGCAGCCGCATAAAACTCGGCATCGATGCGAATTAAAGATTTGGCATTTTTGTTTGTTTCCACAATATTCTGGAAACTTTTGAGGGCCGCACCGAATTTCTTTTTATCAAATAATTCAATTCCGGTTTTGTACTCGCGGTCGGCATCCAGGTAAATAGTTGTTTTTTGCGCAAAGGAGAGTTCGCACAAAAACAATAAAAATAATACCGGGAAAAATTTCCTCATTAAATCACACAATAATCGTGGTAAAGTTATAGAGTGGCTTGCCTCTATCTTTCGGAAGCATTTTAAGTTATTAACCCGCATGTGTTAAAACACAAAAGCGCGGGCTTTATTGCATACTCATTTAGTTTCTACATTAGCGGGAATTATGGCAGGTGATACGGTTATACAATTAAACAACGCAAGCATCAGCCAATCGTCGGGCGTGGTGGTTTCAAATTTGACGCTTACCGTTAAAAAAGGTGAGTTTGTTTACTTATTGGGAAAAACGGGCAGCGGCAAAAGTTCGGTAATGAAATGCATGTATGCCGAAGTGCCTTTACAATCGGGTTCAGGAAATGTTGCAGGATTTGATTTGCAAGCTCTGAAAAGAAAAGACATTCCGTTTTTAAGAAGGAAATTGGGAATTGTGTTTCAGGATTTTCAGTTATTGGGCGATCGCAGTATTTTTGAAAATCTTCGTTTTGTGATGAAAGCAACGGGATGGAGAGAAGAAGCGCAGATAAAAAAGCAAATTAACGAGGTTTTAGAAAAAGTTGGGCTGTTTGGCAAAGGAGGTAAAATGCCTCACGAAGTTTCGGGTGGCGAGCAGCAGCGTGTGGCCATTGCAAGGGCCCTGATAAATCATCCTGAAATAATTTTGGCTGATGAGCCGACAGGTAATTTAGATCCCGATACCTCTGCCGAAATCATGAAATTACTACAAGACATCAGCAAAACGGGCACCTCTGTACTTTTTGCCACACACGATATGCTGCTTTACAATAAATTCCCTGCCCGCACCCTTACATGCGCCAATGGTGTAGTAACCGAAACCAGAAGCAATTAAGCGCTTTTTTTATTGTAATGCCTTTCAGCATTTTTAACTGCCGTTTGTATATTTTTTGACCATAAAATTGCTAAAAAAGAGGCGCCTTACTCTAATTGGCATATATTAGAGGACTTTTAAACCCCCCTCTATGAAAAAATTATACAAAAATCTTGCTTTTGCTTTATTGGCCTGCCTTGCCTTCAACGAAATTAAGGCGCAAACAGTTGTAACAATTCCTGCCGCAAATACTGCGGGCGGGGGTGCCAATAACTCGTTACACCGTAAACCTTTTGGCACTAACCGTTCTTACGAGCGCTCGGCCATGAAATATACCAATGCTGAAATAGGTATCCTCGGTAATATTACCGCTATAGGTTTTTATTGCGACACGATAAATAACCCGGGTAAAGTACCTGTAAAGATTTACCTTAAAGAAGTTCCAGATTCAACTTTTACAGCTTCAACCGTTGCTGCAGAAGAAACGGGCGCTACATTGGTATATCAAGACACCATTTATCCGGCATCTTTTACAAAAAATGCCTGGACGACAGTAACTTTAACAACGGCTTTTGCACACCTTACTACAAATAACATAGAGGTGATTATTGAAACCAATTCGCAGGGAACAAACGGAACGGATTTAACTTCATTATCAAAAGGATTTCGCTATTCAACCGTACCATCGGTGCGTATGGAATACTGGCAGAGTGCAACTAACAGTTCAGTAATTCCAGCCGGTAACGGAGTACTTCCTGCACCAAACAACCGTACCAATGTTCAGTTTACAATAATTCCAGCTGCGGCTTGTACTGCCCCTCCTACTCCCGGCACAACAGTTGCCACGCCAACCGTAGTATGCGGTGTTGGCGGAACAACAAATCTTTCTTTAAACGGTAACACATCGGGTATCGGACAAACTTACCAATGGCTTTCTTCTCCTAACGGAACAACCTGGAGCCCTATTGGCGGTGCAAACGGAACAGTATATACGGCTACAGTGAATGCGGTAACTTATTACAAATGCAAACTTACTTGCACCGGTTTATCTGATTCTTCCACATCTATTATGATTGGTATTGCTCCAAATCCTACCATTACGGCAACCTATACACCAAATGATACTGTTTGCGCAAACTCTCCTGTTATTTTAAATGGAGTTGGCGGAGTTAGTTACGTTTGGACGAACGGAGTAACTAACGGAGTTGCTTTTAATCCTGCTGTAAGTGCAACTTACACAGTTACCGGAACAGATGTAAACGGTTGCAAGGGAACTGCCACACAAAGAATAGTTGTTAACCCTGCGCCTAATGTAAATTATACAACAGGCGGTGCAATTTTAGGAATTTGTCCGGGCATAACCGCTACACTTACCGCTTCGGGAGCAGTAACCTATACATGGACTAATACCGGATCGAATTCAACTACTATAACTGTAACGCCTACTGTTACTACTTCTTATACTTTAGTAGGAACAGATGCGATTGGTTGCACCGGCACAAGAGTAAGAACTATTCCTGTGTTTCCTGTTCCAACTGTAACTACAGATGCACCAATAGGAATTTGTTTAGGGCAAACTACAACCGTTACAGCTACATCAACAGGAACTGTTGTTGTTGGTACTTGGCAATGGAGCGGAAATGCAGGTGGAGGTACTTCGCCTACTACGGTGATTACTCCAACTGTAACAGATACCTATACACTTTTAGCAACAGATGCAGGCGGAGGTGGTTGTACAGATACAGTTCAGTTTACGATCGGGGTTGGAAATCCTCCATCCTTAACAGTTACTGGAATTTCCGCCCAAAGAGACCCCTCTTTTCCGCACCAAACAGACCCCTCATTTTGAACCACTATTTTTGGGGTAATCATACTTCTGTTTTAACATCTGTCGGCTAAGTTAGTTTTTTAAATTATCTAATTCAATTTCA
>JBBQRR010000039.1:0-34670 GCA_038214655.1 Bacteroidia bacterium | reverse complement strand
AATTAACGTGCTAAAACAGTATGATTACATCCAAAAAGCAGGGGTCAGTTTGCTCCGAAATAGGGGGGTCAGTTTGCACCGAAATGCAGGGGTCACTTTGGAGCGGTCAAGTGGGGTCTCTTTCAACGGAATTTCCAGTTACGGCAACCAACACACTTATATGTGCTGGAACTGTGATCACTCTTTCGGCAAGTGGCGCAACAACTTATACATGGCATCCTACAAACAGCAACAGTGCTTCAATAACAGGTGCCCCAGGAAGTTCAGGAACTTTTACCTTAATTGGTTCTAACAGCGGTTGCAAAGACTCAGCCAACATCAGTTTAACTGTTATGCCTAAACCAACGATAACTATTCTTTCTTCACCTGCAAATGATACGGTTTGTGCCGGTAGTCCGGTAACATTAAGCGGTAATGGAGCCAGCACGTACACATGGAACAACGGAATTACAAATGGCACAGCCTTTACACCAACCGCAACTGCTTTTTATACGGTTATTGGAACAGGTGCAAATACCTGTACAAACACAACAAGCGTTCAGGTAGTAGTTAATATTTGTACGGCGGTAAACAATTACGGCAATACTACTTTACTAAATGTATATCCAAATCCAAGTAGCGGAGTTGTAAATATTGGCCTGAGTTTAACAAATGCTTCTAAAATAAATTACCAAGTTGTAAATATTGCCGGCGAGACGGTTTACAGCGAGCAAGGTGGTTTAGTAAACGGAAATATTACTAAAGCATTAAACTTAACAACACTTAACAAAGGAATTTACTTTATACGTGTAATTACCGATAAAGAAATTATAATGAAGAAAGTTGTATTGCAGTAAGCATGACAGACAATAGTACTAAACCCTTTCTCTCCTCTACCCGCCCAAAGCGGAAATCTTTAAAAGATGGGAGAAAGGGTTTTATTTTTTCTTACCTGCGAAAACGTCACGCAGAAGCTGTTTTGTTTTATGATCGTTATCAAAAACAAAAAGGCCTGCTTTTCTTTCTTCGATCATTAGGGAAGAAAAATCCATTTTAAAGCAGATATTTATTTCTGTAATCATTTCCTCAGGAGAGTTTTTTACTATACAGCATTTATTGAGTGCTGTTCCTTCCAGCATATCGTCATTGCAAATGCAAAAACGGCCGCTGTATAAAACGTTAAGTAGTTTTAATTTTAATCCGGTTGCTTGATGCGTGTATAAACAATGTATATGTGCATTTTCTAATAAAGATTGCATTTCTACCTCTGCTGGATTGGCAACAATTTTAATGTTAGAAAAAGGCTTGGCCCAATCGTAAATCTTAGAGCTTGGGTTTAATCCAGCAATAATTACAGGCTGAGAAATTTTTGAGAAAACGTTTTTTATTAAATACTCGGCCGCCTTTATATTTTCGCCCACACTTAAATTACCGTGATACATAACATATTCTCCCCTACCCTCTTTACAACTGATTTTATCATAAGGATGAAAGCTAGGCAAATATTGTATTACTTTACCGGGAAACTCCTGCTGCAAATATTTTTGATCGGAAGTAGAAACTACAAGCATCAAATCTGCATTTGCCAGATGGCTTTGAAAAGAATAAAGTTTGCGTGCCTCCGTTACAAAATATAATTTTTTTAGCCCGTTTTTTTCGGCGTGCGCTAAGTGGTAATAATAATGATGCTCTATATTGCTCTCGCGGTAAATTTTTATCCTGCCCTTTAATCTGTCGTCGCCAATATAATAGCAAGTGTGCAATCCCTCAAAAAGTATAGGGGCATTATCCGCCAATAAGTTTTTTATTAATTCTTCGGAAGTGCGCGATTTTATAATGTACGGAACCGGACTTAATTGTTTTAAAAAGGAAGTCTTGCGTTTGTAGTAATAAATTTTATGACAGTATTTTTCTAATTCTTTTTGCTCTCCACGTCCATATTCGTAACAATGCAGGGTAATTTTTACTCCGGCCCTGTGCAAATTTACCAGTTTATAAAAAACATCAATGACGCCTCCGTAATTGGCCGGAAAAGGCACATCAAAAGAAACTATATGAAGGGTATTTTGCAATTATTTTTATCTTTACAAAGGTAGCCGAATTAACCAACGCATGAGATACGGTTTTATTTTATTTTTTACGTTAAGCCTGTTCATAAACCTGCACTCGCAGGATGTAAGTGGCAAATTGCACCATGCTCAATGCATTATTTTTAGAAATAACATCTATGTTGCAGGTTATGAAGAAAGCGATAAGGGCCTTAGCCTTAAAATTACTTTATTCAATAACAAGCTTGAGAAATTAACCGAAGTTTTAAAACCTTTAGGCAAACACAAAGCAACTGACTTTTATACCCCTAACTTTGATACCACCCACGGTTATTTGACTTTAGTAATACAAAAAACAAATAATGAAAAAACCGCCACCGTTGTTCGTTATAACGAAAATCTTAAACTTATTTACAGCGCCGATAATGCCGAAATAACCCGCATTAATTCTTTCGCCGCCTTCGATAATGAAAAATTGTATTATAAAAACCAATTGTACGTAATCCGTGAGGCAAAAGACAGCGCCGGCCGGTTTTATTTTTACCGCTACGATTTAAAAGATTCGTCGGCTCTTTTTAATTACAATTTTAAATGGCAGTTTAATTTCGATCAGCACAAATACCATCGCATCCACCCTGTGTTTGCTAACTCAGAGCATATTTATCTTTATGTAATTTGTTTGGAAGGAGAAAAAAAAGGACAATGGCTCTTGGTTTTTAATCCAGATGACGGAACGATGACTAAAGCCATTAAACTAAATAAAAACGACAATGAAATTTGCTTTGTGAGTAAAGTAGATATATACGGCAGCACGGAAGACATTGCCCTGGCAGGAGTAAAATACCCTGCAGCTAATGTAGATTTAAAGAGCGGAAAATTTTCAATGAACTACCAGGCTTCTAAAAGCATTAATACATTTTTTTTACAGATTGATTCATCGGGAGAAATAAAAACACGTTTAGAAAATTTTACCGCCGTGCCCAACGAAATTTTAAAAGAAAAAGAACTGAAAGAATTTTTGTTTAGATGCAATACGATGGAGAAAACTGAAAGCGGTTTTAATTTAAACTACGAGTGCCTATATAAAGGAAAAGACGGCATTTACCGCACTTTTGGGTTTTTAATCAGTAAATTAAATCAAAGTCCGGAAGGAACTTATAAGCAAGAGAACAATGCTTTTCTGCCCTGCTACCGCAACGAAAAGAAAAACCCACTCAGCAAACAAACCACCAATCAATACGATAACGACAAAGCGAGCGACGCCGACAGGCTGTTTTACAAAAACGCTTTCGTAAAGAATTTTACGGAGGCGGGCATGGAAATGAATTTACTTAAAAAAACAGCGTTCGTAGTTTCCTATTTTGATAATAAAAAAGCAACTAGCCTGGAGCTATGTAAAAATGTAATGAAAAATTACGTTTGGGAAACTTTACCCCTCAAAAACATAAGCGACTACTCGCGTTTTAACGTTTTTAATTTAGGGGTAAATAAGTTTTTAATTTTTAATTCTTCTAAAGATGAAAGTGGTTTTACTTTAAGTACTACTGAGCTTTAATTTTCGCAATAATTTCTACCCAGACCTTCTTCTCATTCTCCCAAGTATTTTCAGCTGAAGCAATTTTGGTATTGGCTTTCCATGTTTGATAATTGGGCGAAAAAAGCATTTCGTTCATTTTTGCCGCAATATGTTTGGGCTCGTGATTTTCAATACACAATCCCACTTTGTACTTATTAATAAAAGATTTTATTTCGGTAAGCGGACTGGCTAATACCGGCACTCCCGCCCCCACGTAATCAAATATTTTGTTGGGAAGGCTAAAGCGGTAGTTTATGTTTGTGTCTTTGTCTAATGACAAACCAATATCGGCGTTGCAAGTATAATGATACAGCTCTTCCGGTTTCATTTTTGGAAAGAAAATAATTTTATTCTTCAGTTCCGGTTTTTCGCTTCTGGTTTTTAAATCCTGCAAAGCATCGCCAGAACCAATTATCACCAAAACTGCATTATCTAAAAATTCCATTGCATCGATAGATTCCTCTCCTCCGCGCTGCACATTAATTCCTGCGCCTTGCAATAAAACTATTTTTTTGTCAAAAGGCAAATTAAGTTCTTGCTTTGTTTTTATTTTACTTACTAAAATTTTATCGGGAATATTGCGTACAACTTTAAAATCAGTTCCGTATTTTTCTTTAAACCAGTTAGCAATGCTTTGGTTTACCGTAATGCAATATTTTAGCTCGGGCACGATTCTTTTTTCAATCCCTTCCCATATTTTTTTCTTCAAAGGAGTATGCTGCAATTCGGGCACTTCGCAAAAAATCTCGTGGCTATCGTAAATAAGTGGAATATTTTTTTTCCTTGCCAATAAATAATTCGGCCTTAAAGTATCTAAATCGTTGGCCACTAAAAGTTGTGGCTTATGTTTTTTAAGAAAAGCAGAAAGGCGCAATATAAACTCGGCATAAAAGGCCGGACCCTTAGTAAATTTTAATTTCATCCTGTGCGTTTTGTAAGGCCTTTCGTCCATCGACAAAGAATCCGGCAACACACGCCCCACCAATATAACATCATAGCCCTGCTCATGCAAAACCATGCAGGATTTATGCACCCGCCTATCGGTAACCAAATCATTAATAACAGAAACTATCGCGAGGGGTTTTGACATATATTCAGGACACGAATTTCACCAATTATTTTTTACTTAGTGTAAAACGTTCAAAATTCATATTTATTTCAATTCATACTCCGCTCCGGGCAACCTGCCAAGCTCAAGCATCAAATCATTACTAATGCCAACTTTTTTGGTTTTAGAGTACATCTTTACGCTCATATTTTCATTCTTATCCTCCACCTGTATCTCAAAACTGCATTTACCGGGATATGTAGAAATAATACTTTCAATGCGGTCAATCAATTGCGCGTTTACATCACTTGCCGCAAGTTTTAATTTAACCGAGTTAAAAGCTTTTTCTTTTAAGTCAGAAAGTAAATCTATTTTCAATATTTTTAATTCTAAATTATCTGCCTGATTAAAACGCCCCTGCACTCTTCCTTTTACAAGCAAAAAGAATTGGGTCATCAGGTAATTTCTAAATTTCACATAATCCTCGCCAAACAAAAAGAAATTAAAAGAGCCCATGTAATCCTCCAGCGAAAAAACACCAAAGGGCTTACCTGTTTTTGTTGTACGATGTTGCACATCGGTAACAATGCCTGCCACAGTAATGTCTTTTCCGTTCAGCACATTTAAATCAGTTAAATCTGCAAGCGTGTGTCTACACAAATGCTGTATCTCTAATTTATATTCGTCAAGCGGGTGGCCCGAAATATAAAAACCAACCACTTCTTTCTCTCTTGCTAATTGTTCCAACTGTCCCCAAGGTTCCACTTTTGGCAATGGCGGCTCCATCACCTGCGAGTCTTCACTGTCTTCTCCAAACAAACTTGCCTGATTGGTTTCTTCCCCATTATTAAAACTGTTACCGTATTTAATTATTTTATCGGTTAATGTTTGCCCATCTTTATCTAAAGCAAAAAACATCGAGCGAACAATTCCTTCAAAAGAATCAAAAGCTCCGGCCTGAGCAAGCGCCTCTAAACTTTTTTTGTTAATGGCTTTTGAACTTAAACGTTTTGCCAAATCAAAAATGCCCGAAAATTTTCCTGCTTCCTCGCGTTGCGCAACAATTCCTTCCACCACATTCGTTCCAACACCTTTAATCGCAGCCATTCCAAAACGAATTTCTCCATTGGCGTTTGGCGAAAAATTTCCGATGCTTTCATTTACATCCGGCCCCAAAACCTTAATGCCCATGCGCTTGCACTCTTCCATAAAGAAGGTAACATTTTTAATATCACCCATGGTATGCGTTAATACCGATGCCATAAACTCAGCGGGGTAATTCGCTTTTAAATAAGCTGTTTGAAATGCTAAGTAAGCATAACACGTTGAGTGCGATTTATTAAATGCGTAAGACGCAAATGCCTCCCAGTCAACCCAAACTTTTTCGCAAATTTTTACATCGTGTCCGTTTGCCTTGCAACCTTCAAAAAACTGGTTCTTCATTTTATCAAGAACGTCTTTTTGCTTTTTACCCATTGCTTTACGAAGCACGTCGGCATCACCCTTACTAAAGTTGGCAAGTTTTTGCGAAAGCCTCATCACCTGCTCCTGGTAAACGGTAATACCGTAAGTCTCTTTTAAAAACTCATCCATCCCCTCTAGGTCATACGCAATTGTTTCGCGGCCATGCTTACGGTTGATGTAATTTGGAATGTACGCAATAGGACCCGGACGATATAAAGCGTTCATTGCAATTAAATCTGTAAAAGCATCGGGCTTTAAATCCTTCAAATATTTTTGCATACCGGCGCTCTCAAACTGAAATATGCCGTTTGTTTCGCCGCGCTGAAATAATTCTAAAGTTTTTTTATCGTCAAGCGGTATCGCCTCAATATCCAAATCTAAATCATGCCGCGCTTTAATATGTTTAACCGCATCTTTAATAATGGTAAGCGTGCGCAAACCTAAAAAGTCCATCTTCAACAATCCTGCCGACTCTGCAACCGAGTTATCAAATTGCGTTACAAGCATCTCACTGTCCTTTGCTTTGCACACCGGCACAAACTTGCTCATCTCGTCGGGCGTAATAATAATTCCGCAAGCGTGAATACCGATATTACGTACACAGCCTTCGAGGTCGTACGCTTGTTGTAACACTTCCGACTTTAAATTTTTTGTATCCATCAATTTGCGAAAAGCAACTGACTGATCAATAAACTCGCGCCGGTCTTTTATTTCTTCTAAATACTTTTTGTCAATTCCCTCGGGCGCAAGTAATGCTCCTAAAGAAGCGGCAAGCGAATCGGGATATGCTTTTGTTAATTCGTTTGCTTCGGGTAAAGATAAATTAAGCACCCGCGCCGCGTCGCGTATTGCAGATTTACCACCCATGGTGCCGTAGGTAATAATTTGTGCAACCTGGCTTGGCCCGTATTTTTGAATTACATAATCAATTACTTTATCGCGGCCTTCATCATCAAAGTCGATATCTATATCGGGCATCGATATACGATCGGGATTTAAGAAACGCTCAAAGAGGAGATCGTACTTAATGGGATCAATGTTTGTAATTCCTAAACAATACGCCACTGCCGAGCCTGCTGCGCTTCCCCTTCCGGGACCCACACTTACACCCATCTCTCGTGCTTTGGTTGTAAAATCAGAAACAATTAAGAAATATCCCGGAAAACCCATGCGCTCCATTACGCTTAACTCAAAATCTATGCGGTCTTTTATTTCTTGACTCATATCCGGGTAACGCGTTTTGGCACCTTCAAAGGCAAGATGTTTTAAATACGCATTCTCGCCACGGTTTCCTTTTCCTTCATCGGCAGGATCTAAGTCGCGCGCATCCTTAAATTCTTCGGGTATCGCAAATTTTGGAAGCAATACATCGCGCCCCAATTTAAAAGATTCTATTTTATTTGCAATTTCATTGGTACATTCAAGTGCCTCGGGCATATCTGCAAAAAGTTTTTGCATCTCGGCCGGAGTTTTAAAATAAAACTCGTTGTTAGGGTAACCAAATCTAAAACCACGGCCGCGGCCAACGGGTGTTTCTTTTAGCGCGCCGTCTTTTACGCAAAGTAACACATCATGGGCGGTGGCACTTTTTTTATCAATATAATAATTGTTATTGGCGGCAAAATATTTTACATCGTATTTTTTGGCAAAGCGAAGTAAAATTTCATTTACTACTTTCTCCTCGGGCAAAAAGTGGTTATTTAATTCTACATAAAAATCTTCTCCAAAATTTTCTTTCCACCACACAAAAGCTTCTTCGGCCTGCGTTTCGCCTACGTTTAAAATTAAATTCGGAATTTCTCCGGTAAGCGAGCCCGTAGTTGCAATTAAATCGTTTTTGTACTGAGCTAAAACCTCTCTGTCTATACGCGGCACATAATAAAAACCTTCTGTAAAACCAATAGAGCTAAGTTTACTTAGATTTTGGTAGCCGTTCTTATTTTTCGCCAAAAAAACCTGCGTAAAGCCATTATCCTGCTTGCTTTTTTCTTTATGATTTTTGCAAACATTTAACTCGCAACCAATAATTGCTTTCAGTTCCTGCTTCTTCTCGCCGGTTTTTTCTCCGCTGTCAATTGCCGCGTTATGTGCTTTTAAATATTTATTTTGCTTATCAACTGTTTGCCAGAACAAAAATGCGGCGTACATATTTCCGTTATCGGTAATGGCCAATGCCGGCGAACCGTAACTAATGGCGCGTTTTACCAATTCATCAATGTCACTCGTTGCCTGTAATACAGAATATTGAGTGTGATTGTGCAGATGCGAGAACTTCAGATTTGAGTATTGAGTAGCTGGTATTGAGACTTCAGAAGGTACGAGATGAGAGGTGAGAGGTTCGAGCGCAGAAGATTTTAGAGATTTTTCTCTTTGTAAAAGCTCACTTAAATCGGGCGCAATATATTTTACGCTTTGCAATTCAGCAGCGGGAAGTTCAGCAACGCGTATCACACTTTTCTTTAGTAATTCAAAAAAAGCTTTGGCGGTTGCGTCTACGTCAAATGCCGCATTGTGCGCTTCTTCAAAACCTTTGTTAAATAATTTTTTATAAAGCTCTTCTAATTTTGGCCATTTAAATTTGCCGCCCTTGCCGCCGGGTATTGCGCAAAAGGCTGTAACGTCATCGTTCTTGGTATCAAGTACAGGTTTGCCTTCAAAATAATTATCCAAACCTAAACGATAAAACTCGGCGCCAACAATACTTAAATCAAATTCAATATTATGCCCACACAGGTATTTTGTTTTTTTAACGGCTTCAACAAATTCATTGAGTACATCATTCAAATCCTTTCCTTCGGCCATTGCGCGCTCTGTAGAAATGCCGTGCACCTGCGCCGCGTTAAACGGAATTGTAAATCCGTCGGGCCTTACAATAATGCTGTTTGCACTTAGTAAATTTCCTTTTACATCATGCAGTTGCCAGGCAATTTGCACTATGCGGGGCCAGTTATCGCTGTCGCTTAAAGGGGCGTTATAATTACGGGGCAAGCCCGTTGTTTCGGTATCAAAAATTAAAAACATGTGCAAAAAGCTAAGCTATAAATTTACTAAACCATTGGGGTTTTAAGGGCATTTGTTGATAAATGGGCTTGGATGTTGATTTATCGGAGCAAATTCCCCCTTTGAAGGGGGAAGCCTGAACCAAAAAGTATTTTTGGGAAGGCAGGGGGATGTTTTAGGGGCGTGTTTTGGGCGTTAATACTGAAGGTGCTTTGGGCGTTCCCCGCGTTGGCCCTCATGTTTCAATCAGTAAAATTACGCGGGTCAGGCTGCGCCGGGGTCCGCTTCGCTTCCGTTTTTTGTCCCGCCGAAAAGGCGGGAGCAAAAGAACCAAGCCCTTTGCATCCTTAACGCAAATACAACATAATGCTATAAAGAAAGAATTTTTTTCCAATCGTCACTTTCGGCTATTTTTTTAATTACTTCATTGCGTTCAATCAAAAACTTTTTCATATAATTCTTCAAAAAAAGTTTCTCTGCAATAATTCCCAAAAAACCCAATGGCGCTGCAAATTCAAAAACATCAATCATTAACGTTTTGCCGTTTTCGCTCTTAAAACGATGCTCGTGCCGCATACTTTTAAAAGCACCTTTCAGCATCTCGTCTTTAAAAAAATGTGGCGCTTGCATCTCCGTAATTTTAACCGTTAAATTTTGTTTAATGCCAAAATGTATAGCTTCCCAGATTACAAATTCGCCTTTTTCCATTAAGCCCTTAGTTTTACCTGCAATAGCTCTCTCTTTAGTTTTAACGGTAGAAATCTGGTGCAAATCAATACTGCGCGATAAATCAAAACAAATTTGTACGGGCGCGTTTATTATAGTTTCAAGGTAAATAGTAGTCATACACAGGTAAAACTACAAAACAAAGCCCATCCAAAAAAACTCTGCGTTCTTTGCGGGCTGTTTCCTCCACCCCGCAATGGCGGGGGTTTCCACTGCTCTATATACTCCAACCTAAGCGTCTCTGCGTCTTTGCGCGACACAAATTCCAACTAAACAAAACTTCTCCGCGTCCTTTGCGGGCTGTTTCCTCCGCGTGCTCTGCGGTTTCGGCTGTTAATAGACAAATGCCAATTAATGCGTACTTTGTAAAACATGAGTATTAACGTTGGCCACGCCGCACCACATTTTTCTTTGCAAAACCAAAACGATAATACGTTCAATTTGCAAGAGCATATAGGTAAACAAAAATTGGTGCTTTATTTTTACCCGCGCAACGAAAGTGCCATCTGCACTACCGATGTTTGCGAATTCAGGGACCACTTTGCCGAATACACAAAAGCAGGCGCTATGGTAATTGGTATTAACGATGGCACTATTGAAAGTCATAAATCTTTTGCCCAAAATCATCATCTCCCTTTTACTTTACTAAGCGACCCCGACAATAAAGTTTTAAAACTCTTTGGCGTAAAAAACACCTGGTTTGGCAAGGGCCGCGAAACTTTTATTATTGGCCTTGACGGCCTTATAGCTTATAAATTCCGTATTTATTGGAAAAGCAAGGCGCATCCTAAAAGGGCTTTGGAGTTTTTGAGGAAATAATCCAATAATGCCTCCTTTTTACTCCTAAAAATTGCAAAGAATAATAATATTCTTATTTTTACCTCCGCTTTATCATGAAAAGAGGTCTATCATTTTTTTATTTATTACTATTGCTTTTTGTAGGCAGTAATCTTATTTACGCCCAGGATTCGGCCAATGTGCAAAGCGCCATGTATTACCAAACAATGGCAACCGTTGCCAAGGTAGAGAGTACAAACAATTTAGCAGGTAATTTTAATCCCGATTCGGTAGCTACTTTACCTTTTGGTATCATAAAAGAAATTGGCGTAACCCGTTACATCATCGCAATAGATAGCGCGTACTTTGCGCCCGGCAAATCAGTTTTTAGTGCTTACATGGCTTTGGATTTTCCGGGCAGTGAAGAAAAAATTGCTTTCGCCGCAAAAAATATTTCTTTCAACCCAAAAGGCGTAATTCCGGGTAACAACACCCGTTTGGTTTTAGTAAGCGAACACAAGATTCATATTGGCCCCAATGTAACTTTAGTACTTAAACCCGATGGTAGTAATTATGTAGAGTGGGATTGCAACGGTTTTAAAGGTGTAAAACTAAAGGGCTATTTTGAGTTCGATAAAAATATTTTAACGCCCGATTCTTCTTCCACAAATTTAAATACCGTAAAAGCAAGCTTTGATGTTTATACAAACGATGTACATAATTTTATTGCCAGTGTAAACATTTCTCCTTTTTGCATTAAAGGCCTAAAAGATGTTTCGTTTACGGTGCAGGACGCGGTGGTTGATATGAGTGATTATCTCAATACCGTGGGCATGGTTTTTCCTCCCGGTTACAACGCTTCGTCATTTGGCACACAAACTTCATTATGGACCGGCTTTTACATAAAGCAATTAAAAATAAAACTTCCCAAAGAGCTCGGTAAAAATCAAAATTCGGTTGAACTAAGCGCTACCAATTTTTTAATTGACAAAAGTGGGCTCAGCGGAAATTTTTCGGCTACCAATTTATTTTCTGCTTCCGAAGGAAAAATGGGCAACTGGGGTTTTTCTATTGATTTGTTAGGATTAAACTTTATTTCGAACACGCTTGTTGGAGGAACATTAGGAGGAAAAGTGCTTTTACCTACTGACGAAACAAACGGACTTGCCTACACCGCTTCTGTTTTCCACAACCTACAAACAAAAAAAACGGATTATGTTTTTACACTTTCGCCGGCCACAAATTATACGGCAAGTGTGTTAAGTGCTAAAATTGATATTTATCCAACTTCTAAATTAGTGGTGCAAAAAATAAACGGGGCCTTTAAACCCTGGGTAGAGTTAAACGGAAAAATAAGTTTTGTGCATTCGTACGCCCACACCGCCGCCCTCGAAATGCAACAAGTGCGTATAAAAGATGAGGCGCCCTATCTTACCAATGGTATTTTTAGTTTTACGGGTAGTTTAAACGACAGCGCATCAAAACTTTCGGGCTTCAATATCACTATCACAGATATTTCACTTTCATCCGCACAAAATGCACCGCAGATTGGTTTTGGTGTGGGCATAAATTTTACTGCAAAAAATGATCAGGCTTTTGGCGCACAGGCATCTTTTATCATAGCCACAAAAATTGAAACGATTATTCCTGTTAGCGGCAACAACTCTACATCCAATAATAAAAAATGGAGTTTTGATAAAGTGATGATAAACGACATTGGTGTCAGCGTTCATACTACCGCGTTTCAGTTTGACGGTACTTTAAAATTTAAAAACAACAATCCCCAATACGGAAACGGATTTTTTGGTAATTTTAATTTAGCCATTGATAAAATTATGCCCGGCAAACTAAGCACTAATGTTTGGTTTGGCAACGTAAACAATTTTAATTATTATTATTTTGACGCAGCGGTTCCCACAACCGTTGTTATAATTCCACCTTCAGCTTCTCCCGAAGGAGTTGCCATTTATCGTTTTATGGGGGGCTTGTATTATCACATGCGGCCCGCAACAGTTAATCAGGCAGCATCACTTTACACCGCAGCTTTTGGCAATGCGCAAAATTATATTCCCGACAGCACAAAAGGTACAGGCGTAAAAGCAGGAGTAACTTTAGGCACCTACCCGGGCAACGAAGTTTTTAATGGCGATGTAGCACTTGAAGTGCTTTTTACCAGTAGCGGCGGCTTAGGAACCATAAAATTTTCGGGCAGTGCCTTTATGTTTGTAAAAATCAACGACAGAGTTCCTACTCTTAAAGCAAGTACACCGGTTAAAGTTGGCTTCTCGCTAATTTACGATCATCAAAATGATATTATGCACGCCTTTGCTTAACACAAAAATTAATTTGCCCGCTGTAACCGCGCAGGGGCAGGCAGAAATGCATATCGATAAATCTGTTTGGTACATCAATTTTGGAAAACCTTATAACCGCGTAAATGTAAATCTTGCAGGCATTGCAACCATTAATGCCTATATCATGTTGGGCAATCAATTAGAGCCTATCCCTCCTCCTCCATCGCAGGTTGCAAATATTTTTGGCCACGGTTTTTCTGATACACGTGATGTTACAAAAGCAAGTAACGGCAACGGGCTTGTAATGGGCGCAAGTTTAAATGCGGGCAGTAGCGGTAGTTTTGGCGTAAGCGATTTTAACGTGTATTATAATTTAGGAGTCATGGCTGGGTTTGATGTAATGGCAATTAATTACGGGGCCAACGCGCATTGCAGCGGCTCATCTGCGCGTGCAGGTTTTAATGGTTGGTACGCACAAGGAGATGTGTACGCAGCACTTTGGGGAAACATTGGCGCACGCGGTTCACTCTTTGGCACCGATTTTGATGTGCAATTAGTTTCGGTTTCTGCTGCGGCTATGCTGGGAGGAAAATTTCCCAATCCAAGTCAGGTTAACGGAGAAATTGCTGTTAACTACGATTTTTTGAGTGTATTTAAAGGACATTTTGATTGTAGTTTTGAATTAGGCAATGCCTGCGCCATTAGTAATTAAAATGAAAAATATTTTTGTCTACATATTTTTCTGCCTGTTATTTTCAAGTTATTTTAGTTTTGCTCAATTGCCCAAATCGCCGGATATGGCTGTTCTTTCATTCGTAAAAAAAGATTTGGTACAATTACGCTGGGCGCCCGGCAACGAAAATTTATGGAAAGCCGGAAATATATACGGCTATAAAATTGAGCGCATTTTATTTGACCAATATATGGAAGGCGGCGCTGATTCTGTAAAATTTAAAAATGCTGTTCAAATAAATTCGCAAGCAATAATGCCCTGGAAGCAAAACGATGAGCGATGGAAACAATTGATTGCAAAAAATAAATCCGCTGCTTTTTTATTTGGAAGTTTATACTCGCAGGATGCAAAAGCCACTTCGCAAAAAAGGGAAATGGTTTTTGGAATGATGATGAAGTCCTGCGACCTTTATAAAGAATTAGCAAGGGCACATGGCATAAGTATTAGCGATAGTACTATCAATGCCAATGAAGTTTATGTGTATCGTGTATCCTTATGGAACGCGCCTAAGAATATTAAATATACCCCGGCCGTAATAGCGGTAAATCTAAAAGAGCTAAGCTCCCTGCAAAAAATAGAAACTTTAAAAGCAAAATTTGGCGACAGAAAAGTAGTTTTGAGTTTTGTTACGCTAAACATTAAAGATTATGCCGGTTATTGGATAGAGCGTTCGGATGACAGTGTAAATTATAAAACTGTGAATAAAGCTCCGGTAATTCGCACAACCAGCAAATATGATGAAGGCAAAAGTGAATCTATGTACGGTGATAGCATTCCGGCAAACAATAAAAAGTTTTACTATAGAGTAAGAGGTATTTCTTATTTCGGAGAATTGAGTCAACCCTCAAATACAGTTAGCGGCAAAGGGAAACCTGACTTTAAAGAATACCCGTTTATTGACAGTACTTTAATTGTAAAAAATTCTTCCGTGCTATTGAAATTTCACATGGATGAAAGTTTTGATAAGAGTTTGCTGAAAAGTTTTTCTGTTTTCAGAAGCGAGAAAAAGAATGGAAGTTATTCCTGCATTTCAAAATCTTTATCCGGGGAAACAATTTTATTTACTGATGCTCAGCCTTTAGAAACTAATTATTATAAAGTTTGTGCCGTAAATAGTTACAACGACTCCTCTTTCTCGATGGTAACTTATGCTAAACTTATTGACGAAACTCCGCCCGCGGTTCCTGCGGAACCTATGGGAACGATTGACAGTAACGGCGTGGTTCATCTAACATGGGCAGTAAACACAGATAAAGATTTGTTGGGTTATCGGGTTTTTCGTTGCAACAGCGAAAAAGAGCAGCCTTTTGAACTCACAAAAAAAATTCATACTCAAAATACATTTAGAGATTCTGTTTCTCTAAAAACTTTAACCAAAGAGATTTTTTATACACTTAGGGCCGTAGATAAAGTTCATAACAATTCTGCTTACAGTAAATATTGTAAATTAATTCGCCCCAATAAGATTGCACCGGTTGCCATTGCTTTTAGTAAAATTTTACCTACAGATTCAAGCATTATTTTAAACTGGCACAACAGTAGCAGCAACGATGTAAAAAAATATAAAATTTACAAAAAAGAAAATAATTCGGCCTGGCAAGTAAGGAAAGAATTTTTAGTCTCAGAAAAAATAAAATCTTTTGCCGATAGTATTTTAGTGTCCGAAAATACTTATCAATACAAAATCGAAACGATTGATGAATCGGGCAATATGGCTGCAACAGAAACGCATGTAATTTTATTTAAGCCCGCCTTTTTACCAAAAATAAAAACCTTTCAAGCAATAGCAAATTTGCAAAACCGTTATATTGATTTACAATGGCAAACAAACAACAGCAACATTTATAATTACACTTTATACAAAGCTAAAGGAAATGAATCGCTGCGCATTTTTAAAACTTTACCTGCTAAAACCGAATATTTTATTGACAAAGAGCTTTACCCCAATAATAAATACCGTTATGCCTTAAAGGCAACATTGAAGTCAGGCGTAGAGACTAAGCTGAGTGATGTATTAATCATTGAATTCTAAATTTAGCTTTTAAAGTAGAACACTACTGCACGAAAAATGACAGATAAAAGAAAAACCGCCCTCGAGCTTGTCCCCCGCAGGAGGGGGCAGTCCGCCCGCGGACGGGGGAGGTTTTGAAAGTAAAACACCCTTGCACGAAAAAATGACAGATAAAAGAAAAAACATAGATGAGCTTTGCCCCTCGCCATTGCAAACAGCCGGAACAATTGCTAACACTAATTCGGTAAGAGGAGAAAAAGACAATACCTTACCGGCTCTTAACTTTTACAACCCAAAACTAAAAGAATTTGCAAAAGAAAACCGTGGCCAAATGACCAAAGCCGAAGCATGTCTTTGGAAATATGCCTTGAGCCACGGGCAGATGAAAGGATACAATTTTAACAGACAAAGGCCCGTACTTAAATACATTGCAGATTTTATGAGTAAAAAATTGAACTTGATAATTGAAGTGGATGGCATCTCGCATACGCTTGAGGGTGCATTTGAGAGAGATGTTAAAAGACAAAAAGATTTAGAAGCAGCAGGCTTTACTGTAATACGCTTCACCGATGACGAAGTTTTAAAACAAATACAGGCTGTACGAAGAGTTATTTACGATACGATTGAGCATTTGGAAAAAGAAATCGTTTAGCAACCTCCCCCCTCCGGCGAGGGATATCCTCCGAAGAAAATTTGTCGCTTTACTGCAAATTTCAAACTAATGCTGCATTCTGTTATTAACCCAAAAGACGAGAATAAAACCTAACTTTACGGCATGCTTAAAAAAACCATCACTCTCGCACTATTGGTGCTTTGCACTAAAAACTTTGCACAAACAATTTCTGTTGCCGACGTAAAAAAGAACATCAATTTTTTAGCCAACGATATTTTAAAGGGCCGCGGCACTGCTACTGCCGAAGAAACTGTTGCCGCCAATTACATTGCCGCCACATTTAAAAGCTTAAAGCTTACTCCCAAAGGCAACGAAGGTTTTATCTACAATTTTACTTTTAAAACTCCCGCCACCCCGCACGATACCGTAGGTACGGGCGAGCAAAAAAATTCTAAAGACGTAGTTGCCTTTTTAAACAACAAAGCAAAGTACACCATTGTTATAGGAGCACATTACGATCACTTAGGTCTAGGACAAGACCACAACAGCTTAGACGCAAACCCCGAAGGCAAAATACATAACGGCGCCGACGATAACGCCAGCGGCACCGCCGGAGTTTTAGAACTTGCAAGATATTTTGCGAGCAATAATAAAAAAGAAAAATATAATTTCTTGTTCATTTGTTTTTCGGGAGAAGAATTAGGTTTAATAGGCTCTAAAAAATGGTGTGAGAAACCTACACTATCTCTCGACAGCATAAACTATATGATAAACATGGATATGATTGGCCGCCTTAACGACAGTACAAACAAAATAATTATTTACGGCGTGGGCACATCACCAACATGGGTGCCGCTGATTGATAAAATGCAAAGTCCGCTTTCAATAAAAAAAGACAGCAGCGGTATTGGACCAAGCGATCAAACATCATTCTACCTAAAAAACTTGCCCGTACTACATTTTTTTACCGGCCAGCACAGCGATTATCACAAACCAAGCGATGATGCCAACAAAATTAATTACGAAGGCGAGAAAAAAGTTTTAGAATACATTGTTAAGCTAATTGAAGAGACTGAGGCAATGCCAAAATTAACTTTCAGCAAAACTAAAAGTCCTGATACAAAAAGTACCGGCTTTAAAGTAACTATGGGCGTTATGCCCGATTATGTTTTTGAAGGAAAAGGAATGCGCATTGATGGCGTGAGTGATAACAAACCCGCTTTTAAAGCCGGAATAAAGCAAGGCGATGTGGTAATTAAATTAGGCGATGACGAAGTTACTTCAGTTGAAAGTTACATGAAAGCCTTGTCTAAATTTAAAAAAGGCGATACTACCAAAGTAAAAGTAATGAGAGGGAAAGAAGCGTTAGAAATGAGCATTACTTTTTAAGATTACCGGCAGCCCGGCCACGAGTACGATTAATCAAGGAATTGAACTTTATTAAATTCGCACCTCGCGGCACGCCAAAAACCACAATTTAACACTTTCTGTAACCGCCTTATTTTGCTATATTTGTTACAGCATCCCCAAACCCTAAATAAGCTTGCAATGAAAAAATTACTCCTCTTTGTTTTTGCATGTACTTTACTTGTAAACGCAAACGCACAACAATTTAAAAAGCAGTCTATACTAAGCAACAGGCCGGCCGATAAAAAAGTTACGTTTTGGGATGTGCAAAAAGCATTTGAAGCACAATGGAAAGGTAAAAAAGTAAGCGAAGAAGAATCTGAAAACGCCGGAGAAGGCGGATGGCAACAATTTAAACGCTGGGAATGGTTTGTAAAACAACGCACGTTTCCCAGTGGAGAATTTAATGATCCCGCCATTCTTTTTAATGAATACCAAAAATATAAAAACACAAACGCTCAAAACAAAAATGGACACAACAATACCGCTGCCGCTAACTGGACATTTTACGGACCGGGAGTAATACCGGGCAACAGCGGTGGCGCAGGGCGAATAAACTGCATTACGTTTGATCCTTTAAACGCATCTATCATTTGGGTGGGAACTGCATGCGGCGGATTATGGAAATCAGTTAACGGAGGCACAAGCTGGTCGTCGAACACCGATTTACTTCCGGTATTAAGTGTATCTGATATTGTAATTGATCCTACAAATAATCAAATTATGTATCTTGCAACGGGCGATAAGTACGGAATTTACGCAGGCTACCAAACATGGGGACACTATAGCGCTGGCGTTTTAAAATCAATTGATGGCGGAGTAACCTGGAACGCAACAGGATTAACCTACGCTTTAGCCAACGTAACAATTATAGAACGTTTAATTATTGACCCTACTAACCCGGCAATTTTATATGCGGCTACCAACACAGGAATTTTGCAAACCATAAATGCGGGAGTAAGCTGGAACAATTTATGGGCCGGAAGTTTTTATGACATAGAGCTCCATCCAACAAACTCGGCAATAATTTACGCCGGAAACGCAACCGGATTATTACGCTCGGCAAACGCGGGTGTAAGTTGGAATTATATTGCACCTATAACTTCTACAGGCCGCACATCTATCGCCGTAACACCTGCCGACCCAAATGCAGTTTACTGCTGGACCGAAGGCGGAAATTTTTATTACTCTTCTAATTCAGGAACCTCTTTTATTACACAAACAAATCCACAAAGTAATTGCACGCCTTACGGATATTACGATATGGTGCTTGAAGTTTCTCCGGTAAACCCAAATGTAATAAGCGTGGGTGGATTAAATGTTGCCTTATCAATTGATGGAGGTGTAAGCTGGAATACAATTACCAGCTGGAACTCGTGGCCCGCTTCAAATTATGTGCACGCAGATAATCACGCGCAAAAATTTTTACCGGGCAGCAGCACCACTTTATTTTCTTGTAACGATGGCGGAATTTTTACTTCTACCGACCAGGGTGCAACCTGGGCCGATCTTAGTACCGGCATTGCCATAAAACAATATTATCGTATTAGTTGCTCTAACCTTACGCAAAATTTAATTTACGGAGGCGCGCAGGATAACGGAACCGATCAGGTAACAGGAGTAAATGCTGCAACCAGAGTTTACGGTGCAGACGGAGAAGATTGTTTGATTGATAATACCAATGACCAAACCGTTTTTATTTCTACCCAGGGCGGAAATTTTTCAAGATCAACGGATGGCGCGGTAACCTTTGGTGGAGTTAGTGCTCCGGGTTGCGACTGGACATCACCTATTGCAATGGATCAAACAAATAATAACATTATTTACATTGGCGGAAGTGATGTTTCCAAATCAACCGATAATGGTGTTACCTGGAACGCACTTGGGGCACCTTTTGACGGAACCTGCGTTTATTCGCTCGAAACTTGCAGCACACAACCCAATAATATTTACGCGGCAACTTTCGGTAATATTTACCGCAGTACAAATGGCGGCACCAGCTGGACGCAAGTTACCGGAACCCTTCCTGTAGGTTCTGCCGCTATTACAGGCATTGCAATAAATGGTGCCAACCCCAATATGGTTTGGGTAACTTTTTCGGGATTCTCGGCCGGCGATAAAGTTTATTATACTTCTAATGGCGGAACCACTTGGGCAAATGTTTCGGGTTCGCTCCCAAATATTCCGGCCAATTGCATCGAGTATCAAAACGGAAGTAACGATCTTTTATATTTAGGAACCGACTTTGGTGTATTTTATATGGACGCATCTATGAACGATTGGGCGCCCTACAATACCGGTTTGCCCAATGTAGTTATTGATGAACTTGAAATTTCGTATTCGTTTAGCTTGCTTAGAGCTGCCACTTACGGAAGAGGAATATGGGAATCGCCTTTGCAATTATCTACATTACAAACTTTAGATGCAAGTGCAATGACCGTTGTGTATCCTCCTACTCTTACCTGCGATACAATTCTTACGCCTATAGTTCGCATACGCAACTCGGGTGTTAATACGCTTACATCTGTTGATTTGCATTATCGTGTGGATGCGCAGGCTTGGCAGATTAATAACTGGACCGGTTCGCTTACTTCATTAGCTACATTTGATATTACGCTGCCAACTTATACACTTGGAGTTGGATCGCATACTATAAAAGCTTACACATCCAATCCGAATTCTTCGGCAGATATGAATGCGTTGAATGATACTACTACAGCAATTTTTACCATAATGGCTGCGCCTGCCGGAGTTCCATTGCCAATCTCAGAAGGGTTTATTCCTTCCGCTTTTCCTCCAAATAACTGGACACTTGAAAATTCATCTTCGCTATGGGCAAGAGTAAATACTTTTGGAGGCTTTGGTACTTCTACCCAATGTGCAATGGCATCTTTTTACAGTGTTCAGAGTGGAACAAATATGCTTGCAACACCACCCATTAATTTTACAAATGCAATTGCACCCATAAAATTATATTTTGATGTTGCTTATGCAGAATACAGCTCGGCCTACAGCGATTCGCTAATTGTTGAACTTTATGCCGAGTGCCCGGGCAGAGCCGAAAGAATTTATGCAAAAAGCGGATCAATACTTTCTACCGCGCCTGCCAACACTGCTTCGTTTACGCCAACCAATAGTCAGTGGCGCACGGATACTTTGCACCTCGACTCGCTTGCGGGACACGTGCCCATGAGTATACGCTTTGTGGCAAAAACAGGTTATGGAAATAATTTGTATTTAGATAATATTAATTTAACCGGCACAAACGGCAACGTTGGAATAGCGCATTTGCAGAATGAAAAAAGCTTAGCTGTGTTTCCTAACCCGGCGGCAAATTTATTGTACATTGAGCTTGTTACTACATCCGACGAAAAAGTTTCGATAAGTATTTATGATATGACAGGTAATCTTGTATTGCAGCGGGATGAACGCGTACAAGTGGGGAAAAGCAGAATGAGTTTAGATGTTTCTTCTTACAGGGAAGGAATTTACCTGATTAAAATACAAGAGGACAGTAAAATAACAACAAAGAAAATTACCATAGCCCGCTAAGAACTAACCGGTGTGAAAAATATTGTTTTACTAGTTCTTGGTTTTTTTATTTCTGCCTCTTATTGTTGCGCCCAAAAAAACGATACCAACTCCCTGCCGTACAAAGCATTTATTAAAGAGTACGACGATTCTAAAAACGCGAATAGGGAACAGGCATTAAAGGCTGCTGATAAAATTGAGAACCTTAGTTTGCAGCAAAATAATTTGTATTTTTTATCGGATGCCTACATTAAAAAAGCAATTATCTATTATTACGATAACAACTATGGTACGGCCAGAATTTATTCGGGAAGAGCAATAGAAAATGCCAAAAGAAGCAATAATTACCAAGTATTACTGCGCGCAACCAATTTAATGGGAGCCGTGTATTATAATTTAGGAGATTTAAAAAAATCAGAATATTATTACCTCGAAAAAATTAAAGCAGCGCAGCTAATTAATGATTCTGCCCAGGAAATAGGCACTTATTATAATATTGGCCTTATTTATTTTCAGCAAGGCAATTACCTCAAATCGGCCGATTATAATTTTAAGGCGCTGCGTTTTTTTGAGCGCGCCAAAGACACTTTCAATATCCTTTCATCGCTTCACTCCATTGGTTATACGTATATGAATTTGGAAGATATTCCCTCTTCTATTAAATTTTACCGCAGGGCATTATTTTATGCTAAAGATTTTAAAGACAAGTACGAGTTGAACGGAATTTATATAGATATATCCACAGCCTTTAGCGCGCTTAGAAAAATCGATTCGTCTATTTATTATGTGGATATGGCCATAGCTTTATCGAGAAAAGAAAAAGATGATTATCACTATACTATAGCGCTTAATAATAAGGCAAGTTATTATTTAAAGCTAAAAGATTATAAAGGCGCACTGGCGCTTTGCAGCGAAGCCGAAAAACTTAATGTATCAGCAGAAAGGAAGCTAGCTTTGTGTGATGTGTACGAAAATATGTCGGCCTGCTTTTATAGTTTAAAGCAATCCGACAGCGCGTTTAAATACGCAAATAAAGGATATAAAATTGCTATTGAGTTAGGGCAAACTAAATCGCTAAGTTCGTATTCAAGAATTATTTCAACTATTTACGAAGCAAAGCATCAGCCAGACAGCGCGCTTACCTATTTTAAATTGCATTTTCAGTACAATGACTCGCTAAAAAAGGAGAGTCAGTTGCGTGGCATAGCGCAAAAAGAGTTTTTGTTTGAAAAACAAAATCAGGAGCAGTTAAGGGCAAAAGAGCAGCAACTTGCGCAAACCAAACTTGATAAGCAGAAGCAGATAAATTTAATTGTGATAATAGCTTCGCTGGTAATAACTTTATTTTTAATTATCGGCATTATAAATTTTAGACAAAAGCAAAAGGCCAATGCGCTGGTTTTACTTCAGAAAAAGGCTTTGGAAGAAAAAAACAAAGAAGTGCTTGAAAGTATTACTTACGCAAAACGTTTGCAGGAAGCTATTTTACCGCCGCTTCATTTTATTAGTTCGCATATTCCAAACAGTTTTATTTTATACAAACCAAAAGATATTGTTGCGGGCGATTTTTACTGGGCCGAAAAAATAGGTGACTTGTTTTTTATTGTGGCTGCTGATAGCACGGGCCACGGCGTGCCGGGAGCAATTGTGTCGGTGGTTTGCTCAAACGCTTTAAACAGGGCCGTAAAAGAATTTAATTTAACCGAGCCCGGCAAAATTTTAGATAAAACAAGAGAGATTGTTTTAGAAACATTTGCAAAAGCAACAAGCGAAGTAAAAGACGGAATGGATATTTCGCTTTTGTGCATTGATGCTAAAAACAAAACGGCGTTTTGGAGTGGAGCAAACAATCCGCTTTGGTATGTAAAAAATAATGAGCTGATAGAAATTAAAGCCGACAAACAATCTATTGGCAAAACCGAATTTCCTAAGCCTTTTACTACGCACAAAATAACTCCGATTGAAAATACATCTTTTTACTTATTTACCGATGGGTACGCCGATCAGTTTGGCGGCGATAAAGGAAAGAAATTTAAATACAAGCAATTCCTCGATTTATTATTGGCTACCAACCACCTTTCGCCCGGCGAACAGCTAAACATTATCTCCAAACAATTTGAGGACTGGAAAGGAAAGCTTGAACAGGTGGATGATGTTTGTGTGATAGGGATAAAGCTGTAGAAACACTTTACTTTTTTTCTTTAAACCGCACCACGTACCTGAAGCCAATTGTGGAATAGGCCGAGTCTGCCGAAACAAATGTTTTTTTCATATCACCATTCATGGCATCTCCCCTGTCATACCAGTTGGCGCCCCTTACCAAACGGTAAGAGGAATTATAATTTGCAGCTGTTTTCCAATAATTTTTGGCAACAAATAAATTGTTTTCGCTATTAATGCCGCTGCCAATCCATTTGCAATAAAGCTCCAGTACTTTTCTATAGCTGCCGTCAAACGGAAAAAATGAAGTAATATCATCTAACCAATATTCCTTAAGCATTTTTACTTTGCAAGCACTATAATTTTCATAATTTGTATCTGTATCGTCGTAATTTTCGCGCATCCATTCAGATACATTTCCTTTTGTAAAAAAAACAGGGTCGTTTACAGGGTACACGCTCTTGTAAGCTTTCATCGCTTTTTCATTCACCGGTGCATCCATTATTACATTACCGTTGTGGCGAAAATTTCTTTCCATGTTATCATTAAGTTCCTTAATTGCCATTGGTGCTGTATAAACGGCGTAATTACTTATGTCAGTTTCTACAAGTGTATCCTTTAGCTCATATGTAGATTTTTTTTCGGCTTTCGACATTTTTTTTGCTACTATTTGTTTTTCCATTCTGGCATAAGGCACACCTAGTTTTCCAGTATCACTTAAAGCAAACACATTGTTTTTGTAATACAGATTAGGCAAATAGTTTTTATCGTACAAAAATCTTCCTGGCAAATACATTACATAATTTTTTTTCGTGTAAGCCGTATTTACCAACTCCCACTCTATTTCATTAGGCAAATCACATTCAACCACAAATTTTATTTTCTTCGCATCCAATTGCTTTTGCAGTTGCCGTGTTTTCCAATATAAAAACGCTATAACCTGCCTAATTGAAAGTCCCACAACCGGCTTGTTTTCATAGGCAGGATGCCAAAAATACATATTAGTATAAGGCTCTAGAAAAAAATCTGTTATAAAATCATGAACCCAAGCAAGAGTGTCAGGATAAACATTTACAACTCCTCCATATTGCTCTTTCGAACCTTTAATATTGGTGTAATACCAGTAATTTAGTTTTCGGGTGTCTATTTCCCTTCTGTTAAAATACCTCTCTTCGGCAGGTAAATATAGGGCTTGAAGATCTAATTTATAATCGTCTTCATCAGAATCCCATTTTATGGGTTTTTTCCAACTTATTTTATTTGTTTTTATGTCACCATAGTCCGCAGCATTTTTATTGGTTCCGTTCATCAATAATGTTCTTGCAATAGAGTCGCGCACGTAACTTACAAATTCGCGATACTCCTTATTGCTAACTTCCGCATTTAGCATATAAAAAGGTTTGTACAAATAGTGGTATGGCACCACAGTTTGCATTTCCGCATAATTTTTATCTCTGTACATTTTAAATGTAGATGTATCGGCATAAAATCGGAGAGCCTGCAATGAAAAGTATTGCATTCTGAACAGCGAATCAATTCTCGAAAATTGAAGAGATGGGTTTACGTATAAAAGTTCATTATCATTAATAAAGGGTGTTCTATACGTTTGATAAACCCTTACTTCTTTAACCGATGCGTTATAAAGCATGGTATCTTTCATTTCTTTAAAGCGATAATAAATTTCAGGAAATCCATATACCGTTTTTTTTGGAATATTCTTCGACGTAGGACCGAAGACATTGCCCACTTGAGAAAAAGCAGAAAAAGAAAGAAATATTAAAAAAACCAATATGGAATTAAATCTGTTCATTAAAAAATAAACTTACTTTGCAGGAAAATAAATTGGATGCGCCAAATTAAACTTGCGCACGTACATCATCATCATATCCCGGCGCTTGCTTTTTTTCATTTGCATAAACTCCTCGTACAATTTCATATCGCGGCTAACTAAAATTTCTACGTTCTGCAAAGTATAATCAATTATCTCGCCGCTGTAAAAATCAAAAATAAATTGGCGCATTTCGCGCTGCTTTATGGGTGTATTTGGGCCATACATACCGCCACCCATGCCGCTATACATACCACCGTACATACCGTAATTATTATAAGTGGTTACTTCTATGGTTCCTAAAAAATGGCTGATATTGCCAAACACAGGTACACGATAAAACTTTTTATCGTAATTTAAATACACGGTATTATTTTGGCAATAACCCCACAGTTTAGCTGTTTCCAGCCTATTTTCCACGCCATTGTAAACAATCGTTATCTCTTTATTTTCGGCAATTATTTTGCCAATAAAATCCAATTGCGTTTTATCGTCTTTACTTTGTATGGCATCCTTAGGCACGGGCCTGTTTTTTCTGAAATCAGTATAAGAAAGATAAACCCCTTCGTTCATCACAAACTCATTGGTATAGGCCAAAGAATCGCCTTGAGAAAAACTTTTAGCAAAGCTCGCAAAAATAAAAATTACTATGTAAAAACTCTTTCTCACTTTACCATTAACGAATTTAAAAACGCGTACGAAATAATATTAGCGCCCATCTTCAATGCCTTTTGTCGGGTTTCATCGCTATCCTTATGCACTTCGGGGCTTTCCCAACCATCTCCCAAATCACATTCGTAATCATAAAAACAAACCAATCTTCCTTTATAAATTAAACCGTATCCTTTAGGCGCCGTGCCATCATGCTCGTGCACCTTAGGTAATCCTTTTGTAAAATCATATTTTTGATGATACACCGGATAATCAAAAGGCAGTTCAATCAATTCCAATTCCGGAAAAACTTTTTTTAATTGCGGACGAATAAATTTATCCAGGCCATAATTATCCGAAATTTCTAAAAAACCGCCGCCAATTAAATATTTGCGCAAATTCTGCGCCTCGGCGTCTGTAAAAATAATATTGCCGTGCCCGGTTATATGTAAAAGAGGATAATTAAAAATATCGTTGCTGCCAACCTCAACAATAGCTTGCTCGGGATTAATAGTGGTTTTTAAATTTTCGTTGCAAAATTTAATAAGGTTTGGTAAAGATGTTTCCAAATTAGCGTACCAATCGCCGCCGCCATTGTATTTAAGCAAGGCAATCTGGCAAGAGTAATTTTGTGATAAAACAACTTTACCAAAAAGCAAAAATGTTATAGCTAAAATTTTCTTCACTCTTTCTGTATTTTTCGTCCCTCGTACCTCAACCCTCGCACCTTGTATCTACCACTTTGCTGTTGGGTGCATTCTTGGCAAATGTTGCATTTCTGCAAGTATATATCCCAAATGTTCGGTGTGTATTCCTTTACGGCTGCCCGTTTGCATGTAATTTACTACGGGCAAAGTTAAATTTGCCTTGGCAAAAATGGCTTCCATATTTTTTTGCCAAACTGGTTTTATCGCAGCTAAATCAATTGCAATGTCTGCTTTTAATAATACCTCATCAATTTCATTCATCTCAAAAAACTCGTCGCTAAAACGCCAGAACTCATTCAATGCTCTTTGCGCGCGTGCATGACTTTCTTCTGTACCATTTCCAAAACGATCTATCCAGCTTGAAGAGTGTCTTACGTGGTAGGTAATTTCTTTTACAGATTTAGCGGCAATGCCTGCAAGCGTTTCGTCTTTGCTTTTGCAAAGTTCGGTATAAAACAATATTTCAAAATTATCAATCATACACTGGCGCACCATCGTTTGTGCATAATCGCCGTTAGGTTGTTCAACCAAAAGTGTATTAAAAAATTCGCGTTCGTTTCTAAAAAAAGCTAAGGCATCGGCATTTCTCCCTTTAGCTTCCACTTTAGCCGCGTATTCTAATAATGAATTTGCCTGCCCCATTAAATCCAAAGCAATATTGGTAAGTGCCAAATCCTCTTCTAAAAAAGGGCCCTTGGCTGTCCACTCGGATATGCGTTGCGACAAAATTAAACTGTTATCGCCCAGGCGAAGTGTGTAATTAAATAATGCTTCTTGCGTATTCATCTTTTAAATTTTTCCTTTTAACTTCTTACTTAAATATATTTTACGCCGTCCGGAATTAAATAAAACGTTGGGTGGCGATATACTTTCTCATTAGAAGGATCAAAGAACGGGCCAATATCTTCGGGACTGCTGGCAACAATTGCAGATGCAGGCACTACCCACAAAGCCATTCCTTCGCTGCGGCGTGTGTATAAATCGCGCGCATTTTGCAAAGCCATTTCTTTATCATAAGCATGCAAACTACCGCAGTGAACAAAAGGTTGTCCGGCTTTTTTTTGTACAAATACTTCCCATAACGGGCCTTGAGAATCTTTAGTCATTTTTTATTTATTTATTTGTTGAGTTTTAAATATATAATTCAAAAACTCTACAACTCATTAATTGTTTACGCAGCTATTCCTTCTTTTTTCTTTTCGGCGTAAGCCATAGCGGCTTCGCGCACCCAAAGTCCATCGTTGTGCGCTTTGTTGCGCGCCTCTAAACGTTCTTTATTACAAGGGCCGTTGCCTTTAATTACATTGTAAAACTCTTCCCAGTTTGGTTCAGAAAAATCGTACCCCTTTTTAGCTTCGTTCCATTTTAAATTCTTATCGGGAATTGTAATTCCTAAATACTCTGCCTGCTCAACGGTGCGGTCTACAAATTTCTGGCGCAGCTCGTCATTTGTTTCTCTCTTAATTCTCCACTTCATTGCCTGCGCGCTGTTTGGCGAATCTTTATCGGGCGGACCAAACATCATCATAGTTGGAAACCACCAGCGGTTTAAAGCATCCTGCGCCATTTCTTTTTGAGCGGGAGTGCCGAATGAAAGATGACACATAATTTCGTAACCCTGACGCTGATGAAAACTTTCTTCTTTACAAATGCGTATCATAGCACGGCTATAAGGCCCGTAAGAAGTTCTTTGCAACATTACCTGATTCATAATTGCTGCGCCATCAACTAACCAACCCACAGCGCCAATATCGGCCCAGGTTAAAGTTGGATAATTAAATATGGAAGAATATTTTGCTTTACCTGTATGCAGCGCTCCCAACAACTCATCGCGGCTCGCTCCTAAAGTTTCGGCTGCAGTGTATAAATACAAACCATGCCCGCCTTCGTCCTGCACTTTTGCCAACAATACAATTTTTGCACGCAAACTTGGAGCGCGCGTAATCCAATTCCCTTCGGGCAGCATACCAATAATTTCGCTGTGCGCGTGCTGCGATATTTGCCTGATTAAATGCTTGCGGTAATTATCCGGCATCCAGTCTTTAGGCTCAACAAAATCGTTGGCCTCAAGCTTCGAGTCAAATATTTTTTCGTGGTCGATGGTGGTACTCATGCTGCGATGTGTTTATGTTCTTACAAATATACTATTTACAGGCTTTTTTACGAATAATACAGGACAATAATTACAAAAACTTCCTGCATTATAGAGAGCTTGGATGCATTTTTTAATATCTCATCCAAAAAGCCGTGCTATAAATCAGCTTAATTAAACTTAATCCCTATAGTAGCTGTAAAATAGATGATGGAGTTAGTAATACTTGTTGCCGGCGAATCGCTGTACAGGTAATAATCTTCTTTCCAGGTTGTGTAAATAAGTCCAAGATCAAAATAAGTATTGCTTTTTCTCTTAAAACCTACGCCTGCGCTATACGAGCTGCGGGCAAATTTGCCTGTAAAAGCCCCAAACGGACTGCCATAACCGGCGTACCCCGCTCTAATAATTAAAGAACCCGTGTTAAGCTCTGCACCTACACGCACATTTGCGGTGCCTGTATATTTTTTTTGTATACTAAGATTTACGCCTTCTAAAGCATTGTCGGATGTTTTGTATTTGGCCATATTATAGCCTACGTATTCAACATCTGCATTAACCGCCAGCAATTTTTTATATACAAACGCCACGCTTGCGCCGCCGCGTGCGGGCGTGTACATTTTATATTTATAAAACCCGGTATAATCTTGTGTGTAAACCGAGCCTGACGAGGTAATTGACGTATCGTAGGTGGCGGTCATTTTATATTGGTAATTATCACTGAGATTTATTACTGAAGGCGAATGGATATATGCACCAATACGAAATTGCTCGCTAAGCCTGTAAATAGCTCCCACTTTTAAATTTGCATTTAAACCGGTACTGGTGGTAAGCAATTGCTCTTCGTATTTAAGCGATTTAAAAGGAAAAATATATCCATCAGCGCTGCCCTTTTTACTATCTACTTCTGTATAGGTTGAATTGCGGTTATAAATTACTTTTGGTATTCCCAGTGTAGCGCCCAGATAAAATTTATCGCTGAACGAGTGCGCAAAAGAAAAAGCAATTTCACTCATTCTGCCCGTTTGTTTAATTACTTTTTGCTGCTTCAAAGGCGTATTCGGCAACATCATACCAAAATAATGATTGCTATCTGAAGGCGTACTAAAGTTTGGATTTATTAAATAGGTTTGATACGCCAGCCACTCGTAAGTTCCGTTTAACTGACTTGGGTAATAACCGTTGGCCGAGTTTACAAAATCATTTATGATGCTGCTGTTTGCCGCGGTGCCGTTTATGGTTGTATTAAAATTAAAATCGCTTAGGCGGTTGTAACTTATACCAATAGCGTTACGCTCGTTCCAGTTAGGATACAATTTGCTTTGAGTTGGATATGGATTTGCTTGATCCCAGGTATATACAAAGCCTGCGTTGGCAACATTTAGTTTGGTAGAAAAATCGGCCGTGCTGCTATCGTAATGTACGGTGCTTGTATTTTGTATGCGCACACCGGGTGTAAAAACAAATTCGCCTTTACGAAACATGGCAATGCCTGCAGGATTAAAATTCATACACGATACATTTGCGCCCAATGCGCCAAACGAACCACCCATAGCCATAAATCTTGAATCGCCGTAAGCCGCTGTTTGCGAATACCGCATGGCATCCACATCATCTTGCGCAACTAAAAATCCGGCTAAAAGATTTGCTAAAATTATCGCGAAAAGCTTTTTCATATTTAAAAAAAACCCTTCCTGCATAAATGCCGAAGGGTTAAGAAAAATTAAATCTTAAATTTATCTGTGTGGCCTTGCTACTCCGCCGCCACCGCTTCCGCCGCTGCTGCCTCCGCTACTTCCACCACCACCATTACTACCACCGCTAAAACCGCCGCCTCTTGTACCACTTCCGGTGCCGGTACTTCCACCCCAACCGTTGTTATTACCGCCATTGTTGTTATCGCCGGTAGTACCACTTGTGTTAAACCATTTGTGCGGCTTTGTTTCGTTGGTATTTGTAGGTTGCACTGTGCCATTACCACCGCGTGGTTGACTATAAGTGCCATTACTTTGATTGTATCCTCCGTTATTATATCCTCCATTAGGTGCAGTAGTGCCATTATTATAAATGGGCCTGCCGCCGCCGCCGTTTTGCTGCGTGTTTGTTGGAGCATACATTTGATTGTACACCGGATTTTTTGCTTCTACAATTTTTGTATAATTTTCTTTAGGAATAGCAACATGATTAAAACGCTCCGTGTTATACGGAGAAGAATTAGGAGGCCCTGTTACGTTTGGTTGATTTACCATTAAATGATGCGGTGTTGGCATTGGCGATGTAGTTGTGCTGTTACCGCCGCTGTGTGTACCGCGCGGACCATTATGTGAGTAACTGTTGCTGTTAAAATCGTAGCTGTTATAATATCCGCCATAACCGGCCGAGTTAGAATAACCGTAACCCATACCCGAGCCATAACCCATTCCGTAGCCCATGCCTGAACCATAACCATAAGGAGAATAACCCATGCCGTACGAATAAGGATTGTATCCGCCATAACCGTAACCACTGTTACACATGCTGTATGGATTATAACCACCGTAGCCCATACCCGAACCATAACCCATTCCATAACCAATACTTAAACCACTTCCGTAGCCACTGCCGCAACCCATTGAGTTACCGAAACCGCTATAATAAGGATTGTAATACGCATTATTGAATGAATTAGAAGGAGAATAATATCCGTAGCCACCATTGCCGTAATTATTGTAAATACTGTTGCCGTAATTACTTGCATTACCATTGTAGAAATAAGAATTGGTATTATAACTATCGTAATATCCGGTTCCGTAAATAGGATTATTGAAACGTTTAATTCGCGCAGCATAAGCGTTATCGTAATAATCGTCGTAATTAAAATTGGGGTCTTTGTAGTAAGGATTATTTTTATCAGCAGCAGTTGCTCCTATTTTACCTGCATTAGGGTCATATTGTTGGTTTTGCTTTTGATCAACATATTGCTCGGGCGCAGGAGGCACATTAGGTTTGTGCTCTTTTGCCGGATTGTAATACACATCGTCAGCCGGTACCGAAGCTAAACCGTCTGTTTGGTCTTTGCAGCTTACAAGTGCCAGTGCAGCACCTATAAATATTATCGTTAATTTTTTCATCACCTATGTTGTTTAAATCTTACTTTTGTGCGCTAAGATTTTATACGATAAAGGTACAAAAAGTATTCCAAAATTATAACCCGTTTAACACAATTTATGAGTAAAGAAATAGGAACAAGAGCAGCCGACTTCAGTAAATGGTATAACGAGCTAGTGGTTAAGGCAGATTTAGCCGAACACAGCGCGGTTAGAGGTTGCATGGTTATTAAACCTTACGGCTATGCCATTTGGGAAAAAATGCAACAAGCTTTAGACAAAATGTTTAAAGACACCGGCCATCAAAACGCCTATTTTCCGCTTTTTATACCTAAAAGTTTTTTCAGTAAAGAGGCAAGTCACGTTGCAGGCTTTGCAAAAGAGTGCGCAGTAGTTACACATTACCGTTTAAAAACCGCGCCTGATGGAAGTATAGTAGTTGACCCGGATGCAAAGCTGGAAGAAGAATTAATTGTAAGGCCAACTTCCGAAACAATTATCTGGAACACCTATCGCGGATGGATACAATCTTATAGAGACTTGCCCTTGCTTATTAATCAGTGGGCAAACGTTGTGCGTTGGGAAATGCGTACCCGTTTATTTTTACGCACCGCCGAGTTTTTATGGCAAGAGGGTCACACTGCGCACGCTACCAAGGAAGAAGCAATTGAAGAAACCGAGCGCATGCTGGATGTGTATGCCGATTTTGTAGAAAATTTTATGGCAGTACCGGTAGTTAAAGGAGTAAAAACCGATAACGAACGTTTTGCAGGTGCATTAGAAACTTATTGCATTGAAGCGATGCTGCAGGACGGCAAAGCTTTGCAGGCAGGTACTTCCCATTTTTTAGGGCAGAATTTTGCGAAAGCGTTTGATGTAAAATTTTCTAACAAAGAAGGCAAACTGGATTTTGTTTGGGCCACTTCGTGGGGAGTTTCTACTCGCCTGATGGGCGCTTTAGTAATGAGTCATAGCGATGATAAAGGGTTGGTGCTTCCTCCAAAATTGGCGCCTATACAAGTTGTAATTGTACCGATTTACAAAGGCGAAGAAGGCCTTGCAAAAATAAATGAAGCAGTTGCACCAATTAAAAAAGCGTTGGAAGCAAAAGGAATTTCGGTTAAATATGATAACCGCGACACACAGCGCCCGGGTTGGAAATTTGCCGAGTACGAATTAAAAGGCGTGCCCGTGCGTATTGGTATTGGCGAGCGCGATTTGCAAAGTGGCACTATTGAAGTAGCGCGCAGAGATTTATTAAGCAAAGAAATTTTGCCGATTGAAGGAATAGAAAATAAAATTGAAGCTCTTTTACACGATATACAAACTAATTTGTACGCGCTTGCATTAAAACGTCGCGAAGAAAGCAATCATACCGTAAATAGTATGGATGAGTTTAAAAAGGCTTTAGAAAAAGGTGGTTTTGTTTATGCCCACTGGGATGGCAGTGCCGAAACCGAACAAAAAATTAAAGAAGAAACAAAAGCTACCATACGTTGCATACCGCTTAACAATAAAAAAGAAGCGGGCGTTTGTATTTATAGCGGGAAACCTTCTAGCCAGCGCGTTTTATTTGCCATTGCGTATTAGCATTAATTAAGAATTTAAACGGGTGCATTTGTTTTTGATTTTGTACCTTTATATACCTCAATAAAATTTATGGCCGACGCTCAAAGAGAAAATATTTTAAAATTGCTTCGCGAGAAATCGGTTATGAAGCAAGACGTTTATCGCAATACCCACGATGCTTTTAATGCCTTAAAAGACATTATAAAAACCGTGGCCGACGATTTGCGCGACGAAGCCGCCAAAATTGATAAACGCATCGGGGTAGATTACCGTTTTCCGAGCGACCACGAAATAGAATTTAAAGTGGCGGGCGATATGCTTGTCTTTTACATGCACAGTAACGTTTTTGAGTTTGAAGCTAGTCACTCGATGTTTAAAACGGGCTATATTAAAAAGAATGAGCTCAATTCTTACTCCGGTATTATTTACGTGTACAATTTTTTGGCGGATAGTTTTAAATATAACCGGCTTCAAGATTTAGGTTATCTTATTTCGCGGCTGTTTGTAAACCGCGAGAACCGCTTTTTTATGGAGGCCAAGCCCCCTTTAGCTTATAAATACGCCAATTTTAGTGCTGAGCCCTTAAGCACGGATGATTTACGGGCAATTGTGTACGATTTGATATTTCATGCCATCAGTTTTGATTTATATACCCCTCCTACCGATAGCGTTAGAGAAATTTCATTAAACGAAATTTTAGAGCGTGTACAGAGCGATAAACTTAAAACCGGCAAGCGTTTAGGCTTTAATTCGCAAAATGATGGCCCTATTAACGACGAATTGGCCTGGTAGTTTTTTGGGGGATTAAAAAAAATAGTACATTTGCACTCCGTTTTAATAAACGGCCCGTTCGTCTAGGGGTTAGGACGCGTCCCTTTCACGGATGAAACACGAGTTCGATTCTCGTACGGGCTACCAAGGCGGCATAACTCAAATTAAGTAGAGGGATGCCGCTTTTTTTATTGCTTATTTCCTGCTTTTTCAGAGCTACCCAAATATATAGGGGACTATAATCTTCGGTTAGAACTGCATCATTTTTCTTATCATACCTCAAACCTTTCGGAAATATAGAATATTGCAGTTTTTGTTTGTCCATGTACTCCCCTAACTCCCATGTATTACAGATATTTGCAGTAGAGTTTACAGCAAATTCAGCCAGTTCCCCAAAGTTAGAACTGGTAGATTGAAAATTCTCTAATTTTTTAGCAATCTTATCCCTTTCTGCCTTGTATTGGAATTTCCGCCCAAAGAGACCCCTCTTTTCCGCACCAAACAGACCCCTCATTTTGAACCACTATTTTTGGGGTAATCATACTTCTGTTTTAACATCTGTCGGCTAAGTTAGTTTTTTAAATTATCTAATTCAATTT
>JBBQRR010000038.1:0-34718 GCA_038214655.1 Bacteroidia bacterium | reverse complement strand
CGCCCAATAACGATGGAAAAAATGATGTGTTATACGCACGAAGTAATTTAGTAAGCGATATACATTTTGTAATTGCCGACCGTTGGGGACAAATTGTTTTTGAAACATACGACATAAACAAAGGCTGGGATGGCAACTTTAACGGCAAGCCTTGCAACCCCGATGTGTTTGGATACTTTATAACCTATAAATGCAATAATGGTAAAGATTCTTTTAAAAAAGGAAATATTACGCTGGTAAGGTAAATAAAATAAAAAAACCACACGCTTATTACGTATGGTTCTTTTATTAAACTCTACTTTTAAGACTACAACTTAATCATCTTTGTTTGATAAACTAATTCGCTGTCTTTTATAATTCTAACATTATAAATTCCACTATTAAAATCACGTAAGTTTAACTCGGTTACATTACTTTGTAATTTTTGATTTAAAATTTTTTGTCCAATAGAATTGAAAACTTCTACACTCGCATTTTCGTTTTCACTAATTTGCAAATTAAATGTGCCTGAACTTGGGTTAGGATAAACATTTACATGATATTGATTATTCGATAAAAACTGTATGCCTGTTGCGCCGGCTGTATCTAATTTCCATACTTCACAACCTGTGCTACTATAATAATCCGCATTAAAATATATAGCACTTTTGTAAGCACAAAACTCTGCAGCGCAGCCTAACGCATAACTGTTTGCATTTGCCGGTGCAAGTGAATAGGTTGTAGCAGGAGTACCGGAAGTTGTAAATAATTGAGTGCCCATACTATTACCAGCCGCGGTACTGAAATATAAATGACTACCTAATGGTGTCAAATTTCCCGGAGCGCCAACAACCATCGCATTATTATCTACTAAAAATAATGTGCCGGCAACAGTTCCATCAGTTTGCCATAATGCACCCCCATTTGTACCATCGTCAGCACCGAAGTACAATTTGTTATTAAATACGGTAAATCCATCAGGGTAAGAGCCCCCACTACCCGGGTTTATATCTTTAAATAAATTCGTACCTGCTGTTGTTCCGTCAGATTTCCAAAGCTCATACCCATTAACACCATCGGTTGCGGTAAAATATAAACTTCCATTGTACACATTCATGTGATCGATAGCTGCATTGTAAGCAGGGTAAATATTTTTCACCATTACAGTACCCGCATTAGTACCATCTGTCATCCACAATTCGCCTTCATTATTACCGTTGCCTAAATCAGCCTTAAAATAAAGGTTGCCGTTAAACACGCAAAAATTCATAGGGGTAGAGGGCGCACTTCCTACATTGATATCTTTTAGCATATAAGTTCCGGCGGTTGTTCCGTCTGTAACCCATAATTCGCTTGCGTTAATTTGGTTGTTTGCATGGAAATACATTTTATTATTATATGCTGTAAAATTCGCGGGATCGGAGTTTTGATAACTTGGGTCTTGATTTATATCCGCTAACATTAGCGTGCCGGCTAATGTTCCATCAGATACCCAAGGCTCAATAGCATGCACGCTATCATTAGCCGAAAAATATATTTTATTATTCATGACAACAAGTTCTACAGGATAAGAATCGTTATAACCAACAAAAATGTCTTTTAACAATTGAGTTCCGGCAGCTGTTCCATCTGAGGTCCAAAATTCTCTACCATGTACTCCATCATCGGCATTAAAATATAATTTGCCGTTGCATGTTACCATGTAATCAGGAAAAGAACCATTAGAACCCGCGTAAATATCTTTAACCATTTGTGTTCCGGCAGTAGTTCCGTCGGTTACCCAAAGTTCTCCGCCTGTAACACCATCGTTGGCTACAAAATACATTTTACCGTTGCAAACCGTATAGCCTCTGTCGCCACCGTTAGAGCCACTTGATGGATTTATATCTTTAAGCAGACTAATATTGTTGACTTGCGCATTAGCCGTGCTTATGGTGGCTAAGGCAAATAAAGAAATAATTATTTTTTTCATTTTTATATTTTTATATTGGTTTGTTACGTTGTTATTTTATGTACCAAAGGTATTTGTAGCCACTTGTTTATTTTCTCCCCTTTTAGGGGGAATTTAATTGTGCAGATAAATTTTCATTTTTGTATAAATAAATTATCTCCTCATTTATCTATAAATTATATTTACAGATAAACTTATTATATGATAAAGCGTATCTTACTTATATTCCTGTTTTTTTCGTTAAGCATAGCTGGCTTTGCGCAAGAATGGCTTGCCAAAAGAGATAGCAATGTGCGCAATTTATATAAAATGCAAGATGACTCCACTAAAGTATTAGCCTTACTAAAATTTGGTCGTTGGTGGGAAACTTATAGCATGGATAGCGCGGCTGTTTGCTATAAGAAAATGCATGTTTTATCTCAAAAAATAAATTACTTAAATGGAGATTTGAAATATTATGCCAACTATACATTTATTTTAAATCAGCAAGGAAAATTAGATGAAAGTCTAAAATTAAATTTAGAAAGCGTTGACTTAGCGCAAAAAAAAGGTAATAAAGAACAAGTGGCCATTTGTTTGTTTAATACCGGGTCGAGCTACAACAACATGGCAAAATACGATACCGCATTAACGTATTATTTGCAAGCTGTAAAAATATTTGAAGAATTAAATCTTAGTTTAAACATAGCTGTTGCTTATGATAATATTGGAGGTATATTTTCAAACATTGGTCAGTACGAAAAAGGATTAGTGTATCATTTAAAAGCTTATGATAAAGCAACTAAGATTGGTGATAGTTTGGAGATTTGCAGTTCGGCGTTAAACACAGGCATACAACTTAGCAAACTATCAAGGTTAAAAGAAGCTGAAAAGTATCTAAACATTACCTTGCAAATTTCTAAAAAAATAAAAAGTACCTACCTTCAAATACAAGCTAACCTAACATTGGCCGAAATTTTTTTAAAGCAAAATATAAGTGATAAAAGTATTTTGTATGCACAACAGGGTTTAATAAGTGCTGAAGAGATCAATTCTAAATACAGTGAAATGGAAGCGCTTAAAATAATAACACGTGCTTATTATGTAAAAAAAGATATGTCGGCCACTATCAACTGGGGAGAAAAAACCATCGTCTTTGGAAAAGAAAACAATATTGTTTCAGATATATTTAAAGTATATAAAATAATATCAACTGCGTATGCGGAAACAGGTAATTACAAATTAGGTTACAGCAATTTACTACTAGCAAAAAACTTAGAAGATAGCATCAATGGCGTTGAAATAACTAAAGAAATTGAACAATTAGAAATTAATTATCAAAGTGAAAAAAAAGAAAAACAAATTTTGCAACTGCAGCAAATAAAAAAGAAACAACAGGTACTTATTGCCGGTTTAACCTTAGGTATTGCCGGTATTTTAATAATGAGTTTTTTAGTTTATAAAAACTACCAACAAAAAAGAAAATTATCTTTATCAGAAGCGGCACTTCAACAACAAAAAATAACCAAACTAGAAACCGAAAAACAATTATTGGTAACACAATCTGTTTTGCAAGGACAAGAAGAAGAACGTAAACGATTAGCGAAAGACCTTCATGATGGCTTAGGTAGTATTTTATCAGGTGCAAAATTTTCTTTTAACAGCATGAAAAACAACCTCACCATATCGCCCGATAATGCATTGGCTTTTGACCGAAGCATTGCTTTACTAGATCAATCTATACAAGAGCTTAGAAGGGTTGCACATAATATGATGCCCGAAGCGTTGGTGAATTTTGGACTTGATACCGCCTTACGCGATTTTTGCAGCAGCATCCATCAAAGTAAAGCTTTACAGCTAACCTATCAATCATTCGATTTGGATGATAATACAATACCTAAAAATAAAACCGCTGCCATTTACCGCATTATACAAGAGTTGGTAAATAATATTTTGAAGCACGCTCAAGCTAAAACGGCTTTAGTGCAACTTGTAAAAAAAGACACCTCATTAAGTATTACAGTTGAAGATGATGGCAAAGGTTTTGAAAAATCTATTTTGCAAAATAATACCGGTATTGGTTACCTTAATTTACAAAACAGGGTTGCTTACATTGGCGGCAAAATAGACCTTGAAACTGAAATTGGCAAAGGAACATCTGTAACCATTGAAATACCCAATATAACAAATGATTAAAATTTTTATAATAGATGACCATCAATTAATTATTGAAGGAATACATACTTTATTAGAAAGTGAGAAGAATATTGAATGGCTTGGCAGCGCAAAAACACCGGATGATCTTTCTTTATTTTTGAAAACAAAAAAGCCTGATGTGTTATTGATGGATATTAATCTGCCGCAAAAAAGCGGACTTGATCTTTGCAAAGAGATCAAATTAAAATATCCTGCCATACATATAATCGGGTTAAGTACTTCCAATCAGCCAAGTATCATTCGTAAAATGTTAGATAACGGCGCATCGGGTTATCTATTAAAAGATGCCACTAAAAATGAAATTGTAGAAGCTTTGCATACGGTTGTTACGGGCAAAACATACATAAATTTTTCGGTAGCGCAGGCTTTAAAAAACAACATGCCTTCTGAAGCTTTACCTATGCTTACCCGCAGAGAAAAAGAAGTATTGGAATTAATTTCTGACGGATTAACCAACCAAGATATTGCCGATAAACTTTTTTTAGATGTTACCACCATCAATTCTCATAGAAAAAATATGCTAACTAAATACCATGTAAATAACACGGCTGCTTTAGTAAAATTGGCTATAAACAATAACCTGATTTAAACTAAAAATCTACTCCGTTATGAAATAGCTTTTACTTTACTTAGAATAAAATTATTAATAAAAGTTACTTAACATAGTTTGGAGATTCACACTTTAGCCAATACTCAACTATTACCTTCATGGTGCTTTTTAGATCATGAAAATTATTAGGTTTTATAAAAAAACCTTGTATAGATTTTGAGTACGCATCCACAACAGCATCTTGTTCGGCACTTGTAGTAAAAAATAAGTAGGGAATTGTTTTTATACGTATCTCCTCGTTTTCATGAATTTGCTTCCTTAGCTCCATGCCATTTAACTTAGGCATGTTAATATCAGAAAAAACAATAAAGGGTTCGTTGGATTTTGCGGTTAAATAGCTAAGTGCTTCTTGTCCGTCATTAAAAAAAACAATTTCATTTTTATAATTGAGCTCTTTAAATACTTCACTTAACATTTCCTGGTCATCGATGTCATCTTCAACAATAACAATTGCTCCGTTCTTATTCATTTGCTTTCAAAATTTAGTAGTAGGTAAATGTACGCTTTAATTTGTTAACTTATTATGTATTTCTGTTGTTTCTAAAAATGGCACACAACATTTTGGAACTTTAAGGTATCAATATTCGGGTGGCGGCACAGTTATCTCTCAATTAATTTTAACGGATGTAACACAACAACCCTATGATAAATTTATTTATTTATTTATGAAAATGTATTTAAGCCAATGGAAAATTCTTTTTTTACGCAGCCAGATATAAATTATAATTATTTTTTAATGGTTTTCCCCTCTAACCATATTTCTGGATTACGGCTTGCGTGATAAACAGCAAACACCTCTACAAGTGCATATTTTTTATTAATTTAAAAATGAACAACAAAAGGAAATTTTTTAATAAGCATACACATTGGTATAACGAACTGCGAATAAAAAAGGATTGTTCTTTAAGGTATTAATTTGGCGCTTTACCTGATTTTGGTAACAAGTACCTAAGCCAAGCGATTTAAAATTATACCAATCTGTTATTTCTTGAATATTGTGTAAAGCCTCGGTATAAATTCTGAGGAGAGGCTAATATCGTTTAAGTTATGCGTTACAAACGGATGGTTAAATCCTCTTCGTTACTGCTAACGCTAAAACGAGGATGAGGGTGAGAGCTGCTATAATAAAAAAAAGTAAAATTTTTTTCATGTATTTGTTTTATTGATCTCTTTCGTTTCAATAAAATATAAGTAAAATGCTGCGAAGCAAAAAAGCCACCTCTTAAACGAAGTGGCTTTTTATTATCGTCATACTGAACTTTATTCAGCGACTGAGAGATTCCGAAACAAGTTAGGAATGACATACTACATTCGGAATGATACTAAAAGGTTAAGCAGTAGCTTTCTCTAATTTCTTTTTAAGGTTAGCATCTAAAGCGCTTAAAAATTCATCGGTATATAAATAATGATCTTGGTGTTTAACGTTGTTGCCATATATACAAACGGCAAGGTCTTTGGTCATTTTACCGCTTTCAACTGTTTCAACACAAACCTGCTCTAAGGCATGACAAAAATCAATAAGCTCTTGGTTGTTATCTAATTTACCACGAAACTCTAAGCCACGAGTCCAGGCAAAAATAGAGGCAATGGGGTTTGTAGAGGTTGGCTTACCTGCCTGGTAATCGCGAAAGTGGCGAGTAACTGTGCCATGCGCTGCTTCAGCTTCCATGGTTTTTCCATCAGGCGTTACTAAGGTAGAGGTCATTAATCCTAAAGAACCAAAGCCCTGGGCAACCGTATCAGATTGTACATCGCCATCATAATTTTTACAAGCCCATACAAAGTTACCATGCCATTTTAAAGCAGAAGCCACCATATCATCAATTAAACGGTGCTCATACGTAATGCCTGCTGCTTCGTACTTAGCTTTATAATCTGCGTTATAAACTTCTTCAAAAATATCTTTAAAACGGCCATCGTATTTTTTAAGAATGGTGTTTTTAGTAGATAAATATAAAGGCCATTTTTTTTGTAAAGCGGTGTTAAAGCAAGAATGCGCAAAACCAAAAATAGATTCATCGGTATTGTACATAGCCAAAGCAACGCCATCTCCTTTAAAGTTAAACACTTCGTGCGAGGTAGCCGCAGAGCCATCTTCGGGCGTGTAGGTAATAGTTAGTTTGCCTTTGCCTTTGGTAACAAAATCGGTAGCGCGGTATTGGTCTCCATAAGCATGGCGCCCGATACAAATTGGGGCTGTCCAGTTTGGCACTAAGCGAGGTACATTTTTACAAACAATAGGCTCACGAAAAACAGTTCCATCTAAAATATTACGGATGGTGCCGTTAGGCGATTTCCACATTTGTTTTAGGTTGAATTCTTTTACACGGGCTTCATCAGGTGTAATGGTAGCGCATTTAATACCTACGTTATATTTTTTAATGGCCTCTGCAGAATCGATCGTTATTTGATCATTAGTGGCATCACGATGCTCCATACCAAGATCGTAGTATTTAATATCCAGATCTAAATATGGAAGTATCAATTTATCTTTAATATACTTCCAGATGATGCGCGTCATTTCATCGCCATCTAATTCAACTACCGGGTTTGCTACTTTAATTTTACTCATGTTTTTTACAATTATTGATTTGTTGATTAATGATTTGTTGATTTTAATTTATTCTAAAACTCTATAATTATACAATTCTATAATTGTTATTTTACTCCGTGCATCATTTTACGTAGAAACGGCGTTAATAAAAACAGAATGATAGAGGCTACGCCCGTTAGCACTACAAACACCATAAAGAATTCGAACAGGTTATGTATCTCAAAGCCTACAAAAACCGGGTTAGACGCGTTAATTTGGTTTTTATCTAACAAGACTAATTGCTCTGCGCTTGGTGTAACCGTTTTGTTAAGCACGGCTTGTAAGTCAATACCTAACTCTTGCGCTTTTTTAAATTTATCGCCTGTGGCAGGTATTAAAGCTCCTAAAGAACCCGCTAACGCATAACCCGCTGCATTGGATAAAAAGAACACCCCGAATAGTAAAGAGGCAAAACGTTTAGGCGATAATTTACCTACTAAGGATAAACCGATGGGTGATAAACAAAGCTCTGCAAATGTTTGTATAAGGTATAAAAGTATTAACCATTGAATGCCTAATAAACCGCTGTTGCCCAGATCTTTTACATTATGTGCGATAATAAAATAACTTACGGCTATTAAGCCTAAGCCTATGGCTTGTTTTACGGTTGATAAAGGCTCTTTATTCTTTGCCCTTAGTTTATCCCATAACATACTGAAAGGAAACGCAAAACCAAAAACAAATATCCCATTGAAGATCTGCACCATACTTGGCGGCATTTCCCAACCAAAAATATGGCGGTCGGTTTGGTTATCGGCAATAAACGTTAGTGATGAACCTGCCTGCTCAAACGCGGCCCAAAAAAAGATGATAAAAAAGCCAACGATGTAAATAACTAAAATGCGTTGCAACTCTACTTTAGTTAACGATTTATCAGAAATAATTAAGCCTGCCAGTGTTAAACCAAGTGCATAAATAATTGGATAAATAATGGTCTTAACAGGGTTTGTGCCTGCTAACAGATATCTGAACACAAAAAATAAAACAATGAAAGAAACAACCGCCATTACTAACGACATAGGAGAGAATACAGCTTTTTGCGATTCTCCTTCTTCGTATTGAGATGCATCGTTATGTTTAGGTAAGCCTCCTAAAGGCTTTCCTTCTGGGGTGATAACATATTTATTCTTTAGAAAATAAAAAACCGCCGAACCAATTAACATAGCTATTGAGGCTGCTAAGAAGCCCCATTTAAATGCGTGTATATCTCTTATGCCACCGGCATCTTTAACATCGCCCACTAAAGGGCAAATTAGTTGGCCTAAGAACGCACCTAAGTTGATACCCATGTAAAAAATAGTAAAAGCGGTATCTAATTTGCTTTTTTCTTGTTTAGGATACAGACTGCCAACCATACTAGAGATATTTGGTTTAAAGAAACCATTACCAAAAATAATAACCGTTAAGGCAACCCATAATAATGTTTTTGCCAGATCGAGATTAGTTGAAAATACATTAGCACTTCCAAATAAGATCAATTGTCCTATGGCCATCATTACACCGCCCAGTAGAATACAATTTCTATTTCCGAAAAAACGATCGGAAACAAAACCACCTAACATAGGCGTTAAATAACAAAGTCCTAAAAATCCTCCATATATTAAAGAAGAATCTGCTTCTTTCATTAATAAGGAGTTAACCATAAATAAGGTAAGTATGGCGCGCATTCCGTAAAAGTTAAAGCGCTCCCACATTTCGGTTCCAAATAAAACCCACAAACCTTTTGGGTGTGGCGATGCTTTATTTTCTATTTCTGTCTTACCTCTGTATTTTTCTTCAGTTTGTAATTCTGCGTCCATAAATTAGTTTAATTTAACAAGATTTCAAACTTACACAATTCATTTGATTTTTGAAATCCAAAAGACACTTAATATCAACTTTAACAAATTATTTACTGAGGCAATAAAGCGTACTGGCCTTTATAATATTCCGCCTTTTGAGTGATGTTAAATTCGCTGCATTTATTAAAAATATATTCTGCCAGTTTTTTGTTAGGAGAAATTACAAAAGCTTCTTCCAGTTTTTCAATACCTTTAGTATTATTGCCACTTAATAAAAAATAGTTTGCATATTGAGTAGTAAAAAAGTAATTTTTAGGAAAGTGGGCATCAGCTTCTTTAATTAATGGAAGCGCAGATGCAAAACGTTTACTTTCTATCAACAATTTAATAAGTTCGGCATACGATTGAGCCTGGTTTGGGTTTTGAAAGGTTGCTATACGGTAATTTTTAAAGGCTTGTATAAAGTCTCCTTTTCTTTTATAACAATTACCTACATTTTCGTAAGCCTGCGGGTATTTACGCGGGTTGTTACGTATGGCGCGTTTAAAACAGGTAAGCGCTTTATCTGTTTGGTTTAAGTATGAATAATAAATTACGCCTGCATTATTTAAGGCCGAAAAAAGAGAGGAATCTACTTCATAAGCAATTGTATAACAAGCCAGGCTTTTATTTATAATAACATCTCGCGAATTAGCTTTATTTTCATTTGAAAGCATTTCGTAATATTTATTGCCTAATAAATTATTTCCTCCTGCAGATTTTGCTGCATATTGCCCATCATGTTCATATAAAGAAAATTCAGATTGCCAGGCTGCATTTCGTTTCCAATCTAAAAACAAAAAAATTATAAGTACAACACTTAGATATAGCAACGGCTTTTGTGAAAACAAATTGCCGGTAATTTTATCGGGGATTGTTTTATACAAAGAAAATAATATGGATGTTATAAAAACAACAAACCCAATGGAAGCTGTAAAGCAAAGCCTCTCTCCTATTATGCCCGCCACCGGACTAATAAAATTAGTTAGCGGTGCAATAGAAATTAAAAAAAAGAGCAAGCCAAATAGAGCGATTTTATTTTTTGTTCTAAAATAATAGTAAAAAGATACTCCTAAAAAAATAAGTGCGGTAATAATTTTAAAATCTATAAGGTTTAAATTGGTTGTAACTAATGGAGTGCCATAATAAAAGCGCAACGGATACGGAAAAAATAATAGGTTAACATACATACCAAATGTTTTAAGTGCGAATAAAATTTTTGTGTAAAAAGAAATAGTTTCTGTGTAAAGCGGGTTTTCAAAATGATAAAAAAAACGTACTTCTTTCTCAGCAATAAAAATACTTTTTGAAATTTGATACAATAAAAAACAAACTAATAGGCCGCCAAATAAAAACAAGGTTTGTTTTAAATTTATTTTTGAGAAAAAGAATAAGCTCATTGGAATTAAAACAATAAAAATGGCCGCGGTTAGTTTGCAGTAAAAAGCCATAAATAAATACAAGGTTGCAAACACTATGTGCCAAATTTTCCTGTCTTCAAAATAATTAAAGATATTGATGGCAGATAGCAGCATAAGTAATAAAGCCAGCAATTCATCTCTGCATTTTATATTGTTTACCACTTCGGTATGTATAGGATGCGCTAAAAATAAAAGAGCACAAACAAATGAAAAACTTTCTTTATAAGAATAGGCGTATAAACATTTCTTTAAAAATAAAAACAAACACAATATAAGTGCCGCGTATAAAACAATATTTATAAAATGGTTTATATGTGGTGCCTGTCCAAATACTGCATATTCTAACGCAAACATAGTTAGTACAAGCGGCCGGTAATCGTAAGCAGTACCTTGGCCATAACCATAATGACTTTGCCATATTTTTGGAATAGAAGCAACACCTTTAGATATAAGTAAATTGTTAGGTTTATATTCTTTGCCTTTTACCGGGTAGTTGGTAATAGTTACGTAAGAATCATCGAGGCTAAAACCGTTCTTAACAGAATTACCGTAAAAAAGAAAAGAGAGTACAAGAAAAATTAAAAAGGTATTTTTATTGTTGGCTAAGATCTTATTCATAAACAAAAAAAAACACCTTATTTGGTAATAAAGTGCTTTTGCTTTCTTAAATAGTTAGTTTATTCTGCTTTGGTTGAATGTTCATCGTGGCTGTGGGGTTTTTCATTCAGTAATTCCTGCGGCGTTTTTTTCTCTCCACTATCATTTGCCAAGATATAATCAACTCCTAAATTCATAACTAATTTAAGGTAATAATTTTTATCGTGTGTTTGTTTCATTAACATAATAACCTGGTAATTGCCCACAGCATCTTTACCGGTAGTTTTAATAGAAGCAATATCTACGTTAACTTTTGCTTTTTCTATAAACGTAACAACAGCTTGCTGGTTAGCAGCGGATAAGTTGTAGGCAAACTCTTTGTTATTAAAATAACTTTCGTTTACATTACCCTTTAAAATCAAGGTTAAATTTTTTTGAGCAAAGCCAAGGCTTGATAATATCATTAAAGCAAAAAAAGCAAATGATGATGAAATTTTTTTTTTCATTTTTTAATCTTATTGGTTTATAAAGCTAAGATATATATAAATATTCAATTAAAAAAATATTACAATTAGTATAAAACAAAAGCAATTATTAGATTTACCGTATTAACATGGGCGTTCATCTTTCACATATAAGCATTTATTTTCCTTCCGGCATTCTAACTAACGAAGCCTTGGCCACAGATTTTAAAGAAACTACCTCTGCCCAGCAGATTTTTAAAAATACAGGCATTAAACAACGGTATGTATCTGCCCCAAATGAAATAGCTTCTGATATGGCTGTTAAAGCAGCCGAAAAATTATTTGCAGATAATGGGGTGGACAGAAATGCTATTGATTTTTTAATTTTTTGCTCGGAAGGATTTGACTACATCGCCCCTGCCACCAGCTGTATAATACAAAACTGGCTGCAACTTCCTAAAAATATTGGTTGTATAGACCTGCCTTATGGCTGCTCTGGTTATTTATATGGCGTAGGCATCGCCAATGGATTATTAGCGGCAGATATGGCTAAAAATATTTTGTTTTTAACAGCTGATATTCCTACTAAGGTAATTGCAAAAAACGACCTTGAATTAAGGAGCATATTCAGCGATATTGGCACAGCAACTCTTCTTACAAAAAAAAACAATAAACAGCATTTTATATTTGGCACAGATGGTAGCGGACATAAAAATTTATTAGTAGATCATAGCGCTTTTAGAAATCCACATTATGATAAACAATTAGGTAAAGAACTTCCTAACGGGCAAATGAAAATGAACAGTACAGAAATTTTTTTATTTGCTGTTAAAGCCGTTCCAAAACTTGTAAATGAAACATTAGAAAAATATAATTATACCTTGCAGGATATTGATATGTTTGTTTTTCATCAGGCAAGTTACTTTATGTTAGATGTTATACGAAGAAAAATAAAAGTGCCCAAAGAAAAATTTTTCATTAATATTGAAGAAGTAGGTAACTCGGTATCATCAAGCATACCCGTTGCCCTAAAAGAAGCAGAACAAAAGCAACTTTTAAAAAAAGGAATGAAAGTAATGCTGGCCGGTTTTGGCATTGGCTACAGCTGGGGCGCAACTATAATTGAATATTAAAATATAATATAATGACTTTACAAGAATTTACAACAAACTTAGCCGCAGAATTTGAAGATATAGAACCTGGAACAATTACACCCAGCACAAATTATAGACAAATTAAAAACTGGAGCAGTATGTACGCGTTGATTGTAATAGCTTTTGTTGATACTCATTTTGATGTACAACTAAACGCAGAAGATCTAAAATCTTCAGAAACTATTGAAGACCTCTATAATATTGTGTTAAAGAAGAAAGCATAAATGGCTTTATTTAAAATAGCTAATGTATCTGTTAAAGGAATTGCCGCCTGTGTTCCTAAGCAAAAAATATATACCAAAGATTATCCGTATTTTAATGAAACAGAAAAAGATCTTTTTATAAAGAATGTAGGTATAGTTGAAAGGCGTGAAGCACCGCAAGAAATATCAACCTCCGACCTGTGTTTTGCAGCCGCTGAAAAATTAATTACCGCTTTAAACTGGCACAAACAGGATATAGATTGCCTCATCTTCGTATCACAATCACCCGATTATTTTTTACCAGCAACAAGCATTATATTACAAAATCGTTTAAACCTAGGTAAGCATGTTATGGCCTTTGATGTTAATTTGGGTTGTTCTGGTTATATTTATGGCTTGCAGTTACTTTCTAATTTAATATCAACCTCACAAATAAAAAAAGGCTTGTTATTAGTTGGCGATAAATCAACACTTTCAACCTATATAGAAGATAAAAGCACCTATCCCTTATTTGGAGATGCAGGTTCTGCAACCGCTTTAGAATATGATACAAACAGCCAGCCTATTTATTTTAATTTACAAAGTGATGGCAGCGGAGAAGAATCTATAAAAATAGTAGATGGTGGTGCCAGAAATCCTGCAAAGCTAGATACATTTGCCATTTTAGAAATTGAACCAGGTATTAAACGCAGCAGAAAGCATTTGCAGCTTAACGGCATAGATATATTTAATTTTGCTTTACGCGAAGTTGCCCCTAATATGAATGATTTGATGAAATTTGCGGGCATAGAAAAAAACGTGGTAGATTTTTTTGTTTTTCATCAGGCAAATAAATTAATTAACGAAAGTGTACGTAAAAAACTTAAAATAACCGAGATAGATAAAGTCCCTTACTCTATTGATCTTTTTGGAAACACCAGCTCGGCGTCTATACCGCTTACTATCATACATAAATTAAAAGATCAGTTAAAAAACAATCATAAAAAAGTAGTATTATCGGGTTTTGGAGTAGGTTATTCATGGGGTTCTTGCCTGCTAAATTTTGATAAAATTAATTGTTGCAATTTACTTGAAATTTGAAACATGGACCTGAACCAAAAACATATACTTATAACAGGTGCTTCAGCCGGCATTGGAAGGCAAGTAGCTATTGAATGTGCAAGACTTGGTGCAAGGCTAACTATTACCGGAAGAAATGTAACTGAATTACAAAAAACATTTGATCTTTTACCAGGGAAAAATCATATATTATTAGAGGGAGACCTTACACAAACAGAAACTGTAAAAAAATTGGCCACAGAAATAAATTCACTTGATGGGTTGGTTCATTGTGCCGGTATTGTAAAACCTGTGCCTGCCAAATTTATAAATGCCCAACAAATAGATGAAGTTTTTTCCATCAATTTTACCTCTGTTGTTTTATTGAATGCCCACCTGTTACAGCAAAAAAAAATAAATAACAACGCCTCTATTGTGTTGCTTTCTTCTATTTCAACACTTCACCCCTATTTTGGAGGCGCTATATATATAGCTTCTAAAGCGGCCTTAGAAGGTTATGGTAAAACCTTGGCACTTGAACTATCTTCTAAAAAAATTAGAGTAAATATTTTGCAGCCTGCCATGGTTAAAACAGCTATTTATCAATCAACTATTGATGCCGCTTTTAGCCAGGAAGAAATGAAAAAATATGAACAACAATATCCTCTTGGCATTGGCGAAACAAAAGATGTGGCAAACGCTGCTTGCTATTTTCTATCAAATATGTCTAAATGGATAACTGGTACTTGTTTGTCTATGGATGGCGGCTTAACTTTAGGTAACTTAACCCCTTAACAGATGGATTTCTCAATAATAATTCCTGTTTTTAATTCAGAGAGCTGCTTGCAAAAAACAGTAGATAAAATTTATGCTGTCATAGAAAAATTAAATATATCGTTTGAGTTTATTTTAATAGATGACGGAAGCAGGGATAACAGTTGGGAGATCATTAAAAAAATAAGAATAGAAAAAGCAAACATTAACGGTATCAGATTAAGTAAAAATTACGGTCAGCATAATGCGTTATTGTGCGGGTTAGCTGCTAGTAAAGGAAATTATATTATTACCATTGATGACGATCTGGAGCAAGATCCTGATGATATTTCTAAACTTTATGAGTTTTTAATTAACGGCAATTATGATCTTGTATACGGAACTCCGATACATAGTAAAAAAGGTTTAACCCGCAGTATTCTTACTTTTCTTTATAAAAGAGCCTTACGTGTAGAAAATAAAAACTCGGGTAAAGGAAGCAGTTTTAGAGTATTTACAGCCGCTTTAAAAAATAATTTAATACAACACAAAGGCGCATTGTTTTTTTTAGATGAAATTGCGTTATGGTACACCGATAAAATTGGATTTGTAACTATTGAGTTTAATACTTCACAAAAAAAAACTTCCGCGTATGGGTATTCTTCTTTATTCGATCTTTCTTTGCGTGTACTCTCGTTAAGCTCTACCTTGCCTCTACGCTTGGTAAGGGTTATTGGTTTTTATATTTTCGGTATTAGCATTTTTCTAGGTAGCTATTTAATATTTAAAAAGCTGAATGACGATGTACCCATGGGATATACATCATTAATGGTAGCCATTTTATTTAGTACCGGCATTATTACCGCAAGCCTGGGTGTTATAGGCGAATATGTAGGTAATTTAATTGCGCTATCTAACAATAAGCCATCTTACGCAATTAAAGAAAAGATATGATTATTGAGCAGTATGGTATAAAGCTAAGCAGGATAGCTAAAAATGATCTGGAATTAATAAGAACTTGGCGTAATCAGCCTTTTATAAGAGATACGATGCAGTTTAAAGAACATATAACTGCCGAAATGCAAACTGCTTGGTTTGAAAAAATAAACAACAAATACAATTATTATTTTTTAATAGAAATTGACAATAAAAAAATAGGATTAATAAATTGTAAAGATACAGAACCTAATACAAAAATTGCCGAAGGTGGAATTTTTATTTGGGATAAAGCATATTGGGGTACGCCCATACCTGTTTTTGCCTCTTTAACTATATTACAATGTATTTTTGAAGTATTTAAAGTTGGCGATTCCTCTATAGTAACTGTATCCAAAGAAAATAAACGGGCACTTACATTTAATAAAATATTGGGCTATACTTTACTTCATACTAGTAAAGATAACGAGTTTATAAAATTAAGATTAACCAAAGAAGATTATTTTAAAAAAACCAAGCGGTTAAAAAAAGCAGCAGCAAATTATTGCAACGGTAATTCTCATATAAAAATCATAGCAACGCAAAGCGAATTATTGCTTGATGAAATAAACAACTATATAAGCTATACTAAAATTACTTAGCAGGAAATACAGTAAACTCTCCTTGTTTATAAAAATCCTTCCATTGTTCTTTGGTAAACATTTCTAACATAAAATCATCTTCCATATTTTCAATTTTATACCCGCAAATCTCTTCTGCGCTATAATTCCAAAGTGGATTTGCAATATCAAGCATTAAAACAAAGCGGTCTTCATCACTATCATTCCAAGCTTCGTGTTCATAGCTGTCGTCAAAAATTATTAGTTTTCCCACCTGCCATTTTTTAGTTTCATTACCAACACGTATACCACAATCTTTAGGAATAATCAATCCTAAATGAACACGCAATACCATTTTTGTAAATCCTTTATGTGGATTGATATGTGTATGCGGCGGCAGGTAAGAAAAATCAGCAGATACAAGACCCGCAATAGTATTTAAGAGCGCGGCCGTTTGCGGACATAAACTACAATTTAAAGGATGCCTAATTCCAAAAAAACGAAATGAAAAAATTTGCCAGAAACTTTTACTTTTAGGATTTAAATAATGAGGAAAAGAATTTTTCCAATGCCCGTTTTCATCTTTGCCTCGTAAACTATTTAGTTCAGTTAAAATTAAGTCATAGTTATTTTCTAAAACAGTAAGCTGTTTAAACTCACTTAGCTCATAAAAACATTTTGGATTCTTTTCTATAAATTCCATATCATAAAACTTTAAATTTACTACATTTACATAAATGAAAAAAATTTGGTTTAGCTTATTTGATAGAAACGAATATAAAGGTATTGAACCTTATTTTTTTAAGCCTGATGAATATCAGTTTTCTAAAATTTTTATAGATAACTATGCCATAATTAGTCAAGAATTAATAATTTTTTTAAAAAAGAACACTTTACAAAGCTATTTTAATTCAACTATGGTGGTCAAGGTAAACACCTGGAAAACCATTTCATTAAAATCATGGGATGTTGAAGTTTATGCGTATCACAAGTATTTTCCTAAAACCTTACAAATAATAAACTCAGTTCCGGGTTTAGTTTCAGCATCTTTTAATTTATTAGCGCCACATGGTCATATTGTGCCACATTGTGGAGATACCAACAGCATTTTTAGATGTCATTTAGGATTAAGTATTCCTGGTAAACTTCCGGAGTGTGGCTTTAGAGTTGGCAACGAGTGGTGCAGTTGGGAAAACGGAAAGTTATTAATTTTTGTTGATGCACATAATCATGAGGCCATAAATAATACTAATCATAACCGATATATTTTTTTATTTGATATAGTACGTGATGAATTTTTACCTAAAAAAAGGTGGGTTTGTGCTACCGTACTTACTTCTTTATTTATGCAAAGTTGGGCAGAAAAAATTAAACTATTATACAAAACACGCATATGGTTTCAAATATCGGCAGCTAAAATTTTAATACCATTTGCTTTTATAGCTATTCCTATTAGAAATATCCTTTATAAACTAAAGCAATAATTTACATAGATAGATCTCATTAATTTATGGAATGTATTAGGAAAAAATTCCCCAAATTATTAAACGTGCCACTATAGAAATAATTCTATATGAAAAATAAATATAAGGAAGTAAACTTATTACAAGAACCCAAAACTCAATTTGTTTAAAAATACTGGCAGAGTTACCACTAATGTTCTGAATTTTAGCTACTACAAAGTTTACGACCTCTCTTATAAGATCAGTAAAAGTACGAATAGAAGGGCGCATCTTTTGCAAGTTATAATTTGATACAATCGTATCACTTTTACCAGCGTTAAACAGCTTTAAAAACCCTTCATTAACCTTTAGATAATCTATCCCCGCTGTCAATATTTTGCTTTTTTTATATTCAACTTTTAAAGTATCAATTTCCATCTTTCTTAATTTAATATAAAGGCTATCTCTGTTTTTTTAAAATAGTTGTTTCCAGCTTTTTTCTTTCCTTAAAATTACCTTTATATACAAGCATATTAAGGGCTGTACGCTGAATGTTTAACGCATACCTATTTATTTCATTTTAACAAATAATATCTTTTGACTGACTTTCAATTAGAGTAAAATTATGCTTATCACTTTTATAATATTTATGTATCAACCTAAAGGATGAAAAAATTACTAGTAATACCGATAAGGTCACAAAAAGAAAAAATATTAATAGCTCCTTTCGTGTAAATCCGAAAATGTCTTTTTCCAATTACTATTATTTTTTAGAAGAATCCGTTTTAATCCGCTCGGTTTGATTAGCTAATTGCCAAGCGGTAAAGAATACCAAACGAGAAATTTTTTCCATTTTATTAAAATCAATTTTCGATATTTCATCTGTTTCCTGATGGTAATCGGCATGCACACCGTTAAAATAAAAAATTACGGGTACATTGTTTTTAGCAAAGTTGTAATGATCGCTACGGTAATAAAAACGGTTTGGATCATTTTCGTCATTAAACGTATAATCTAAATCTAATTTGGTGTAAGTTTTGTTTGCTTGCTCAGATATTTTATGCAACTCGCTACTTAATTTATCGCTGCCAATTAAATACACATAGTTAGAGTTTGTTGCGTGCGCTTCATCCAAACGCCCGATCATATCAATGTTTAAATCGCAAACCGTTTTGCTAAGTTCAAAAATCGGATGTTCAGAATAATACTCGCTTCCAAGCAAACCTTTTTCTTCGCCGGAAACATTTAAAAATAACATGCTTCTACGCGTACTTTTACCTTGCTTTTTAGCTTCCTGAAATGCTTTTGCCAATTGCATAATTGCCACGGTTCCACTGCCATCATCATCGGCACCGTTATACACTTTGCCATCAATTATACCAAGGTGATCGTAATGAGCTGAAAGGACAATGACTTCATTTTTTAAATCAGTTCCTTCTACATAAGCCATTACGTTTTCGGCTTGAATGCTGCGTTTTTCTTGCGTAAGTTCTATGGCTAAATTTGTTTTTGCAGTAAATGAAATAGATTTTTTTGTTGAGGAAATTTTATCGCCAACACTACCAATTTGTTGTTTAGATGAAGCTAAAATATCATCTGCCATTTGCTTGGAAATGTAAATAATAAATGGAAAACTTAAAGATGCTTTCCCATCAATGCTCATGCGTGTGCCATTAATACGATGATCTTGTTGCAAGATACTTTCAGCTAAATTATTATCTACCACCAACAAATATTTTATGCCTTGCTTTTTTGCTTCGGTTTGTTTCATTCTATAATTGCTTGTCCACTGCCCCGATTGGGGCGTTTGGCTAATCATAGATTTTCCGTCGGCTCTGTAAGGCTCTCCGGCAAGCACCATAACAGTTTTGTTTTTTACATCAATTTTATCATAATCGTTATACACAACCGTATTTATTCCATAGCCGCAAAAGGTAATATCGTTGATAGAAAAGTTAGTATCGCCGGTAATATTTGCCCAGGTATAAAAATCAGTATTTTGTTTGTATTCTTTTTTATTGAAAGAAATTTTTACCGTTTGTGGATTGTATAAATCAAGTGGAAATGACTGCTGGTAGCCATCTTTGAGCTTTGGCAAAGCAGGAATGCCTATATCTTTATAATATTTTGAAATATATTCGGCACTCATTTTTTGGCCTCTTTGTCCGGTTTCTCTTCCTTCATATTCGTCGGAAGCCAAGACGGTTAGATTTTTTTTCATTCCATCTGCAGTAACATATTTAGAAAACCTAACCGCAGTGGTGTCTATTTGTTGAGCGAATACCAAAGTTGGTAAACAAATTAAAAAGTGTTTTAGTTTCATTTTTTCATTTATAATTTAAATATTATTATTTATAATTTTTCAAGATTACATTCTATCCGGCACTTCAACACAAAGCAATAGCATGGCTTGTTTAAGAACCAAAGCGCATTTGTACGAAAGTTGAATGCGTATTATTTTTTGAGTTTCGTTATCTGCCTTTAAAACAGAAAGCTCGTGATAAAACTGGTTATAATTTTTTGCCACTTCATAAACGTAATTAGCTACTAAGGCAGGATTATAAAGACTTTCAGCTTCTTTTATAATGGCTTTAAAATCGGATAAAATATAAATAAGCTCAATTTCTTTTTGATGTAAAGCATAATCTGTAGGAATGTTTATGGCTTTAATTTGATTTGTAGAAAATTTTGATTTACGTATAACCGATTGTATGCGTGCATGCGTATATTGTATAAACGGACCCGTATGCCCATTAAAATCAATACTTTCCGTTGGATCAAAAAGCATTTTCTTTTTAGGATCTACTTTTAAAATAAAATAACGAAGTGCGCCTAAACCCAATATTTTAAATAGATTGCTTGCTTCGGTTGCTGGTAGACCTTCTGTTTTTCCAAGTGCGGTAGTAGTTTCACGAGCAGTATCAATCATGCCTTCAATTAAATCATCAGCATCAACAACAGTGCCTTCTCTACTTTTCATTTTACCGGTTGGCAGCTCAACCATTCCATAAGAAAGATGATATAAATTGTCCGCATATTTTCTTCCTAATTTTTTTAAGATTAAGAACAATACTTTAAAATGATAATCCTGTTCGTTACCAACTACATAAATAGATTTATCAATTTTAAAATCTCTATCTTTTTCGTTCGCAGTTGCAATATCTTGTGTAATGTAAACGCTTGTTCCATTACTTCGCAGCACCAGCTTGTTATCTAAGCCATCATCCGTTAAATCAATCCAAACAGAGCTATCTTCTTTTTGATAAAAAATACCTTTTTCTAAACCCTCTAAAACAGTTTGTTTGCCTAAATTATATACATCACTTTCGTAATAATTTTTATCCGTTTTTATACCGAGCATATTATACGTAAAGTCAAAACCTTTGTAAACCCAACTATTCATTGTTTTCCAAAGGCTTTTAACTTCAGTATCATTGTTTTCCCAAGCAACGGTTAAATTATTTACTTGTTTTACTAAGGCAGATTTCTTTTCAGCTTCTTCGTCGGTTAGGCCTTTTTGTTTTAATTCTGTAATTTCTTTTTTATAAGCGTTGGAGTATTCTACATAAAAATCGCCGACAAATTTATCGCCTTTTTTGCCTGTACTTTCTGGGGTAGCCCCATTTCCAAACAATTGCCATGCTACCATAGATTTAGAAATGTTAGTACCTCTATCGTTATACAAACACGCATGAATAACTTTATGTCCACGTGCTTTTAAAATTTCTGCCAACGACGAACCTAAAAAAATATTACGTAAATGCCCTAAGTGCAAAGGTTTATTTGTGTTGGGAGATGGGTATTCAATCATTACCGAAGAGCCTGAAGAATCAGGGGTTTCTATGGCATAATTATCGTTTGAAAGTATTTCCATAAAGTAGGCTAACCAAACTTTATCGGCTACGTTAAAATTTAAAAAACCTTTTACAACATTAAACCCTTTTATAAGATTTGTATTTTGCTGTAAGTAATTTCCAATTTCATTTCCGGTTATTTCGGGACTTTTGGCCGATGTTTTTATAAGCGGAAATGTAACCAAGGTAACTTCGCCTTCAAATTCTTTACGTGTTTTTTGAAAAGAAATTTCGCCTGTATAAGCAGTTGTGTATAATTTTGAAAGCGCTGTGTTTATTGCCGCTGTAAACTCTTTTAAAATATCCATTCAATAAAATTAAACTTATTTTTTATTCTATATGTGTCCCAACCGGATTTTGAATTTCCCAATCGCTAAAGTCTTCATTTGCTTCTAAACCTTTTCCTTTTAAAATTTCTTTTTTGGTGGTAATTTTCACAAACTCTTTTGTATATATTTTTCGGGTGTTTTCATCCCAAAATAATTGTTCGGTATTTAAAACTTCGCCGTTTACGTTTGTAACAACCACGTTATATTTTACCTCTACTTTTTTGCTTTTTTCATATTTGATACCATAGTTAGCTTTAAGCGTGGTTTTGAGTTGATTGCTATCATTAAAAAATTCAACCACTAATCCTTTTGGCATTTCCGTATAATGCTCGGGTACGTTGTAGGTATAATCGTTTAAAACAGGCGCAGTTAATCTAACTTTTACCTGACCAGAATCTGTATAAAGTATCTCTACTTTTTTACCATGTTCAGTAGGAAAAAGTGCTTGCTTTTTAGTGGCCGCTTCAATTTCTTTGGTATCATTTTGACAGGCAAAAAAAATAAAACAACAAGAAAATAAAAATACTTTAATTATTTGTTTGAACAAAAGCATTAATCGTATTTGGTTTTGATGAACCAGCGGTCGTTAAAAGTTAACCCAATTACAAAACGAACAAACTTCTCCTTTATTAATCCGTTACTGGTAGTGCCGTTAATACCATATTCGGCCGATATGTTTACCATAGTAAAGAGTTTAAACCTACCGCCGCCAGATGGCAAGCCTAGGCCTCCGCTTACCGCAAATTCGGCTATGCCTTTGTTATTAAAAACTAAGTTGCCTGAATTATAACGAGCGCCAACGCGATAATTTATTCTTTTTAAATAAGCCAGATCGCCTACCGCCCTTCTATTTGGTAGGTATTGAAGGCCAATAGATGCTTTATACAAATTATGTAATTTTTGATTATCGCCAAAGAAAGAATATTTACTCCATTGCTGGTAACCGCCATCTAACAATACTGTAATATTATCACCGCTTTTAAAACCAAGGCCAATGCTGTGCATAAGCGGTACATAAACGCTTCCTTTAAAAGAAGGTTTATAATAGAAAGTATCAAAAGGTTGTTCTACTTTGTTTGATTGCGATGAAAATGTATATGCAACTTGCGAAGCCGTTGCGTGCAAATTTTTAGGAAGTGAAACTGTATATCCAAGAATGATTTTGAGGTTTTTCTTTAAATTATGCTTACCAATAGAATCTATATCAAATGCCATTTGCGCGCCTCCTTGAAAATAAACATCATGCACACTTGTTTCAGTAGTTTGTTTGGTATTAAATACAGCCCCATAATTATATGGAAAGTATGCGTAAGAATAATAATCTATTGTTCCGTATAAAAAATTTACGTTGGTACCTATGGCTAAAGATGATAACGCGTTCCTAAAAAAACGGTTACGCCTTATAATAGCGTTTGCATTTGGCTTATTTATAATTTTTCTCGTTAGAAAAGTATCCGCTTTATCTGCCCGGTAGTTTTCTACAATAAAAGCACTATCATGTAAGGTATTATAATTTTTAGATCTATAATACTTTCGCAAATTCTTATCAAACGGACGAATGCCAAAACCGACAAAAGCTTTATTAATTCCGCCGGTACCTTGAAAATTATATTTTATTTGTCCTACACTATCAACATTAGCTGTGGTAGTTGCGTTATAACCTACGTTTGAAAAAGGAGTTAAACCTAAAGCTAGCCCCATGTTTCTGCGTATTGGAACAGCTAACGAAATATAGTTAAAGCCAGCATTATTTTTTTTTACATTACCTGCATCACTCATAAAAGTGGTAGAGTTTGCACGGCCGCCAATTTCAAACGTTGTTATACGGTTTGTAGCATACGATGCAGGATTGCCGGGGTTAATAAATAAAGGTATTAACGTATCGTTTTGGTACGCTGTATAACAGCCGCCAAGTGCCGCAGAGGATGCAAGGCCGTTTGGTTCTAAACTACCCAAGCCATAACGCGAATAAGGGGAAGATGTGGAGGTTTGGGCTTGTATATAAAATGAAAAAATAAAGGCAATAATAGTGGTTAAAACACGACTACTTTTTATATTGATAGAGAAGAATTTCATTCAGTCCGGTTAAAATTAAATCGGGCGCCGCAAAGATGCTATTTTTTAAGCCATCAACCAAAAAAGAAAGGTTGCCACCCGTTAACAGCACGATGCCGGTTTTGTTTTGTTGTTTAAATTTTTGAATATATCCATCAACTTCAAAAAGAACGCCCATTTGCACCCCGCTTATTATAGAAGTTTGTGTAGAGTCTCCAATAACCAGTGTAAAATTATTTTCTATACCTAACTGAGGTAGTTTATCGGTAAAAGTATGCAGTGCCTTATACCGCATATCTATACCCGGAGAAATAGCCCCGCCAATAAATTCATTATCAGCGGTAACATAATTATATTTTATACAAGTACCAGCATCAATTATCAGTAAAGATTTTTTGGGATAAAGAGAAATTGCCCCTGCCACAGCCGCGATTCTGTCTTTTCCTAATGTTTCCGGAGTTTTGTAATTTAGGGTAAAAGACAATTTTGTATGAGTGGTTAATTCATAGAAAGTTGTTTTCTCCTGCAAAAGAGTAGTTATTTGTTCATCGTGTTTTATAACCGAACTAAGGATACTTCGCTTTATTTCTTTAAACTCGTTTAGTATATTTTCTATTTCTGCAGAAGCATTTTTAGTAAACGTACATTTTTTTATGAGCTCTTTATTTAAAAAGAGGGCGAGTTTTGTTTGTGTATTACCAAAATCAAGTATAAGATTCATAGCCGTAAAGCTACCTTTAACAGTTTAACAAGGCGGTTAATAACCTATGTATGTTATTAATAAAATACTAACAAAAAAAATTTGATACAAATAAATAAAATCAGTATGTTTGCACCCCTAAAACGGCTGGTACCTTAGCTCAGTCGGTAGAGCAAAGGACTGAAAATCCTTGTGTCCCTGGTTCGATTCCTGGAGGTACCACCAAGTGGGGGATATCAAACAAAAGTTTGATATCCCCCTTTTTTATTTCCGCCATATCCCGCACCAGTTGGGAGATGTACGAGAACACCGAATTTATTTTTGTGGTTCGACACTCGTTATTTTTCTTACTATAACGAATCCCATCAGGAAAGAGTAAAAATTGCAATAATTGTTTATCCTTATATGCCATCAAAGCCCAAGAGGACGGGAGTTTTGAGGCAAAGTCCAATACGACATTTACGCATTGTTCAAGGTTCGACACCCTCTTTTGGCTCTTTATGAAGTTCTTCTCTAATTCGACTCTTTCAATCTTAAATTTTTCAGAATATTTATTAAAGAGTTCAAGGTTTATTTCCTCCAAAATCAGTCTTTCCTCCAACCTTTCACTCTTCTTTTCCAACTCCGTAATTTGGCGTTTTAAAGCCTCTTTGCTTTGGTCTTTCTCTTTATGCGCCCTATTGTAGTTTGCGATAATTTGTTTGCTTACAAAGCCTTTAATTGCTTCGTTGCCCACTAAACTAAAGAAGTGTAATACCGATTCGAAAAGTCCGTGAATTTCCTTTGCACTTTTATTATTACAGCACCCTTTGGTATTGCACTTGTAATAAGGTAGGTTCTTTGCTTTTACTACGTAGCCCCTCATAAAAGTGCCACAATGGTCGCATTTTAAGAAACGTTTTAATGGGATATTTTCACTCTCCTCATGACAAGAATAACCTTGCTTATTTTCGCTTAAAATTTCGTTTACCTTTAGAAAAATCTCCTTGGAAACCATTTTTTCTTGGTTGCCTTCTACTAACTGCCCCTTCAATGCTGAGTGAGCCATTAAGCCACAATAAAATGGGTTTCTGAAATAACCTGATAAACGTTTTTCATCAAGTTTCAAACCGAGTCCATCCAATCGCTCTGAAATATCAGTATGTGTTAACCGTTCAGTTGCTTTCCAATAAAATGCTTTTTGTAAAAGTTTACCTTTTTCGTTTATAACGATTTTGCGCTTGCCATTTTCTTTTATCTCATCATAACCGTAAGGGGCTTTATGACACCACTCTCCTTTAAGTAAAGCTTCCTTAACTCCTGCCATACATTTTTCTCTTCGGAGTTGGTTATCATACTGCGAAAAAATAATTTGAATGTTCTGCTGAAAGTCACCACTCGAAGTTGATGCGTCTCCGGGTTGAGTAACCGCAACGAGATAAATTCCTTGGTCTCGCAATTGATCCTTGATATAAATTGCATTTGCTCCTGACCGAGAAAATCGGTCAACGCTGTAAACAATTATGTAGGAGATTTTCTCTCTACTCTTTTTTACAAAAGAAAGCATCCGGTTAAACTCTTTTCGTTCATCCGTTTTTGCACTCTCATAAGTACCTCCAAAAATTCCCATTACTGAGTATTGGGTTTTCTTGGCATACTCCTCACAAGCTTTTCGTTGCGTTTCTAAACTATAACCAAGTTCTTGTTCTTTACTTGATACACGAGTATAGATAACGCAATTGTTTGTTCGCTTGAGGTGCGATGATTTACCTTTTGCAAATTGATCGAATAAAACTAATCCTTTCATGCTGCATTTTTTATTGGTTCGTAATTATTATTTGTTTCACTATTTTCAATTTCTATCTCCTGTTCGTATTGCTTTTTATAAAGGCTATAAAAAATCGTACTCATCGTTCTTACAAATTCAAATACTTCTTTTGCTTGTTCCTGACTAAGATGTTTAAATTCATCCGCTGCCAAAATCTCATCTGCTGTTACATCATTCTCTCTTGCCCAATCTAATTGAGCGCTTTCAAACTTTTTCATTCCTTTATTATTGAAAAATTACGTACACTTTTGGGAACGTGGTAGCAAATCCAACTATCTTTTTTTGAGGGGAAAAAATCAAGGGAATAAACTTGCACGTTCAAAAACTAAATGCCATACTCAATGGCAAATACCGCTAAGAATCGTCTATTTTATGGGGATATGGGGTATAATAATAACAAAACACAGAGCAAAACTATGCCTATGCTTTAGGGAGCTTTCACAGATTTGAAGTGAGCCTTGAGCCTTGTTGATTTGTTCAAGGAGGCTTTAGGAAGATTTCGGAAGATTTTAAAATAAAAAAATGACAAGTAATAATACTTGCCATTTTTTAAAATCGCATTGAAGTGAAGACTTCTTAAATAGTAATGAAATTATTATGCTGCTACTTTACTCATGCTTCTGCATACTTCTGCACATTTTTTGCATGCCTCTGCACACTTTTTACAATGCTCATTTGAATGTTTTCCACACTCAACAGCACATGCTTCACAAATTTCAGCACACTCTTCACATAAATGTGAGGCGTGTTCTCCTCCGATACTCATTAATTGAGCGGCAGCGAAACAAATAACAGCGCATTGTCTGTCAAGTTGAATACAGTTAACCATTATTTTGATGTCATTTTCTCGCAAGCATTCTGTTGCGCAATGATTACATTCTACTGCACATGCTACGCAAGCATCTATGCAACTTTGGAATTTTTGGTGACTCATTTTATTTGATATTTGATTTTTCAACAGTTCCGCTGTCAACCAGTTCTTCAGTATCGCTGTCGCCCACAATACTATTATTTCTTCTTCTCTAAATCCATACCGCATTTCGAGCATTTACCGGGCTTATCGGATGTAACTTCTGGATGCATAGGGCAAGCGTAGTTCGCCGCTATCTTTTTATCGGTCTTAGTAGTTTTGTGCATCATATCACACTTATCCATATTACCTTTCATATCGATACATTCTCCGTCCTTCATCATCATTTTTTCGCCATTTTTCATCACACACTCGCCATTAACCATACACTTAGTACCATTTGCCATTGTCATATCTTTTTCCATTGGCATTGTTTTTCCGTCTTTATGATGCATCATTTTTCCGTCTTTCATCATACAACATTCCTTCATGTTTTTGGTGTCTGTTTGTGCGTTCAAATTGTTTGCTGTAAAACTTACTATCATAATTAGTAATGATGTAAATAGTGTTGAGATTGTTTTTTTCGTTTTCATAATTGTTGTTTTAAATTGTAAAATTTCTTCAGTGCCGCTGTTGCCCGATTCTTCAGTATTGCTGTTGCCCAATAATTTTTTTTCTAATCTTTTATCAGAAAATATCCTGAAATGATTAATGACTTTTATTATGCTATTATTTACTATAAAATTCTATGCCAGAAATACAGTAGATTGTAATTTTCATTTTTCATCCTTCTTTGCAACTTCTTTTACCCTCAGCATTTTAGCATTAATAGCAACTACAACTGTGCTTACTGTCATTAAAACAGCACCTACAGCGGGAGTTAACATAATGTCCCATTTGTAAAGCACACCTGCTGCAAGGGGTATAGCAACAACATTATATCCTGTAGCCCAAATTAAATTCTGAATCATTTTGCGGTGAGTTGCTTTGCCAAATAAAATTAAACTTGCAATATCTTTAGGATTGCTGTTTACTAAAATAATTCCTGCTGTTTCGGCTGCAATATCGCTGCCACTTCCTACGGCAATACCTATGTCGGCTTGTGCTAACGCCGGTGCATCGTTTACTCCGTCACCAGTCATTGCAACAAATTCACCTTTAGCTTGAAGCTCTTTTATTTTTTCTAATTTTTGGTCTGGCAATACTTCTGCAAAATAGCCGTCCATCTTTAATTCATCACTAACACTTTTTGCAACAATAGCATTATCACCTGTTAACAAAATGGATTTTATTTTATTTTCGTGAAGCGTTTGGATGGCTTCAGCAGATTCCGGTCTTATTTTATCGCCCAATGAAATGTATCCTGCCAATTGATTATCTATAATTACAAATACAATAGTTTCGGCATTACTGCCTGCATAATTTTCGGGTAATGAAATTTTATTTTCTTTAAGATAACCCGGACTTACCACTTTAATATTTTTTCCATTTATCTCTGCTTCAATTCCTTTTCCTGTAATAGCCTTAAAATTATTTACTTTTGGAATTGTGATTGAAAGTTCTTTGGCTTTGGCAAGTATTCCGGTTGCAATAGGATGTTCGGAATTTTGTTCTAATGCTGATGCAAGACGTATGATTTCATTTTCATTAAAACCAGTTTGTAGGGATTCAATTCTTGCTACTTCAAATTTTCCGATGGTGAGTGTACCTGTTTTATCAAAAATGATAGTGGTGATTTTTCGAGAGTTCTCAAATGCCGTTCTGTTTTTAATAAGCAATCCATTTTTAGCAGCTAACGAAGTAGAAATAGCAACTACCAAAGGCACCGCCAATCCTAATGCGTGAGGACAACAAATTACAATAACAGTTACCATTCTTTCCAATGCAAATTGAAGTGGCTCACCGTATATCAACCAAAAAGCAAATGTTCCAAACCCGAGTGCCAATGCAACGATTGTGAGAATCAACGCCGCTTTATCAGCAAGCAATTGTGTTTTTGATTTTGACTTTTGCGCATCATCAACTAGCTTTATTACTTTGGAGAGATAGGAATCTTTTGAAGCATGTGAAACGGTAACTTTTATGGAACCATTGCCGTTAATTGAACCTGCAATTACTTTTTGTCCTTTTGTTTTTTTTACTGGGACTGATTCACCTGTAAGCATGGACTCATTTAAATAACTTTCTCCTTCGGCAATTAGACCATCGGCAGCAATTTTTTCTCCTGGTTTAATAAGAATTATATCACCAGCTTTCAGTGAATCTGTTTTTACATCGCTGATTTTATCACCTGCTATAAGATGCGCTTGGTCGGGCATTAATTGCACAAGTAATTCTAATTCCCTTGATGCACCTGCAATTGATTTCATTTCAAGCCAATGACCAAGCAGCATGATAGTAATTAACGTTGCCAGTTCCCAAAAAAAGTCCTCTCCCTTTAAACCAAATACGGTTGCTGCGCTATAGATGTATGCAGTTGAAATAGCAACAGCAATGAGTATCATCATTCCAGGTGCACGGTTTTTTATTTCAGTCAAAAATCCTTTTAGAAAAGGCCAACCACCATAGAAGAAAACACCAGTTGATAATGCAAAGGCAATATATTGCGATCCTGCAAATTGCAAGTTTATACCAACGAGTTTTTGAAGCATTGGAGATAAAATCATTATAGGAATGGAAATTCCCAAACAAATAAAAAATCTCATCTTAAAATCCGCAATCATTTTTTTATGGTCATGCCCAGCATGTCCCATAGGAGCATTGCCATGTTTCATTTTTGAATGCTCCTCGGACGTCATGTCCATTTTTGAGTGGTCTGTTTTTTTAGCTTCGTCTTTTGAAGTTTCTTCTTTCTTTTCTTCCTTTGAGGATTCTGCTGTTGAAGTTTCTTCTTTCTTTTCCTCTTTAGAGGATTCTGTTGTTGAAGTTTTTTCTTTCTTTTCTTCCTTAGGGGATTCTACTTTTGGAGCTGCTTCTTTCTTTTCCTCTTTTGGGGATTCTGTTGTTGAAGTTTCTTCTTTCTTTTCTTCGTCTTGGGATTCTACTTTTGGAGCTGCTTCCTTTTTTTCCTCTACAGGAGTTTCTTTATTTGGAACTTCGGTTATTGGATTTCCAGTAGTAGTTGTAACCTTGGGTTCATTGTCGCCTTCCGTATCTATATTAATAGTAATTTTTGTCATTGTATTTGCTTTTGTATTATTAAATATTCAGGAGACGCTTCATTGAATTTCCAAGTGTTTTTTTATTATGCATCCTTTTTTACAGATTCTTCATTTGAAGTTTCTGTTTTATCAGTTCTCATTTTTGCGTGTTCCTCTTCAGTCATATCCATTTTTTTTGAATCATTTTTCTTTGGAGATTCCTTTTCAGAAGTAATTACTTCTTTCATTTCTTCTTTGGGAGTTTCCGTTGCTGGAGTTTCTGCAATTGGTATTTCTGTTTTCGGAACAATAGTCTTAGCATTGTCAGTTGTAGTTGTAACTTTGGGTTCGTCATTTTCCGAACCGGTTTTGATATTGATAGTGATGTCTGTCATGATTTGTTTTTTAGCTTATTTGATTTTTATTTTGGATATTTCATTTTTAAATTTTCAAGTGTTTCTACTATAGTAGATGCCACCAAATAATTGCGATACCATTTTTCATCAGCAGGAATAATAATCCACGGATTGTGTTTGCTGCAACCGTCTAATACATTCTGATAAGCATTTATGTAATCATTCCAGTTCTTGGCTTCCTTTGTATCGGCAACATTGTATTTCCATTTTTTTTCAGGATCCTTCATTCGTGTTTCCAATCTTTCTCGTTGTTCTTTTTTAGAAATGTGCAGATAGAATTTTAAAATTATTGTGTTATTGTTTTGCAGATGCTCTTCAAATTTGTTAATCACTCCATGTCGTTCAACAATTTCTTTTTTATCAAGCAACTGATGAACAACAGGAAATAAAATATCTTCGTAATGCGAACGGTTAAAAATTTGCATCATTCTTTTTTCAGGAAGTTCGGAATATATGCGCCAAAGGAAATCGTGCAATTTTTCTTCTTCAGTTGGTGTTTTAAAAGATTTCACTCTGCAACCCTGCGGATTGATGTAAGAAAAAACATGACGTATTGTTCCGTCTTTGCCTGAAGTATCCATTCCCTGAAGAATAATAAGTAGGGAATGTTTTCCTTCTGCATAAAAAAGATTTTGTAATTCAAAAAGTTGTATCTGCAATTTTTTCAATTGTTTATTAGCAGATGATTTATTAATTCCATCAGGTGCATTGGTTGATATTTCGTTTATGTTTTTCAATTGTTATTTATGAGATATCTGTTTGTCATTTACTGCCCATCGAAAATCACATTTCTCTGCTCCGCCTGCTATGCTCCCGGTTCTCTCCAGTTTCGCATGCCATAATTCTGCTAAAGGATAGTCCAACGAACACCAGGTTTTGGTGCAAAATTTTGATAACCCTTTCGATTGAAAGTACTCCGCTACCGGGCATCGTAAACAATCAAAACCTACAACATTCTTTGCCGTCTGAACATCCTTCCATTGATAGGATGGGCTATTAAACGGAAATGACCTGAATAATTTAGTTGTTTTCAGCAAGTGGCTATCAATATTTCGATTGCCAAACCCAGATAGCCACCAAGAAAGCCGGCCCATTTTTACATATATTTTCCAGGCAATATCATAAAACAGTTGTGTCGCTTTTTCTTCACTTTGTCCTCTTGCTGTTAATTCCTGGTAAAAGGCGGTAGACATTGCTGCAAGGTGAACCATTACAGAACCACCCAAAGTTGGCATTGCTGGAACTTCAGGTTTCAACGTTTGATATCTTTGCCAATAACTAGATAGTATTTGTTTAATAATCTCCTCATCATAGAGCTGAATAAGTTCTCTTCTCATGAATTTGGAAGCCTGCACTTTAAACCAGTATAATAAAATATTTTTCATCATATCATTTTTTTGTCGTTTTTTTATTTCAAAAAATCACACATTATTAGTTAATTATTCCTACTATCAAAAATAAAACTGCCGCAATTCCTGCTGCAAAAAAATTATAAGGGTTTGTATATTTTAAATATTTTGCGTGATCTGCATGAGCAATGTTTGATGACATATTCGTCATTCCTGCAACCGGTGAAGTAACATCTCCGAAAGTACCTCCAGTAATTATTGCTGCCGCGCATAGGGGAATGCTTGCTCCAGATGCAACTGCAATTGAAATTGCAATCGGCATTAGTAAAGACGCTGCACCCCAACCTGAGCCAATAAAGTAAGTAACTCCAGCAGATAGTATGAAAAGTAAAACGCCTACACTCCAAGCAGGCATTGAAGTGCCCAGGTTTTGCTGGATGAATTCATTCAAACCCAATTCTTGTGAAACAGATGCTAAAGGCCAGGCAATAGTGAGAATTACTAAGGTGGTCATTATTTCATTTCCCCCAGATATTATATCTGATGTCATTTCTTTTAGATTATATTTTTGAAAAAAGTAACATACGGTAGTTATAGCTATAGTGATAAACAATGCAACAAGCATGGCTCGGTTCGGATCCGTATTTGACATGGCTTCAATAAAAGTTTTGTTTTCTGGTTTATCTTTCCCGAAAAACCAAAAGAAAAATATACTTAATGAAATCACACTTACCAGCGGAACAATAAGATTAATGACTCTTGGTTTTATTAATGGTTCTGTATCTTCCATATCCATCTTCATTCTTTTCGTCTCTTTTTCAGCAGAATGTTTTGCTGGAGAATTTGCAGTTTTTTTGAATTGATAGAAGATAGTAAGAAAAGTAATAATGAGTATTACAATGCTGAAAAACTCTAAAGGAATTGCTTTAAGCCATATTGAATAAGCTGAAATGTTCTTTGGATTTCCGGCTGCTTTTAAACCGAGACTGATATTCGCAATATTAAATCCAACATAAGTTGTGGCTATAGGAATAAGTTCTACTACCGGACTGGCCGTATTATTAAGCATAAAAGCAAACCGCTCTTTTGCTATTTTATTTTTTTCTGCCAACGAACTCGTAATCGAACCAGCACCAACAATTCTGAAACCACAATCAATAAAAGTAACGGGTATCAGACCCCATATTAAAAAGAATACACCTTTTTCACTTTTTATATGTTTGTCAGCTATATCTGAAAATGCTTTTATACCACCTGATTTTCTTATTAGGAAAATTAAACCACTAAATAAATACAGAAACAAAAGTACCTGAAGACTTCCGCTATCTGTTAACGTTTTTACGATTTCATCTACTGCCGTTTCAAACCCTCCTGTAAGAGTTGGGTTAAGCAAATAGCTCCCTACCAACAATCCTATTAAAAGAGACGGAATGATTTTTTTTGACCACATTGCCACTGCGATAGTGATAATAGGAGGTATGATTGAAAGCCAGAGATTTTGCATTCCTTACTCTAAGCTTCTGCTATTGTATAATGCGTATTGTTTAAGGCTTGTTGTAACACATATGCATCAAGCGGCTTTGACGAAGTAATTTCGGCTTCCTTTTTTGCCAAGTTGATTTCCACTGATGTTACACCAGGCGCAGCCGACAATTTATTTTTAACTGTTGCAACGCATCCGCCACAACTCATACCACCAATGTGATAAGTGTGTTTGATTAAATTTTCCATGATTTTTTTGTTTTTTATTAATAAAATTACTGAGATTTATTTTTTATTTTTTTTATTTGCATTGCCTAATGATTTTTTAAGTTTATCAATATCCTCATTCATTTTGTTTTTGAAACTTTTCCAATTCGCTTTCCTATCTACTTTATAATCACTCATCACTTTCTTTAAAGATGTGATTTCTTTTTCGTAATCTAATTTCTCCTTTTTCACGATTGTCTTTTCTTTTGAGGTTGCTGCTGTTGTTGCCATTTTTTTGATTTTAAATTGTTAATTAATTATTGATTTGAATTTTTATTCAAGCATTATCAATCATTTTCCTATTATCATGTATTGCCAAACGCTAAAATATTTAATATTTTAGGACGGTGTTAAACCTTTAATTGCAATAGGGAAAATAAAAGAGTCTAAAATATTCCATTCCGATTTTTTTACATTTTCAGCATATTCTGAAAGACTCTGATGGAGTGTTTTAGAAAATTCAGGGTCGAGCTTTTTTAATATATTATTTGCAATGCTTATCTCTTTCTTTAATGCTTCACGTTTAAGCTCATCAAATGGAAAGTATTTTTTTACGGTTTCCTGAAAATGTTTTACAAAATCCGTTTCAACTTCTTTATAATAACTTATTAAAAGCGGCTTTGCAGTATAAGTTTTTAAGTGAGCCATTTTAACTGCCTCTGCTTTTTCACTTTTACTTATTTCATGATCTCCGCTTGCGGCAAGAACCGAAA
>JBBQRR010000037.1:0-37302 GCA_038214655.1 Bacteroidia bacterium | reverse complement strand
GCATCCCTCGTATGTTTGCAGCATGTATGTTTGTAAAATAAATCTGGATTTAGTGAAGAGAACGGGAGACAAGAGGCATCCCTGGGTAATCTTAAACGGATATACCGTGCGTGAGAAATATTGCCCCGTTCTCTTTGCTTTGCTAAAAACTGAACAGTACTTAGGGAATTTGTTAGCGCAAATATCCCGGATAAAAGCACGAGAGAAGTTATCGCAAAGCATTCACTAAACCTCTAACAAAAACAAATGTATGAAAACAATCAAACAAGTAATCGGAATTGACATCTCTAAGGATACTTTCCATGTGTGCATGGGAAGTATTACTGAAAAACAACAGACTCAGCTAATGAGCCAAACATTCTTTCGGAACAACCAAAAGGGATTTAAGGATTTTTTTAGCTGGTATAAAAAATATCAAATAAGTGATGTTTCGTTGTATTGTGTAATGGAAGCTACCGGTGTGTATTATGAAGATCTGGCATACTTTCTTACAGAAAATAAACAGGAAGTTTGTGTGTTATTACCCAATAAAACAAAATACTTTGCAAAAAGCCTGGATAGTAAAACAAAAACAGATAAAGTAGACGCGGCTATGCTTTGCCGTATTGGCCTTGAGCGCGTACTACCTGTATGGCAAATGCCGTCTACATTAATGAAAGAAATAAAAAGCCTATGTAGGGAGCATAGAAATTTAAAGGGACAAGGCGTGAAAATTAAAGTCAGGCTCCACGCTTACAATCACAGCCATAAGCCCGCTAAACATAGTATTAAACGACTGAAACAGCAATTGCGCCTGATTGAAAAGCAAATAATTGAAGTGGAGAAAGAACTCAGGGATTACGTTAAGCAGGACCAATATTTGTTAGCCAAAGTTGAGAATATAGAAAAAGTTAAAGGGCTCAGTTTTCAAACTATCATCACTGTCATTGCCGAAACCAACGGCTTTGCAGCTATTGAAAATGCCAAGCAACTGGCCAGCTACTCCGGATTGGACATTGTTATGAATCAAAGCGGAAAATATTCCGGCAGAACCAGAGTATCTAAAAAAGGAAATAAACACATTAGAACAGCCCTTTACTTACCTGCTATGAGCTCCATCCGATACAACGTCCGCCTTAAACAATTTTACCAAAACATTATGCTTAAACACACTTGTGGTAAGGTAGGGGTTATTGCTGTGGCTCGTAAACTCCTCATTCTCATTTACACACTCTGGAAAAACAATACAACCTATGATCCTATGCTTAATGTCCAAAAAATCTAAAGAAAATGTTTGGTTTTTATCACAGTAACGCGGCAATAAAGCAATCAAAAAAATTCTATCTTTATGCAAAGCGATTTGTGTGATTATTAGAGAAAAAAATTGGCGCAATAAATTTATGGAACTGGCGGCCCTTTGCGTTTTTCAACTGCTCGCTTTTAACTCCTTTGCGCAAAGTAATCGGATAGATTCTTTAAAACAGGTTTTAAGTTCTCATTCTTCGGATACCGACTCAATAAAAATACAAACTCTTAACGAACTTAGTTGGGCTTACCGCGAAGAAGGCAAACAGCAAGAGTCTATCAAATTATCCGAACAAGGCTTAGTGCTTGCCCGAAAAAATTCATTTACCCGTGGTATTCTTGTTTCTCTTTCTAATCTCGGCATTAATTATCAGGATAGGGGAGATTACGCTTCTGCTTTAATTTATTTCTTAGAAGCGCAAAAAATTTACGAGAGCTATAGCGATAAGCAAGGCTTTGGCCGCAACCAATCAAACATTGGTAATACGTATGCCGATAAGGGTAATTATCCTGTGGCGCTCGAACATTATTTTCGTGCATTAAAAATATTTGAGGAGATAAAGAATAAAGAGGGAATAGCCTCTTCGTTTAATCATTTGGGTATAGTTTACAGTTATCTCGAAAATTATGAAAAAACTTTAGAATATTTTAAAAAGGCACTTGCAATGAACGAGGAGCTTGGCCGAAAGAAAGGTATTGTAAATTGTATAGGCAATATAGGTAACGTATATTATTTTACTAAACAATATTCAAAAGCGGTAGAGAATTATTTGAAAGCCATAAAATTAAACGAACAACTTGGATACAAATCGGGACTTTCTGATAATTACGGAAATATAGCCGTGGTATATGCCGACCAAAGTGATTCTGATTTTGTGAGGCAAGGTTTAAATCCTGCCGACAGATTTGAGCTTTCATTAGATTATAGCTTAAAGGCGCTTACAATTAACCGGGAAATTCAAAACGGATACGGAATAGCCTCTAACGAAATTAATATTGGCTGGTGCTATTTTAAGCAAAAGCAGAGTGAGAAGGGAATAAATTATTTACAGAAGGCGATGAAACTGGCAAAAGAAAATAGTTTTCTGGAACTTGAAAAAGAAGCGGCGCAAAAAATGAGTATGTTGTTTGAAGAAGCAGGCGATTACAAAAACTCACTTCAGTATTATAAACAGTATATTTCTATCAATGATAGTCTTAAGAATGAAGAAAACACCAAAAAGGAAACCCGCCTGGAGATGCAGTACGATTTTGATAAAAAAGAAGCATCTGTTAAATTAGACCAGGAAAAGAAACAGGCAGTAGCAGATGCCGAAAGTAAAAGGCAGCGCATTGTATTGATACTTGTTTGCTGTGTTTTAATTATGGTATTCATCTTTGCAGTTTTTGCCTACCGCAGTTATCTTCAAAAGCAAAAGGCGAACGTAGAAATTATCCATCAAAAAGAAATTATTGAAGAAAAGCAAAAGGAAATTATAGACAGTATACACTACGCCAAGCGCATACAAACCGCTTTACTTACCAGCGAAAAATACATTACAAGGGTTTTAAGGAGGCAGGGGTAATTACACTCTCTCAAAAGCAATAAAGTCCGTAGCTTCTATATGCCCGGTAAAGCCGCCATTGCGTATCATCGTTACTAACTGGCCGCGATGAAAAGTGCCGTGGTTAAAGAGATGCGTGAGGATAGAAAAATTTTGAGAGATAAAAGGATCTCCCTTTAAAGTTTTGTAAGAAGTATTTTGCGCAAAGTATGCATCGTCTTTAGATTCTATGAAGCCGATTATTTTTTTGTCCTCTTCTGCCAATATTTCTATTCCTGCCCCAATTTTACTTGGTATTTTATCCGGCGTTCCTTCCGTTAAACGCACGTACCATATATATTCGGCATCGGCCATGTGCAAAATGGTTTTCTTAAGCGAACTAAAGCTCGATCCTATTTCTTTTTCTAAAAGTTCGGGTGTTTGCGTTTGTATATGGTTTACCAAAATTTTATTGGCCCAGTGATTGTAACGCGCAAGTTTTAAGAGTGTGATTTTCATAGTGTAAATATAATAAAATTAGAATTGTCATTCCGAGTCGGCTTTAGCCGGGCTGTTAGCGAGGAATCTCATGCTATTTAGCCATTAGCAAAATCCCGGCAGATTCCTCATAAACAACACCCCTGCGGGGATTCGGAATGACACTATCAGATAAACTCTGTCAACACCTTGCAACTCTCCAAATTATCCACGCCCCAGTTTTTTAATTCTTCTTCAGTCCAAAGGCTTGGATAAAAAATGCGGCGCTGATATTTTGGCAACATATATTTTTGCCAGTCGCTGCCGCCGGTAGCTGCGGCTTCTCCCAAATACTTTCCGGCTGCGTGGTAATGTGCCATTACCCAACGCACGTTTACCGTATGGTCGTAATGACGCATGGCGTTAACTAATTCCAGATTATTTTTTTCTGCTTCCGGCAGCTTTTTAAAAAGCGTATAAAGATTGGTAGTGTTATAGTCTTCCATCTTGCGCAGAAAAAACTCTCTGTATTTATTTTCAAAATTTGTAAGCAAAGTATTTTTCTTTCCCGTAGCATGATCTTTTCCTGCGGCCTGCCAATACAAATGCTCAAAAGCGTGACTGTAAGGCGTATTTCTGTCAATGCTTGCCCGAAATCTATAATCAATTAAATTAATTAATTCGGTACTGCTGAATTCAATTAAACGATACTGTGCACTTTGAAATCCACTGGCAGGAGTAAGTGTGTTGCGAAACTTCATATACTGTTCAACATCCATGCCTTCGCCCATAACCGAGAACGAAGAAGACAACACATCAAAATAACGGCTAACGCGCTCTAAATGTTTGGTAAATTTTTGTGCGGTTAAATCTTTTGCTGTAGCAACCTGATCAATCTCCCACAAAATCATTTTAAACAAGAGCTCGTTTACCTGATGGTACATAATAAAAACCATCTCGTCGGGCAGCGTAGTGCGCTGTGTTTGCAAATTTAAAAGTGCATCGGTTTGTATATAATCCCAATAGGTAATTGGTTTTGCCCATATCAAACCTTCTAAATGCGTATTGGTGTTTTGATCGATGGCTTTAAATTTTTCGGTTAGCCTCTCTATTAATTTTTCCTGTGCTTCGTCCATAATTTATCCTTTAAAAGATGCCACAAGTTAGGGGTTTTTAGCTTAGCTTGTATTAAGATTTTCATCATCCTTTTAACAGACTTTACCGCTAAGGCGCTAAGACGCGAAGATTTTTGATACGTACGGGTAAAGTAGTAGTGTGAAAAATATTGATTGATTTAAACTTATAACAATCATTCTTCCACTTGCAGAGATAATCCCCAAATAAATCATGTCCCTCTTGCAACAAAAAAAATCTTATTCAATCATAATCATCAGCGTCATCAGCGTTCTATGGCTGTTTGGCGTAAAAACTCAAACAACTCAAGCACTGCCTGTGTATCTGTTTTGCAGTAAGCAATTAAATTTTCTTTCAGCTCTTGTTTTTTAAAGATGTCGATTTCATTTAGAAAATCATCGTAGCAATACGAAGCAAGAAGGCCCGAGTTTATGGGTAGCTCCGCATAAATATCTTTATTAAAAACGCTTTGATGAATTCTCTTTAAGGAAGTACTTCCTTTTTGTTTGGGATGGTAATACCAAAATTTGCTAAACACATCAAATAAATCAACAAACTTCTTTTTAATTTGTTCAACATCCTTTTTATACTGCGGGTGATGTTTTACCATGGTATTAAGCGCCGCAGTCTCCTGTCCTGTGTCGTAAACCAAAATGCAGTTTACGTTTTTTGACAGTAAAATTAAATGCTCAATAAAATCTTTTTCCGGGTTTGTATCTTCTTCGTGAAAGAATGAATGTTCGGTTGCAGGAGCGCCTTCTTTTTCTACCTGGCTCCAGGAAAATAAAAATGGCGAAAGTTCAAAAGGGCCGTTGCCTTTGTATTTGGGAATGGCGGGCGTATAAAACTCCATATCCAGATAGGCCAGGGGGTAAGTTACTTTTGTAATAAATTCTCTTACCGGTTCTTTTTCAAAAATCTCTTCATTATTTTTAAATGAGCGCACCATTTTTTGAATGTTACCGCTTACTTCCTCGTCGGGAATTTCGTTAATGTGCAAAAAACCTTTTGCCAGCCATTCGCCTGCCTGCTTTTTAGAAATACCCGAAAATTCAAATACGTTATTAGTGGCCGTGTTTTTCCAGCACGTGCCCATAAAATCGCAGGCATACGGACTAAAACATTGTTCGCCAATGTTTACATTGGGCAATTCGTTTTTATAAAAAGTGCTTTTTGCAAGAGCAATGTTGTGTTTAATAAATTCAAGGTTTTTCTCTGCGTCTTTTTTTACAGATGTAATTTTAAAAAGTTTTTGTACATCGAGTTTGTCTTCCAGTGCATACTTTTCATTGAGATTTACCAATGAAATGTCTTCCAGTTCGGGCAAACAGTTTTTAATAACATAATATTGCAAAGCGGCATCCATCACGTAGGCGTGACTTATTTTCAACGAACTTTTCACTTCATAAGCAAACCATTTGTCGCCTTCACGAACTAAAATATCCAGGGCCACTAAAGTTTCGTCAAAAATAAAAGCGGCTTCGTAAATTACTTTCTGTCCGGCGGCAATTAATTCCTTTGTTTTCTCAACCGACTCGGCATACTTAAATACATGGTTGGGGCTAACATCCACGCCACCCGGAAAAATTTGTTGCGCCAGGTTGCCTACTTTATGTCCGCGATTAAAGACTGCTTTTTTTTCGGCGGGTAGCGGGTCTTTTAAATGGTAATATTTTTTGTACAGAAAAAATGCTTTCTGACATTGAACTGATTTTAAGAAGGAAGTTTTGCTAAGTAAATGTTTTTCGCTCACAAAAATTAATTAACCGGTGTAACTGGCGCGGCTTCTGTTGTTTTGTTAGCGCGCATAAACGAAGCGAGATTGGTAGTAATAGAAAAATGGTTTGAAGAAAATACCGGGCTGTATTGCGAATACGCATAGCTAAACTGAAACTTTGAAATTTTAAATCCTATACCAAAGGTAAAACCTGCAATACCCTGTTTATCGGTTAAAATAAGTTCTTGCCTGCGCTTGTAATTAAAACCTACACGTATGTTAAAGTTTTTGGTAATAAGAATTTCGTTGGCAAAAATAAAATGGCGCGCCAGTTTATCCATATTCTTTTTAAAAGGGTGTTGTTTAATAGGCTCGTGCGTAAAAGGATCCTCGGTAGCGGGAGGATTATTTGGGTCGGTATAAGTTAAATCCCACATATTTAAATGATCGTAAGTAGCTATTAATCTGAAAGGAGCCTTTGGAACTTTAAAAGAAACACCTATTTGCGCATTTATTGGCAAATGCTCGCGTTTTCCTCCGGTGTATGTTTTCCATTGGTAACCCACATTTTTTAAAACTGCCGAAACCGTAAGTTGACTTGATCGTTTGTGAAATGTGGCACCAAAATCCATTGCACTACCAACAGATTTGTATTGCGCGTAGTTTGAATAAATGGTTTTTAAAGCTACGCCATAAGTAAATAAAGAATCTCTGTCGTAGGCATAAGCCAAATTAAGGCAATAATCATTGGCATGAAAAAAACCAATTTCGTTGCCATACTCGTCGCGCTGACTAAAACTGCCATAACCCACTTGTTGCATGCCGGCCGCAAAATGACCCACATTTTTAATGCTTTTTCCATAAGCAACATATCCATATTTAATATCGCCCAAATACTTAATAAAACTAAAGGCTACCTGATCGCTGGTGCGTTCGGATAAAAGGGCTGGATTTTGAAAAGAGGTGCTTATATCATCGTCTTTAACAGCTATGGTATTGCCTCCAAGGGCTGCAGTACGTGCCGGAATTGGCAGGTCTAAGAAAGAATAGATGTATTTACCGCCTATTTGAGCAATGGCGTTTTCAAGAGAGAAAATGGCGGCTAAAAGGAGTAAATATTTCTTCACGACTTAGGAACGAAAGTTAAGTAAAAAAATTGTGTGGAATGCTATTTTTAGCCATTTTGGTATTTTTTTGCTTTATTTAGCGGGTAAATTCGCATACTTTTTGGAAGACTATCAAGCATACATGAAACACTGCCTTTTATTGGCGGCTAAAGGTTTGGGTAGCGTAGCGCCCAACCCAATGGTGGGCTGTGTTATTGTACACAATGGCATTGTAATAGGCGAGGGCTATCATGAGCAATACGGCGGACCGCATGCAGAGGTAAACGCCATAAATTCGGTTGCCGATAAAAGTTTATTAGCTCAAAGTACATTAATTGTAAACCTCGAGCCCTGTTCACACAAAGGCAAAACTCCGCCCTGCGCCGATTTAATTATTGAACATAAAATTAAAACCGTTGTAATTGGTTGCGGCGATACAAATCCTTTAGTTGCCGGAAAGGGAATAAATAAATTAAAAAAAGCAGGAATAGAAGTTGTTACCGATATTTTAAAAGACGAGTGCCTTGAGTTAAATAAAAGATTTTTTACTTATCACGAAAAAAAACGCCCCTACATTATTTTAAAGTGGGCGCGCACCAAAGACGGATTTATTTCTAAAGCCCCTCCTTTTAAAAAAGAAGAAAATTGGATTACAAACGAAGAAAGCAAAAAACTGGTACACCAGTGGCGTGCGCAGGAGCAGGCAATTATGATTGGTACAAAAACTGCTTTACTTGATAATCCCGAATTAACAGTGAGATTGGCCGAGGGAAAAAACCCTTTACGCGTTGTTATTGACGAAAATCTGGTAATACCATTCAGCAGTCACATTTTTTCGGAAGATACCGAAACCTTGGTTTTTACTTCTTTAAATGCACAGGACAGAAATCATGTTAGTTATTTCAAAACAGATTTTTCAAAAAATATTCTTCCACAAGTAATGGAGGTTTTGTATGAGCGCAAAATTATTTCGGTAATAGTAGAAGGCGGTGCGCATTTATTAAAAAGTTTTATAGAAGATAACCTCTGGGACGAGGCCCGCATTTTTACCGGGAATAAATTTTTTCAATCGGGTTTAAAATCACCACTTATAAAAGGAAAAGAACTATTTCGTTTACCTGTTAACGGCGATGAACTAGTAAATCTAAAAAACGATTTTAAACGGATTGTTTAAAGGCTTTAACTTTCATAGGATTTATTACCCGTACAGGCTTGAAAGAAGAGGAAGCTATTCCATTCGCGGTGTAAATAAAACAAAAAATTAATTCCCCACTTCTTAGAATAAGGTCGTAATAACAGCCCTCTTTTAGTTTTTTTACATTTAACTCCCAATCCTTGTCGTTTAACAATCTCAATTGCGACTTATAGTTATTGAAATAATTTTCCCGGATCCATACATGTTTAAACTCTTCAATATTTTTTACGGGTATTTTATTTTCGTTACTACCCGCGGAAGGTTTAGATGCATGGGTAGGTGTGTTTTGAGTAATGTGTTTTTCGGAAATGTTTGGGTTTTCCGATACTAAAACCACATTAGTTTCCGAACTATATTCTTTTATTAGTAAGCTCATAATTTGCGGTTATTTAATAATCACTTTATGGCAGCAAATAGAGTTGTTTGAGCTGGCTATAACCAAATATGTTCCGGGCGGAATGCCGCTAAAATAATCGAGAGCAATTAACTGATTGTCTTCTTTAATTACGTGTAGTTTCGAATAAAATTCCCTTCCGGCTATATCTCTTATTACAACAAGAACTTCAGCGTTCTGATAGCCACTCAGCTCAATTTTTAAATCATCTGCGCCATTGGCCGGATTAGGATACAAAGAAATTCCTTTTTCTTTTTGAAATTTTACGGGAACAATTTGAAAATATTTAAAGCTACCGTTAAAATCAGTTTGTTTTAAACGGTAATAAGAAATGCCGTTGTAGGGCTGGTAATCCGTTTCAAAATACGACTTGTAAATAAGGCTGTTGCCTGCGCCGGGAATATCTATCAGTTTTGTAAAATTAATTCCGTCTTTACTTTTCTCTACGGTAAAATAGGCGTTAAACGTTTCGCTTGCAGTTTCCCACTTTAAATCTACTTTGTTTTGATTGGCTATTGCCGAAAAATCAAGCAATTCAATTGGCAGGTTGTTCCACCCTGTGGCTCTGCCTCCCAATGTAAAGCTGGAGAAAGAAGTAAAGGTTGATGGCGTTGAAGTGGAAGTAATATTTCCCGCCTGCGGAGTAGAAAAATTTCCCAAGGCACTTGTTCCTCCAATATCAATCCACGTAGCCGGAGTAGCTGTTGTGTTTTTTACAATGGTTAAATTGCTTCCCTGATAAACAAAATCGTTGGTGCCAAAGTATAATTGTATTTGCTGATTACCGCTAAGACCCGCCGTTGGCTGGCTTGTGCCCGCGTTATCCGTACGTGTAATCGCCCAGTAGTGAACTCCGGAAATCGTGTCAACCCCCGCGGGCATATCTGTGGTTGTGCTTCCAAATGTTATCCATGGATTGGCATTAAATAATTGAGAAGTGTATTTATATAAAGTAGCACCTGTATGATTTACCGTTAAGCTAGCCGGCCTCCAGTCGGCACCGCAACCAATAGGAAGATTGAGTGTAGTACTTCCGGCTACTGATTTCTGACTTACCATTGGGCCATTTACATAACTGCCTGCATTTCCAATGGTAGAACTTGCACCGTTTATCAAAGAAAGATATTTAGTAGCTGTTGTAAGCATGGTGCCATTTGTAAAAGTTGCGGAGCCTGACACAGTAAGTATATCTGCTAAAGTAATATCGTCGTAACTTGTTCTTGCAGCTGTATTATTTAAAACAAGTGTTCCGAAAATTGCTTTGTTGGCCGAACCTGCTGCATTATTACTTGTAACAGTTTGCAATCCGGTTCCGTTAAGTGTTAAGCTGCTTGCTCCGTTAAAAACATAACCGGCGCCGCTTGCTGTTGTATTTAAACAAGTAAAATTGCCTCCTAAATAAATCGTGTGTGCATTAGATCTTATTCCCGATCCGGCAGTAATTGTAAGCGAACCCGCAACACTTATATCTGTACTGAGATTTGTCCATAAATAATCGGGTTGATCAAAAATAATATTATTGAAACTCATTCCTGCCGAACTTACATTTATAGTTTGCGATGTTGCTGTGGGATTACCGAAAACGCAAGTTGAACTTCCTGCATCTACTGTACCTGCTATCCAGGTAAGTCCATTGTAAAAATTAAGATAATTAGAAAGGTATAAAATACCGGATGCTTTGTTAATTGTTGTTGGCGGAAAATTGCCCTGATAAATTGCGGCCGCACCTGTTACAGTTTGATTTGTGGTTCCGTTAAAAAGTAAGCGAAGCACTTCCGCCGCCATTATTACTGGTGCTGGTAATGTTATCGGTTAAATTTCCTTTTACGTTTAATGTACCTGTACTTAATTTAAGATAACCCGCGCCTGTAAAAGTTAAATTGCCGTTTATGGTTATTGATGAACTAATAATTACGTCGCAACGCAAACTGGCGTCTAATAAAAGATCATTTGTAGTTAGCGGATTACTTACGGTATAAGTATTGTAATTACCGTAAAAAACAACATTGTTTAAAGTGTGAGTACCCGAAACGGTATAAGCAGCGCCGGTATTATAAAAGCACACTGTTGATGTGCCGGCTGCAATAGTACCTGCAACGTAACTCCACAAAGGTCCGATAACCGTAATGTAACTGGCAAGCGAAAGTGTTCCCGATGATTTATTAATAACCACATTAGGTAAAGAACCTTGATTGATAGTGCCTGAGCCCGTTAACGTTTGCGCCCCTGTTCCATTAATAAGAATGGTTCCACTTCCGCCGGTACCTGTAGAAGAATTTGTGCTCGTAATATTTCCAGCAACCGCAATTGTACCTGTATTAATAGTTGCCTGGTTATTTCCTGAAATAATAAGGTTGCCGTTTACTGTGATGATTTGTCCCGCATTGATAGTTAAAATATTCCATGCACCGGTCATATTAATAGTCATGTTGCCGGCAACGGTAAATGAGTTAGTAATGGTTAAAGTATTATAAAATGGAACAAAAGTGAGGTTATTAAACGTAGGCGATCCTCCAATGGAGAAAGTATTTGTATTAAAAGAAACTGTTCCGTTATTATGCGTAAAAGTTCCGCTGGTAAATGAGAAAGTGCCCGCAATACCAAGCGTACTGCTTGTGCTGGTAAAAAGTGTTCCCGAAAGTGTGAAGGTGCCGTTGCAGGTAATCGGCGAGCTGCCTCCGGTAAATGTTCCTCCCGAAAAAATGGCATTGGAAGCTCCTATTGTAATACTATTTGCGTTTTGGGCTATTGTTCCGGTATAAGCTGCCCCAACATTAATGCCCGCAATATTTACTGCGGCGATTATATTGCAATTACCTGTTCCCGTTCCGTCAAATACTGCAACATCGGTATTAGTGGGTACGGTGTTGGTTGACCAGTTTGCGGGCGTGTTCCAGTTTGCGTTTACGCCCGAAATCCAGGTAATGTTAACCGCTTTTGTGAAAAGCGCTGAATGAAAAAGTAAAAGAAACAGAATCGAGTAGCGTAATTTTTTATCCATATAAGTTTTAAATAATTATTTCTCTTTCTTTTGCCGGCAGGGTTTTTATGTATTCTAAGAAGTTAAAAAAGGGCAAAAGGTTGCCTGTAAAAAAACAAGGAGCTTAAATTTTTGACTTTTTTAGTTTAAGGCATAAAATATTCCTTCAAAGATTAGAGAAGAGTTACAAACGACATGTTTGTTTTTTTTTAACAGAAACGAAGGGAAGAGGATTTAGGTGCCAAAATACGCCGGCACGTGATAGGGTATACGCAGCGCATGGCCTTTGGTTTCACTTTACTTATCAACTTTGGTAAGTGGACAGTTTTAGGCAATAATTGGTAACTTTTTTTGAAACCAACCCGTACAACTAATAACCAAACATTAATATAACCCTCTAAAAAAATATAAAACAGAATACCCATGAACAACACAAGCCGTTTAAACAACCAAAAATATTACAGTTATGAAAACAAAATTACTAACGCTTTTGGGCATATGCCTGACGCTAAGCATAACAGTGCAAGCCCAATCAGGCTCCACGTTATCGACGATTGAGTCAAAACAAAATCCGGCCGAGCAGAGAGCCATAGAGTTTTTTCTGCAGCATCACCCTAATCGCGATGGCTACGATGAGTTTATAACCTCGTGGAGAAATCAGTTTGGCAAGTCTTTGCCAAGCAACACATCGCACAAGTTGGCCCAACCTCCATCACCAATGGCCAGCTGTACCAATATAGATTTTGAACAAGGCACCTTAAATGGCTGGACTACCTCAACCGGCTTTAACCCTTTATATAATGCAAGCGGTTGCTGCCCCACAGCGGGAGGCGCCCAGGCCATTGTTACAGGAAGCGGACTTGACGGATGCGGAGGTTTTCCTGTTGTGGCACCCGGAGGAAACTTTTCGGTTTTATTAGGTAATAATAGTGTAGGTGGGGTTGCCGACAGATTAGAACAAACGTTTCTTGTATCTGCAGCCAACACAAATTATAGTTACGCTTACGCAGTAGTTTTACAAGACCCCGGCCACGCAACAGCAGATCAACCCAGCTTTCAAATAGAAATGCTTGACGCAAACGGAGTGCAGATACCTTGTACTTTTTATCAGGTATCGGCAGGGCAGGGCATACCCGGTTTTCAAAACTCTACTAATTGTCCCGGTGTAATTTTTAAACCGTGGACAACCGTAAGCGTTGATTTAAGTACTTATGTTGGTCAAAATGTAACTATACGCTTTACTACCTACGATTGTGCTTTAGGTGGCCACTATGGTTACGCTTACATAGATGGTGCCTGCAGTAAATTTAAAATTTCGCAAACGGGTATTTTATGTACCAACTCATCTACCAGTTTATGCGCCCCTTCGGGGTACGGAACTTATAGCTGGAACGGCCCGGGTGTTACAAATGTGGCTACACAATGTATTTCGGTAGCTACTCCGGGCGTGTATAGTGTACAAATGACTTCTATAACAGGATGTTCTTCTCCGCTTATTGATTATACCTTAACTACAAATCCTGCGCCTACAGCTTCTTTTAGTACGGCAAATAATAACGGGTGTAACGCTTTTGTTACTTTTAATAATAATTCGAGCAATAACGGTAATCCGTTTACCGATTACTGGACTTTTGGCGACGGAGATACATCCACTCAAATAAATCCAATACATCAATATCCGGCCTACGGAACTTACACCGTTACTTTATATGTTTACGCGCCTAATGGTTGTATGGATACAGCTGTTAGTGTGGTAACCATTAACCCTCCGCCAATGCCGGGTATGAATTACCTTGGAGTTTGCGAAGGCACAGCTTTTCAATTTACCGGTACCTTAAGCGGAAATACGCAAAACGCGCAATGGCTCTGGAATTTTGGAAACAATAATACCTCCACTTTACAAAATCCAACTTTTACATTTTCTACCTGGGGCTCGTTTCCGGTTTCTTTGTCGGTTACAAATAATGGTTGCACAACTACTATAACCCAAAACGTAAATGTGCAGCCCAAGCCAATAATTTCTATTAGTGCTAATAGTATATGTTTGGGCACTGCTACCAGTTTTACCAATACCTCTTATATACCTTCGGGAAGCATTAGTACATGGGGCTGGGATTTTAATAGTGATGGAGTTATCGATAATGCAACACAAAATCCTTCATACACTTTTTCTGCCGGCGGAACTTTTACCGTTAGCTTAAGCGCAACCAGCAATTATGGTTGTGTGGCAACAGGAAATACAAATGTTACGGTGTATGGATTGCCTACCGCCTATTTTACCACACAAAATAATTGTTTAAATCTTGCAACTGTGTACACTAATAATTCTACAGCGCCGCAAGGCTCAACCATTACACAATACTATTGGAATTTTGGCGACGGAACTTTTTCTACCTTACAACAACCGCAGCATACGTATTTAGCTCCGGCTGCTTATACCGTAAGGTTAGATGTAACTACCAATAACAGTTGCATGTCTAATTTTATTGCGCCTGTTACTATTTATCCTTTGCCACTTGTAAATTTCACAGCCAATTCGGTTTGCGAAAATCAAACTACGCAATTTACGGGTACAATTAGTGGCAATCAAACAAACGCGCAGTGGTTGTGGAATTTTGGAAGTGCAAGCTCAGTAATTCAAAATCCAAGTCATGCTTTTGGTACCTGGGGAACTTATCCTGTAACCCTAAGTGCAACAGATGCCAATAGTTGTTCAAGTACAATTACACAAAATATAGCTATACAACCGGTTCCGGTAATCAGCATATTTGCAAACTCGGTTTGCATGGGCGGGGCAACAACTTTTACGAATAACTCATCAATTCCCGCAGGCAGCATAGCCACTTGGGCCTGGGATTTTAATAATGATGGAGTAACCGATAATGCAACACAAAGCCCCTCAAATACTTTTACTGCAAGCGGCACTTATACAATTGCATTAACGGCTACTAGTAATGCAGGCTGTGTTTCTACCGATTTGTTAGCAATAAATGTATACGCTTTACCAACCGCTAATTTCAGTACAAATAATAATTGCTTGCACACGCCTTCTGTTTTTGCAAATAACTCGAGTGCCCCAAGCGGTTCGTACATTAGTCAGTATGCCTGGACGTATGGTAACGGTGTTAATGGAACAAGTCAGCAAGGGCAATGTACTTACGCTACGGCAGGAAACTACAATGTAAATTTAATTGTAACAACCAATCAAGGCTGTACAGCAACTTATAATACGCCAATTACTATTTATCCGAGTCCGCTTGTAAATTTTACTTCGCTTAATGTTTGTGCAAATCAAAATATGCCTTTCACTAATCAAAGTACCATTACTTTGGGTTCGCTTACTTCTTACAGCTGGGATTTTAACGCTGACGGAATTTCGGATGCAAGTTCTTTAAATGCAATTCATACCTATACCGCCGGCGGAACTTACAATGCACAATTAACCGCGGTATCAAATATGGGTTGTAAAGATTCAGTTATTAAACCTGTTACTGTTTATTTTAATCCGGTTGCAAATTTTAATGCAAGTTCGGTTTGTTTGGGCAACACGGTGCAGTTTTTTAATACTTCGAGCACGCAAAGTGGTTATATAACAGTTTGGGATTGGGATTTTACCAGCGATAACGTAATTGATAACCTTACACAAAACCCAACTAACAATTATGCAAGTGCGGGGCAGTTTTTAGTAACACTGCAAGTGCAAAGTAATTTTGGTTGCATAAACGTAATTAAAAAACCGGTACGTGTTAATCCAACACCTGTGGTTAATTTTCAGGTAACGCAGCAAAGCGGTTGTCAGGGAGCAATGTGTGTGGGTATGATAAATAACTCGGTGATAACAGGTGGCTCGGTAGCAAGTTGGGCATGGAATTTTGGTGACGGAACTTTTTCTAATCAAAACTCGCCCGTACATTGTTTTCATGCAGGTAGTTTTACAGTTTCTTTAACGGCTACTTCTGATAGCGGTTGCGTGGCAAAACAAACTATGGCAAGTGCTATTATTGTTCATCCAAAACCACAGGCGGGCTTTGATTTTACCAATAACAATTTAGATGAGTTGGATGCCGCAACCGGAGTTGTAAGCACCGCGGTTGGTGCAAACGGGTATGTGTATTTTATTTCTGACGGAACAACCATAAACGGCCAGCCAAATTTTCAGCACAACTTCAGTACAGATAATTCGCAAACGTATAGTGTAATGCAGGTGGTAACAAATAGTTTTGGTTGCAAAGACACCACTATTAAAACTATCGAAGTTAAACCCGGCTTTACTTTTTACATTCCAAATGCTTTCTCGCCTAACAGCGATGGCCTAAACGATATCTTTAAAGGAACCGGTATTGGCATTAAAGATTATACGCTTATGATATTTGACCGCTGGGGCAACCAGGTATTTACCAGTAACAATTTAGAAAAAGGCTGGGACGGCACATTTAACGGCGGCGAAGAAGTTTCTTTACAAGACGTGTTTGTTTGGAAAGTGGTGCTTAGAGATTATACCAACAAAAGTCACGATTACGCAGGTACTGTTTCTTTGATCAAATAGAAACACTGTCAAATCGAGTGCAGTCGAGATTCGTATAATGACAATTTATAAGTTAAAATTCCCCTCGTGACAGGAGGGGATTTTTTATTTTGTAAAATGTTGTATTGGTTTCTCCCCTTTAAGGGGAGATGTCGCTTGCGACAGAGGGGTAGTGCGGAAGTAAAGCTTGAATGTAGAAGAAAATTTATTTTTGCTCGCAAGCCTTTAATAAATCATCTACGTTTTTATTTGTTTCTAGTCTGAATTTTTCAAACATTTTAATGGCTTCTTTATATTCCTTTCCTTGCTTGTATAAAATTCCCAGATAATAATATGCGCAGTCTGATGGCGGACGACATGTAATGGTTTTTAAGAAATATGCTTTTGCCTCCTCATACATATTATTGTAATAATATGCCATTGCAGCTATGTATAAATCTTTTGTTTTTCTTTCTGATTTCCTTTCAAACGAGTAATTTTTCTTTGCGAAATCCAAAGACAAAAGATACCAGTTTTTATAAAGGGTATCTTTTTGAAGGCGGTATTTGTTTGCAATGGCAAAAGCCAGGTCGGCAACTTTTGCGTTTGGCTGAGCCCATTTGTATTTACTTTTCAATTTTTTTATGCTGGTAATGGTATCGTATTTGGTTTTAAACTCACAATAGCAATCTAAAACGGTATTCTGCCCAAAACAGGCAATCTTCAAACTCAAAAGAAAAATTAATATAAGGCAGACTTTCATTGGTACTAAATTAGCATTTTGGTGCCGAATTAAAAATAAATTTGTTTGGTATTTAAATTTTGCATTACAATTGTAGCAGAAATGAAAACAACAAATAGCATAAACGTAAACTTTTATTACTTCTTCTTTAGCGGATCCGCCGGGACAGAGGGAGTGTTTTAATATTATATAAACCCCAATGAAAAGTCCCGGTTAGAAATAGCCGGGATTTTTTGCGTTTATACGATTTTGAAGTAAGAAAAGAAACAAGTGAAAGTAGCAAAGATGGTCTATGCGGAGGACTGAAAATCCTTAGATGATGGTTCGATACCGCCCTTTCACACAAATAATATACTAGCAAATAAAAAATAAAACAATGAGAAAACCAAAGAAGGTGTACAATTTAATTCATGAAGCTTCTATTAAAAAGCAGAATGAAGTGATGAACTCTTAAATCTGCTGCACCCCTCTGCTACGTCGTTCCGCCGTTTGGCGGTCTCCCCTTCAAGGGAAGGAGTTTTATAAGTTTCGCTTGCGAAACAATAGCGGCGGGGTAGGCTGCCTTTAACGAGTAGTTACTTAGTTATACCCTCCAGCATAAACAAAAACGAATAGTTAAGTGCTACGTCCTTCAAATAATCAAAGCGCCCACTGGCGCCGCCATGACCAAATTCCATATTTGTTTTAAGGATGAGAATATTATTATCCGTTTTCATGTCTCTTAACTTGGCAACCCATTTTGCAGGTTCAAAATACTGCACTTGACTATCGTGAAGCCCCGTTACCACCAACATATTCGGGTAATTTTTCTTCTCCACATTTTCATAGGGACTATAACTCTTCATGTACATGTAAGCATCTTTTTTGTTGGGGTTTCCCCATTCGTCGTATTCGTTTGTGGTAAGTGGAATGTTTTCATCAAGCATGGTATTTATCACATCCACAAAAGGAACCTGAGCGATAATGCCGTGCCATAAATCAGGAGCCATATTGGCAATTGCACCCATTAATAAACCACCCGCGCTTCCGCCCTGTGCGTATAAATGTTCTTTACTCGTGTATTTTTCTTTTACCAAAAATTCTCCGCAATCTATAAAATCAGTAAAGGTGTTTTTCTTTTTCATCATTTTACCATCGTCGTACCATTGGCGCCCCATATCTTCTCCGCCGCGAATATGTGCTATTGCATAAACAAAGCCGCGGTTAAGTAAACTTATTTCGCGAGCGTTAAATCCGGGCTCAATGCAGTTGCCATAACTTCCATAGCCATATAACAATAGCGGCGCTTTACCGTCTTTGTTTAACCCTTTTTTATAAGCAATAGAAATCGGAATTTTTGTTCCGTCTTTAGCAGTAGCGTATAACCTTTCCGTTACATATTCTTCTTTTTTGTAACCACCTAAAACTTCCTGCTTTTTAAGCAAATTTCTTTCTTTGGTAACCATGTTGTAAGCATAAGTTTCGGATGGGGTTATCATAGAATTATAGATATAGCGCAAACTGTCAGTATTGTAATCGGAATTTCCTGCGGCGAATACTTCATAGGCGGGTTCATCAAACATAATATAATGCTCGCTGTTATCTGATAATTTGCGAATACGTAATTCGGTAAGACCATTTTTGCGCTCTGAAATTGCGATAAAATTTTTAAACTCTTCTATGGATTCAACCAATACATCGCTGCGATGCGGAATGTAATCTTTCCAATAGGCAGCGCTTGTTTTGTTTAATGGACATTCCATAATTTTAAAATTCTTCGCGTCTTTGTTGGTGCGAATTAGAAACCTGTCGGCAATTGGAGTTACCGAATAAATTACATCTTTCATACGCGGCTGAAACGATTTGAATTCGGCCATCGGGGTGTTGGCGTCAATCATTAAATATTCTGACGACATGGTTGCGCTTGAGAAAATAAAAACAGTACTGTTGTTTTTTGATTTATAAACGCCAATGTAATTACTCTTGTCGGCTTCAGTATAAACAACGGCGTCCTTTTCAGAATCAGTACCTAAAATATGACGCTTTATTTTTTCGGATAATAGCGTTGTTGGGTTTTTCTCGGTATAAAAAATTGTTTTGTTATCGTTTGCCCAGCAAGGATCGCCTTGCGTGTTCTTAATTTCGTCTTTTAAAATTTTTCCTGTTTCAAGATTTTTTACATAGATGGTGTATTGTCGGCGAGACACGTTGTCGACCGCGTAAGCAAGTAATTTGTTATCGAGGCTGATGTTGAAGCCGGCGGCTGCGTAGTAGGCTTGGCCCTCGGCCATTTTATCTATATCTAAAAGTATTTCTTCTTTTGCTTCTAAATTTCCTTTTTTGCGGCAGTATTTAAAATATTGTTTGCCCTCTTCGGTGCGGCTGTAATAGTAATAGCCATTTTCATAAACAGGAACGCTTTCGTCTTTTTCTTTTATGCGGCTTTTCATTTCGGTAAATAAATCCGCCTGCATTTGGGTTGTGCCACTCATTACCGTATCTAAATAGCTGTTCTCTGCTTTTAAATAGTCAACTACTTTAGTGCTGTCAGGCCCTTTGCCAAAGTAATCGTACATCCAATAATAATTATCTAATACGCTATCGCCGTGTATGGTGCGCCAATGCGCTTTCTTTTCTGCAACGGGCGCCGCCTGGTTTGATTTTGATGTTTCTTTGTTCATGCAGGATGTAAAAAATAGAATGGGTATTAATACAAATAATTTTTTCATTGATGTTTGTGATATAATTAGAGAACGAATGTAGCTTTTTTTTGGAAATGGTAATTGCCCCGTTAAGGGGGATTTGTATAAACGAAAATAGGTTTTTTTATGAAAGAGCGAGTATTGTCATTTTTTATAAGTAAAAGTTAGTTTGCATGTCTTTCCGTCAAAACTGTGTTTAATCATCTCGATCAATCCCGAACTTGCATAGGTGTACAAATCTACGTACCCATTAGTCTCTGGGCACTCACCACCTTTGGCATTTACAGTGTAGCTGATCAATTTACCTGCTTGATCATACTTATACAGAAAATACTCATGAAGCTTTCCTGTTTTAGCATCAAACCATTTTTCTTCCAAAGGCTTCCAATTTTTATCATATACTGTTTTTAATAAATATGAGTAAGCCAGACTTCGTTTTTCACCGCTTCTATGTTCTATTTTGCCATTGGAAATGAGGCTGTCTGTACTGAATTTAGTTGTAATGCTATTATAAGATTCTCCCGATCCTTCAAAATAAAGATGGACCGTTTCGTTAATTATGCGGTTATTTAGATCATAGGCGTATTGAACGTATTCTGATTTCGTGTCAGGTAATTCCTTTCCGTTCTCAAGTTTTTTTATTTTCACTAAATTGCTTTTATCATAGATCAGGATTTTTATTTCTTCGCCAAAATTCCGTATTGGTCTTTCAAGACTATCTAAATAATAAAAAGTTTCTTTTATTATTTTTCCTGAAGCGTTTCTTTCAAATTTATATAATGAATGAGGTTTTCCCATTCTGTTGTACCAAAAGACCGATGTTACATATCCTTGATTATTGAAAATAAATTTTATTTCGGGATAAGTAAGCGAAACCTTGAATTTAACAACCGACGATTGAACTTTTTGTAAAGATGTGTCTTCTTTTTTAGGAGAAACAGTTACAAGAAGTTCCTTCAAAAGATTTTTTTTAATTATTTCGGGAGGAAAAATTTCTTCATATTCATTTTGCTTGTACTGTAATGAGTGATAGGTGCAGCAGTCGCAAAAATTGCTTTGTGAAAAGGTTAATGCAACTTGAATTGCGAATAGAATAGAAAAGGAGAATTTCATTTTCATAGTTCTAAAAAAGTTCATACACCTTCAAAAAAATCTCTTCCATCTTTTTCTTGGTGTCGGATGGAGTACCATTGAAGTTGTTTATGATTAGGCTTACGCAAATCTCTTTTCCGCTTTTGGCTTTCATGTAGCCGGCGTACGAGCGTACGCGGGTAATATAGCCGCTCTTGGCTCTAAAATTATTTTCTAAGGCCGTGCCTTTTCCTAAACTGCGTAATGATCCGCTAACTCCCGCAACGGGTAGCGAATTTGCAAACGGAGCCTTCGTCATGCTGTCGCTGCACATCATGTATAAAATTTTGCAAAGGTGCTCTGCTGTTACTCCGTTACTGCGCGATAAGCCGCTACCGTCGTTAATGAATAATCCGTTAGGGTCGAAGCCCTTGCTTTTTAAATATGCGCTTACGGTGCTCATTCCCTGAAATGTACTTCCCCATCCGCCTTTTTTTAAGGCGATGGTTTTAAAAATACTTTCGGCATACATATTATTGCTGTGCAATGTGGTAAAGAAAATTATTTTCTCGAGTGTGGGCGAGCGATATGTGTATAATGCGTTGCGTGCAAGGTTGTATTGTTTTTTATTGTGCGCTGTTACTTTAAACGTCGTTGTATTTTTTAATTCAATTCCTGCTGCCGCCAAAGCCAATTGCAAATGTTTTGCAAGCAATACAGACGGGTCGGGCAAAGATGCTTCTATGGTTTGAGATTTTGTGCTTACCGGTAAAGTACCGTGTATAGTTACATTATTGCTGAACGGCGCCCGATACACCATTGCATTATCTTCAGTGCCGCCCGCCTTCACACTGTTTTGAAAACACAAACCCTCAATGCAGGGCACCGTTTTATTTACACAAACAGAATCTCCAACTTTTGCGCTTGGCTTAAATACAATGTAAAATTTATTGTCGTTATAAGAGAGCCCGTGCGGCGCGGCGCCAAAATAATTTCCCAAATCGCCCCAAACCCAGGTGCCGGGTATGTCTTCATCAAAACAACTCACATCTAAAACAATTTGGCCCGTAATTTTTTTGATTCCTTTTTCTTTTAAAACCGCGGCCCATTTATTTACTACAAACAAAGTATCCTCGGGTTTTCTAAAATATTCTGAGTTTAAGGATGGGTCTCCGCTTCCTTTTATAATTAAATCTCCGTCAATAATACCTGTAGCTTTATCCCAGGTACCGCTATATTGCAAATATGTTTCGTACCTGAAATCTTTTCCCAATAGCTGAAAAGCGGTTGCGGTTGTAATAATTTTCATGGTGCTTGCCGGAGTAAGGCTAAGCTTTCCATTGTGCTCGCAAATAATATTTCCATTTTGTGCATCTAACACACAAAGCCCCACCGAAGCATTTTGCAATTCGGTGCTTTTTTTTAATTCGCCAATAAAATCATTAACGTTTTGCGAAAAAGAAGTTTGTAAAAGAAAAATAAAATAGGCAAGAATTAATTTTTTCATCTTTGTTCAGCTACTATATCAACAATAGATTCATCATTAATCATTACATCTTTAAGTGCCGCTTCGCCCTTGCGCACGTTTACCAAAGCATACACATGCTGCGCAGTGTCTAACCGGGCTACGCGATACGTGGTTTCAGCATCTGCGGCCTTGCTTTCTTCCATGTAAAAATGATTAAAACTGTATTCAATAGTAACTTTATCATAATAAGCATATAAAATCTTAGCTTTTACGTAATCCACATTATCATCGGCGGGCGGCTGCCTGGTAAGGTCTTTAATTTTTGCAAAACCGGCACTGTCTTTCCCTAAATGCACATAAACCACATCGCCACTTTTCCACGAAGTATCATTAGGGACATCAAATTGATTGGCATCAAAGTTTAGCGTAATGTATTTTCCTCTAAACGGGTCAGAAGGGTCGATAGGCGCAGTGCGGAATTTATAGGGCGTACCCAAGCTTAAAATATTTTCCTTATCCAAAATCATTTTGGCGGGCACGGCTAATTGCACCAAGGCCACAATTATAAAAATTATGAAAAGAGGTTTTTTCATTGTATAGTTTTTCTTTTTTTAAGCATCAGGTAATTAGTAACAAAAAAGCCCACGCCCACAAGCACAAATAAAAGTCCACGAACTACAAAACTCATTTCGCTGTCAAAAAACCGGCAAACAATTAAAGCAGTAATAGTAAGTAAGCCGTAGTTTAAAACACCCAAATGATCTGATTTTGCTCCTAAACGTATTGTGAAAACGCCAAGTAATAATACCAAAGCGTTAATAAGTATAGCAGGAATTATAGAATTGCTTTGGCCGATAACAAAAATGATAATGTATAAAACAAAAACAATTTTCATCGGGTGAAAATCCTGCTTTTTGTTTTTATTGCTGAGAAAATATAAAAACGCAGCCAGTAATGAAAGAAGCACCGATGCAATAAACTCGCGGCTTGTAAAAGGGTCGTTTAAGGTATTGTCCATTAAGTTTAAATGTTCCCAAAACCAATGAAAGCTCATCAATAACAAAATATGCATTGTGCCCAGTGAGCCCATTACTAAATAGCCGTTAATTCTTCTTTTGGTGTGATTAAAAAATTCGGAGCTGCCCACAATATAAAATACCGAAAACAAACTCATATAAGCGATGTAGATAAATTCTTCCGACCGTTTTGATAAGGCACCCAATGAAATGGTAAGCGAAATAGGAATAATCCAATTGTGAACAATAAGATAATTACTAGTGGGATTGTCTTTATAAAGTTTGTAATAATGCGGTACTACCAATAAAAGCATCCACCAGTAATTTAGCGATTGATGATGGTGCGAGAAAAAATCAAAACTAAAATTGCTTGCCACCTGATAATAGGTAATTCCCGCTATAAAAAGCAGTGAGGTTATTGAGGATTTCATGATGTAAATCATCGGAAAGCAAAGTAACATCCAGGCAAACAAAAAACTACCCAAATCGCCGTGTATATGGTAAACCTGACTCACTAAAGAAATACTTGCGCCCACTGCAAAAAATAAAAACGCGGTCGAACTTTCTTTCCAGGCCGCACTGTCTGATTTTTTTAGAAGCGAGTAAGCGCAAAATAATTGCCCAACAATAAGTGGTAAAAAAGCGAAAAATACTTTTACGGAGCGCGATAATTCATCCCAGTTGTGTGCAATAATTAAAATAATGCCTAATCCAACCAAAATAGCGCCTAAGACACCAAACACCACAAAAAGCCTGTTTTGCGAGCCCTCGTTTTTGCTTGCGTAATAATTTTCTATTCTGCCGGCAATTTCTTCGTCAATTACACCGGCGCCTTTAAGGTCGTCAAGCTCCTTGGCAATGTTTTTATTCATCCTTGCGTAATTGAGTTACGGCGGCTGCCAATTTCATGAATCTAAATTACGAAGCTTTTTATACACTGTTGGCAAAAAAATGTATGGTTTATTAACATCTATGCCTAAATTTACCCTCATTAATAAGCTATATGGACATAAAAGCCGGTAACCCCAATCTTAAATCGTGGATAGACGTTAAACCCGACAGCGATTTCCCAATACAAAACATCCCTTTTGGTATGTATTCGGATGAAAAAGCGCAGCATAATGCCTGCATCGCTATTGGAGAACACATTTTTGACCTTCAGAGGGCGCATGAGTTGGGTTATTTTAACAATATCTCTTTGCCGGTAAATGTTTTCGCTCGAAAGCATCTCAACGATTTTATTGCTCTTGGAAAAGAAACTACAAATGCCTTAAGGAACAGGGTTTCTGATTTGCTTAATGTAGAAAGCAAAGAATTACAAAATAACGAAGAAGACAAAAGTAAAATTTTGAAGTTACAGAAAGATGTTACTTTGCTTTTGCCTGTGCACATTGGAGATTATACAGATTTTTACTCGAGTATAGATCACGCAACCAATATTGGTAAAATGTTACGCGACCCCGAAAATGCTTTGTTGCCTAACTGGAAACATTTGCCGGTTGGTTATCATGGCAGGTCTTCTTCTATTTGTGTTTCGGGCCATAGTTTTCACCGACCAAAAGGACAATCAAAACCTGCGGATGCAGCTGTTCCTGTTTTTGGTGCAAGTAAATTATTGGATTTTGAATTGGAAACCGGATTTATTATTGGTAAAAAAACGGAGATGGGCGAGAGCGTTTCTACCGGCAAAGCCGATGAATATATTTTTGGAATGATGTTGTTTAATGATTGGAGTGCACGTGATATTCAAGCTTGGGAATATATGCCGCTTGGCCCGTTTTTAGCTAAGAATTTTGCTTCAACAGTTTCTCCCTGGATAGTAACCATGGAAGCTTTGGAAGCTTTTAGAGTAGAAGGATACAAACAGGACCCGAAAGTTTTACCGTATTTGGAATATACCGGAAATAAAAATATTGATATTAATTTAGAAGTTTACATTCAGCCCGATAAAGGACAAGCGACATGGGTTTGCGAGAGTAATTATAAATTTATGTATTGGACGATGGAGCAGCAATTGGCGCATCATACGGTTAACGGTTGTAATATTAATGTGGGCGATATGATGGCATCCGGTACAATAAGCGGACCTGATAAGCAGCAGTTTGGCTCTATGATGGAATTAACCTGGCGTGGCGCTAATCCTATAAAATTGAACGATGGGAGCGAGCGTAAGTTTATAAATGATAACGATACGGTGATTATGCGCGGCTGGTGCCAAAAAAACAATTTGCGCATTGGTTTTGGAGAATGTGCGGCTAAAGTTTTGCCGGCTACTTAATTTTTCTGTAAATTTGTTTAACATGAAAACACAATTTGTAACTGACGATAAAGGTAAAAAAGTAGCTGTACTCATTCCATTAAAAGAGTATGAGAAAATGATGGATGAACTTGATGAATTGGCTTGTGTTAAAATTTACGATAGTGTAAAAGAGAGTGCTCCAGAATATTTACCTGCTGATAAGGCGTTTAAAGCAATAGAAAAAAAACGTAAACGCCACTGATGTATCAACTCTTAATTGAAAAGCAGGCTCAGAAGCAACTTGAACGAATACCTGAACCCGATTATTCTAGGATAAAAAAATGCATTCTTGATCTTGCAATAAATCCTCGTCCAATAGGAAGTAAAAAACTTAAGGGCAGGGGAGGTTACCGAATAAGGCAAGGAAATTATCGGATAATTTATGATATTAACGACCATGTTCTAACAGTATTAATTCTGGCAGCAGGACATAGAAAAGATATTTACGATTAACCATGCTACGCCAAACTCTTTTTGTGGATGTATTGCTGCCGCTGGCGGTTCCTAATTTATATACGTACCGTGTGCCATTTGAGCTGAACGAAAAAATTAAACCCGGCATCCGAGTTTTAGTTCAGTTTGGCAAAAGTAAATTTTATAGCGCCCTTGTAAAAAATGTGCACGAAAATCCACCAAATTATACGGCAAAGTATGTTGAAGAAATTTTAGATACAGTTCCCATCATTAGTCAAAAACAATTTACTTTTTGGGAGTGGATTAGCAATTACTACCTCTGTTATCAGGGCGAAGTAATGAACGCGGCGTTTCCCGCCGGATTAAAACTAAACAGCGAAACAAAACTTGTTTTAAATACCGAGAATGATTTTAAATTAGAAACGGTAAGCTTAACCGATAACGAATATATTTTGCTTGAAGCCCTCGAAACCAGAAATGTGCTTTCGTACAGCGAAGCTTCACTGATTCTTTCTTTAAAGAACCCGCAGCCGGTTATTAAGCAATTACTTTCTAAAAAATTTATTTTACTTTTTGAAGAGGTAAAAGAAAAGTACAAGCCTAAAATGGTTTCGTACATACGCCTGAGCGAAGAATTTGAAAAGGAAGAAAACCTGAAAGAGCTTTTTGAATCATTAGAGAAAAAAGCTTTTAAGCAGTTAGAAGTTTTGATGTTTTATTTAAAGGAACACAGGCGCGATGAGCCGGGTTCTGAAAATAAATGGATGAAGAAAAACGCTTTGTTAAAACATTTTGATGTTTCGGCAATAAATTCGCTGGTTAAGAAAAATGTTTTTAGGCAGCAGGAATTTGAAACAGGAAGGCTTGAGCAGGATGATACCATTCAGTTGCAAAAAAAATTGTCTGCCATACAAACAAAAGCTTTTGAAGAGATTGAAGCAAGCTACAAGGAACATGATGTTTGCTTACTGCACGGAGTTACAGGCAGCGGCAAGACCGAAATTTACTGCGCATTGATGGAAGAAGCGCTTTCGCAGGGTAAACAAGCTTTATATCTGGTTCCCGAAATTGCTTTAACCACCCAATTGATTACCCGCGTAAAAAAATATTTTGGCGATAAAGTGGGAGTCTACCATTCGCGCTTTTCGGATAATGAACGAGTGGAAGTGTGGAACTCGGTTTTGCAAACCGGCCCAAAGAAAGACGTCATCAACCCATCGCAATACCAAATTATTTTAGGGGCGCGCAGCGCTTTGTTTTTGCCTTATGATAATTTGGGTTTGATAATTGTTGATGAGGAGCACGACTCTTCTTACAAGCAGCAGGATCCCGCGCCGCGTTACCACGCACGCGACGCAGCAATTTATTTAGCAACCCTACACAAAGCAAAAGTTTTGCTGGGCACGGCCACTCCATGCATAGAAAGCTATTACAATGCCAAGCAAAATAAATTTGGCTTTGTAGAGCTGACAGAACGCCACGGCGCCGCCTCAATGCCCTTAATTGAAGTTGTTGATACAAAATCGGCCGGACAAAAAAAATCAGAGCAGGAAAATATTATTTCTACTCCTTTGCTCGAAGAAATTCAGAAAACATTAGCAAAAAAAGAACAAGTCATATTATTTCAAAATCGCAGGGGCTTTGCGCCTTATACCGAGTGTTATACTTGTGGCCATGTACCTTGTTGCGTGCAGTGCGATGTTTCTTTAATTTATCATAAGGCCACGCAAAAATTAACTTGCCACTATTGCGGCTATACAACCAGTCCGCCAAAGGCCTGCAGCGCTTGCGGCAGCGCCGATTTACGTTATAAAGGCTTTGGCACACAAAAAATAGAAGAAGAAATAGAAATTCTTTTGCCCGATGCTAAAATAAAGCGCATGGACATGGATTCTACCCGCAGCAAAAATGCGTACAAACAAATTATAGATGATTTTGATGCCGGCGAGATTGATATTTTAACCGGAACGCAAATGGTAACAAAGGGTTTAGATTTTGATCACGTTGGTTTGGTTGGTGTTTTGCAAGCAGATCATCTTTTAAGTTATCCCGATTTTCGCTCTTACGAACGCGCTTTTCAATTAATGACGCAGGTAAGCGGCAGGGCAGGGCGTAAGGAGAAAAAAGGAAAAGTGCTTATACAAAGCTCGCAACCCGAGCATCCTGTAATTGATTGGGTGCTAAAACACGATTACAAACAAATGTACAATGCTTTGCTTGCCGAGCGTAAAGAGTTTTTGTATCCGCCTTTTACACGCTTATTTAATTTTACTTTTATTTGTAAAGACTACGATTTACTAAACGCAGCTTCCGAAAGTTTTGGCAGCGCCTTGAAAAAAATATTTGCACAGCGCGTGCTGGGCCCCGAATTTCCAATTGTAAGCAGGATTAAGAATGAATACCACAAGCAAATTCTTTTAAAAACAGAGCGAGAATATTCATCCGTAAAAGTGCGCGAGTATCTGCAAAAAATAATTTTTGATTTTAAAACGGAGAAGATATTTTCTAAGGTTAGGCTAAAATCGGATGTTGATCCTTATTAACGTTTGGCGGCATGGCGAAGGTGGCGATTTTCACCAGAAATATTGATGCGGAAAACAAATGTTTGATTAACCACAAATGGGTCTGTGGAGCAATGAGCCGCCACTTTTGCCAAACCGCTGTCATAGGCCGTTAGCGCCATTTTGTTGATCATCTCTCAACTCTGTATAAAATCAAAGTGTCCTGGAACAAAGGTTTGTCCCAAAGACCATGAGTAATTATAAGTTGATCGCTTGTCGCACCCTTATTTTTCTGATAAAAAATAAATAATCCACCTGTTTGAGAAGTGCCAATTGTGTGATAGCTTAATGGATAAAAAGCAGTCTCTTTGCTTCTTCCCTTTTCAAAACCCTCCACTTTCACCGAGTCCTTTGCGTTGATAACGAATAGGCCTTTAAAATGCCCTCCCATAACTGTGTCAATCTGAAATTTGTATGTATTGCCTTTAGCTTGTCCTTGAAATTTAAACTTATTAAACTGATCGTAGAGAATATATTGTGTCGATTTTTTAGTCGTGGAACAACTTATAATAAATAAAGTAGTCAAGATAATAAATGGTTTCATCGTCCCTTGCGCTTATTGCCCATAACCTTCCGCGGCTGAAATTTTCGCGGTGGTTTGGGACCGCGAACAATTCCATTACTTCAATGTTAGATAAAAGTACAAATTATTTTAATCGGAGGCAAATAAAAACGGTCGGACGAATGCGCGGCAATAAAGAAAGCCTACGCACTTATTGGTCGCCCGGTTTTTTTAAACCGCTGTTAGCCATAGGACGGTTACTAAAACTGCACAAAACTGATTAGTCGTGCGAGCGATTTTTTTCTATTACCCAGTCTTTTTCAAATTGTCTACTGTAATAGGAATAATGATAGAAGTTGTATTTCCAGCTTTTTAGTATTGGAAGGCTGTCTATGTTGTGAAGTTGAGAAACAAGTTTATGCTTACCGTCTTTTACCGCTTCAAAGAAAACGTAGTCGGGGTCGTAGCGTAATCTATAAGCGTCTTCCGTAGTCGTCGGTGGATGTTGCCAAAAAGTTCCTGTGTTAAACATTACCCGGATACTGTCAAAATAGTTTTCTGGAATGAATTTTACTGTTTTGTGAAGAATAGATTTTATGGGGTCCGAATACATGTCCTGCACAACAGCATAACAAGTGTCAACGGTTTTATGAAAGGTTATTGATGTTGGTTGTCCGCCGTAAGGATTGTAACCCCAACTGTGTCCAATTACAACACGATAAGATTCTGAAGAGCCGATTTTTAAACTGTCGAGTTGAAGTCGGCCATATTCTTCTTTGTATTTTTTCCAATGAAAGTCAATGATGCCTTTTACTTTATTTACACTGTCCTTATTAATTGTTTTTGGCGAAGGAATGTTTGTCGGTGGTGAAGTGTCAGTTTTGTTAGAACTGCAACTTGTTAGAACGATTGTTATGAATATAAATAGTCGTTTCATGTTTTTGTTTAAAGGTCGACCGTCCACCGGGACATGTCGACCGACTTATGGCTAACTCCCTTATAGCATTCCTTTTTCTAAGGTTACATGCTATTTTAGCAATGTTACATTAGTTTTCCAGATGTTTAGCTTACTATCAAATTAAGCATTTATCGTAAAACTATAAAAGGAGAAACAATGTTGTGCAAACTTTTTTGCTTTTAGCTAAGGTCCGCTTACTTAATCTTAAGTTTCCCCGCCTTTAAATCCTTAATAAACTTGGCCCAGGCAAAAGGGTTAAGCAAATTGTTTGGCGGATATTGGCCCATGTACGACATCTTTTGATAGCGTTGCTGCATGCTGTACAAATAATTATCATAGCCATCCATCGAAATTCCTTTTACCAGTTCGCGCATTTCTTCGGCTGCCATATTTTTTTGCGCGCGCGTTAAATCATCCATGGGCACAGTTAATTTTAAAAATGCCGTTTTAAATTCTTCTTTGGTGGGCCATGGATAAACAACAGCGGTTGGTAAAGTGATGGTATCCTTTTTCATTGCCTGCGAAATAGAAAAATGCGTTGCCTTTAAAGTATCGGGCACAATGTATTGCGCGTCTTTATAACCAAGACTAATAAATTCTACCACATCGCCCGAACTTGCAACTAAAGTAAAAAAACCGAAGTAATCTGTAACAGCGCCTGTGTTTTTGCTTCTAATAATTACGGATGCAAAGGGCAGTCCTCTAAGGCTGTCGGTTTCATAAACCACTACCTTACCCGAGAGTTGTAATAAGTTTTTTTTTATCTTTTTAATTGGCGCACCCGTTTGGGCATGACCAAAAGTTGAAAATAAAACTAAAAAAAACGGCAGCAGCCATAGGGCTCTGCCGTTTTTATAAGTTAAATTTAGTTTATTCAACAACCAATTTTGTTTGAGAGATGTCATTGTCTGATTTTACTTCTACTAAATATAATCCTTTTGCAAATTCACTTGTGTTAAAAGTGAATTTAGAATCTAAGGTGTTTTCGGGTTTTAAAGTTTTTACAACTTGTCCTAAAGAATTGTAAATCGAAATTTCAACCGGTTTGCCGCTAAGGTTATTTTTAACTTCAATCGAAAAATTTTCGCGTGCCGGGTTAGGGTATACATTTAAATTAAGGTTTTTTGCATTATTTTCTCTAACGCCAACCTGATTCATTACATTAAAATTGTCAATATCCACAAAATAATCGCCGGCACCCCAAACGGTAGAAACACGAAGTTTAATAGCCTGGCCGCTTAACAAAGCGTTTGGCCCGTAAGAGAACGTTGTATAGGTGTTGCCTTGTACATACGTAGTATTATCAATAGTAGCCACGTGATTTTGCCAAGACATGAATGAGTTTATGTAAGCATCTACATAAATTTTATCGCTTGCACCCCAAGTAGTTCCGGTTGCAGGATATAAAGCTGCGTTTACAATACGATAATCAATATACATTACCGAAGTTGCCGTTAGGTTTCCGATTAATGGAGAAACTAAAGTATCGGCAATATGCGTGCTTTTCATTTCGGTAGAAAGTGCATTAGGTACGCTATTACCGTGGTTAGGCAATACTTTAAAGCCATTTGGCATTACATACCATGCGCCTGTTGGTGCTGCACCTGCCGGCATTCCATCAAAATTTTCTGCAAAAGGATAAGTTTGAGCATTTAGCAAACCTCCCATTAAAACTGAAGCTAAAAGTAAAAGTTTTTTCATGTTTTGTGTTTTTTAGGTTTATGTAACATGGAACTACCGTTTCATGTTTGTGTTTTTTAGGTTTTTGTAACATGGAACTAACGTTTCATGCTTGTGTTTTTTAGATTTAATATGTATGCAAGGTACGAATTTTTTGTTTAAAACGTTCCTTGGGTAAGAAATTTAACTCTAAATCGGCATTCATTGGCACAGGGGTGTCTAAGCTGCCCTCGCGCATAACAGGAGCATCCAAATATTCAAAGCAATTTTCGTTTATCAGTGTAGCTATTTCGCCGCCTATCCCGCCTGTAAGCGTATCTTCATGTAAAATAAAGGCTTTTCCTGTTTTTTTAACAGATTCGTAAATGGTTTCCACGTCAAGCGGACAAAGCGTTCTTAAGTCAATTAAGTCGGCAGATATTTCCTGATTTTCATTTAACATTTCAAGCGCCCAATGCACGCCAAGGCCGTAAGTTATAATTGTTAAATCGCCGCCTTCGCGCACCAATCTCGCTTTTCCAAATGGAATTGTAAAATAATCATCGCTAACATCTTCGCTAATACTTCTGTAAAGCGCTTTATGTTCAAAAAACATTACCGGGTTTGGGTCTTCAAAAGCGGTTAATAGCAATCCTTTTGCATCTGATGGAAAAGCAGGGTACGCAATTTTTAAACCGGGCGTATGAAAAAACCAGGCTTCGTTACTCTGACTGTGAAAGGGTCCCGATGCAACTGCAGCGCCGGTGGGCATACGCACAACCACATCTGCGTTTTGTCCCCAACGGTAATGACTTTTAGCAAGATTATTTACAATTTGCGTCATGCCCTCAGTTACAAAATCGGCAAACTGCATTTCAACCATAGATTTCATTCCTTTAATGGATAATCCAAACCCAGTTCCTAAAATTGCAGATTCGCAAAGCGGAGTATTTCGCACACGGTCCTTGCCAAATTCTTCTGTAAAGCCGTCGGTAATTTTAAAAACGCCTCCGTAATCAGCAATATCCTGTCCCATTAAAACAAGATTACTATGTTTGCGCATAGCTAAACGCATCCCGTCAGAAATTGCATCAATAAAACGTTTTGGCGAAGTGTTGTCGCTTGGGTTTCTTTCATTCAAAACAAAGGGCGCGTACATTTCTGTTAATTCCTTTTCGGTATTTACAAGTGGCATTTGCTCGGCAAAAGTAGTTTCGAGCCCGCTTTCAATTTCATGTTTTATTTCGGCGCGGATTTTTTCAATTAAATCTTCCGTGAGAACGCCCTCTTGCAGTAAAAATTTTTCATAGGTATTTACGGGATCTTTTTTACCCCATTCTTCAAACAATTCTTTGGGTACATATTTAGTTCCCGAAGCTTCTTCGTGGCCGCGCATTCTAAATGTTACGCACTCTAATAAAACCGGACGAGGATTTTCGCGAATATCTTCCGCAATTTTTTTTACAGCTTCGTAAACTTTTAAAACATTATTGCCGTCCACCTGCACGCCCTCTATGCCGTAACCAATAGCTTTATCAATAAATTGTTTGCATCTAAATTGCTCGTTACTCGGAGTGGATAATCCATAACCGTTATTTTCTATCACAAAAATCACAGGTAAATCCCAAACTGCCGCAACATTTAAACTTTCGTGAAAATCTCCTTCGCTCGCACCACCGTCACCACTAAAAACAGCAACAGCTTTTTTGTCTTTACGTAATTTATTTGCCAATGCAATTCCATCGGCCACGCCCATCTGTGGGCCCAGGTGAGAAATCATTCCTACAATTTTGTAATCCTGCGTACCAAAGTGAAAACTGCGGTCGCGCCCCTGCGTAAAACCACCCGGCTTACCTGTAAATTGCGAGAATAAACGATTTAACGGAATACCTCTTGTGGTAAACACACCTAAATTGCGGTGCATGGGTAAAATAAATTCGTCGGGTTCAAAAGCCGTGGCTAGTCCAACCGAAATAGCTTCCTGTCCAATGCCACTAAACCATTTGGCAATACGGCCCTGACGGAGAAGGATGAGCATTTTTTCTTCCACCATCCTTGGTTTAAGAATATTTTTATAAAGCGCCAGTAAAACTTCGTCTTTATGTTTTTTTCGTTCAAAACGAACAGGCATTTCGGCGGTTATCATCTATGAATTTTTATCTTTGCAAAAGTACTTATTCTAAACGCAATATTATTTTTAAGATGAATAAATTAGTCAACATTATTTTAATAGGAATTATCTCTAATTCCCTTAGCGCACAGGTAATGTGGCAGTTTAATAAAGACACGGTTATTACTTGGAATTATCAATGGGGAGATGAATTTGATGGGAATAGCCTAGACGAAAAAAAATGGGGCTATTGGTACGGATGGGCACGCAGTATTTATCCCAACAAAGAGCAGCAGTATTATACCGACGGAAAAAACCATCAGGTAAGTAATGGCACCCTAAAACTTATTGCCCGCAAAGAAGGCGTTGATGCCCGAATGGTAGATTGGCTTCCGGACACTGATACACTAAAGATTGATAATAAATTTTACAACTTTAATAAAATGCACTTTAATTATACCTCGGGCATGGTGAGGTCGAGCCGTGAATTTGTGTACGGCTTTTACGAAATTCGTTTTATAGCACCAAAAGATAAAGGCATGTGGCCCGCATTTTGGATTTACGGAGGAGATCCAAATGAGGAAATTGATATCATGGAATTGAAAGGAGAAAAACCAAATAAAATTCACGTAGACACGCATTGCGCCAACGAGTGTGATTTTTTTAGAACCTGGTACGGTAAAAAATTAAATTGGGGAGGCTGGGCAAATCTTACAGGAAGTTTTCAGGAAGGATATAACGTAGTTGCAGCCGAGTGGCAGCCCAATTATGTAAAATATTATGTAAATGGAAAATGTGTGGCTATTTCTAAAGTAAGTTTTAGCGTGCCTAAAGCAATTGTTGCAAATGTGGCTATTCCCAGTAATAATGGGCCCTTTCACCCCGGTCCAAAAAAAGATTTTACTATGTCTGAACCCTTCGAGATTGATTATATACGAAGTTGGGCTCTTCCTGCCTTAAAAGGACGGCCCGCAAATCCGGAAACGGGAGATATGATAACAACCTCCCGAAAATCAAATTTAAAAACAAGCATAGTTAAGCCCGGTAGAAAAGATAAACATTTATTTGGAAAAAAAAGAGAGCATGCCAACGAAGGCGCAATGGTTTCGTTATTTTTATCTGAAAAGAAAAAATACATCATGTACATTTTGGGTATTGAAAAAGGGAAGGATGTAAAAGTTGAACTGTTGGGGCTCTCGGATACTGTTTTATATTCTAAATCATATAACGAATTTCAAAATGACCTTGATTTTTCTCAATTGCCCGAAGGAAAATACGTTATTAGCGTTTCTTGTGGTGGTAAAACAGTAAAGACGCCTATTGAATTTTAGTTAGGGTTTTTACCACCCATGCGCTTAATTTAACTGCGCCTTCCTTGTTAAAATGGGCTTCGTCCTGCCAGTTAGCGTAATTGTTTAAGAGGGTGTCGGGCGGCACTAGCGTTTCGAAATGCTTTTTATATAAAAGTGAGTCTAAAGAATTATTTGCGTTATTGCCAAAGGCAGGCAGGTATAAAAAATACACTTTACAATTATTTTCATCTGCTAGTTTTTTTATTTTAGTAAAATACAAATCAGAAAACGAAAGTTCTGCTTTGCGCGAAACAGTTGTGCTGCTATAATCTGCAAGATCTTTTAGTTTTTCTTTTTTCTGACTTTCAAGAAATTCTGCGCCCGCTGTTCCCGAACTGGTGATATACCCAAAAGTTTTAGGCATAATCGGTGGAGTTGTATCCTTTATAGTGTAAAACTTACTACGCAAAAAAGCAACGCGGTATAAAAAGGCTTCGCATCTGTTGCGGTAAAAATCTTGATTGTAAACAAAAGAAGGAAAAAAAACATCTGAGCCCTGCGCCAGATATGGATAAACCGGATGACTATACGAAGGTTCTGTTTCGGTTATCTCAAAAACCGCCAACCTGATTTTCTTTTCAGTAAGCGCTTGCCTGAATAATTCGTATTGAATATCTCTACCAAAACGGCAATAGCCCAGGTTTACCGAATAAAAACCGGTGTTAAGTGAATTAATTAAAGAATCATTAATTCCCTGCAACGTATGCGACGATCCAAAGAAAGCAAGAGAAGTTTTTTGAGTATCACTGTAAATACTTTTGTAAATCCATTGCGCCTGACCCGAGCAATCGTTTTTTAAATATTGAAAGCTAAAGGCAGGCGGCGGACCAACGTAGCAAATACTTCCTATCATAAACAAAAAAGGAATAAAAAAGATAGCAGATTTTTTTATGGCTTGCTTCCGGCTCATTGGCAAAATTTTTTTATTTAGCGAGCTTTCAAAGTAAGTTTTATTTTACCGTACTCCCGTTATTTGTGTCTTCTTTGGTTGGAGAAACCAAACTTAATTCGCCTTTGCTGTTTTCGGCCATTAAAATCATTCCCTTACTTTCGATGCCTTTTATTTTACGGGGAGCAAGGTTTACCAATACACTAACCTGTTTGCCAATCATTTCTTCGGGCTTGTAATATTGGGCAATGCCGCTTACAATTATGCGCACATCAATACCCGTATCAATCTTTAATTTTAAAAGTTTATCCGTGCCCGCCACTTTTTCGGCTTCCAATACTGTCGCAGTACGAATATCCATTTTCTCGAACTGATCAAAAGTTATTTCTTCTTTCTGACCTTTGACTTCCGACTTTTTTTCATCCTCGTTCATTTTTTTCGAGTCTTGTAGTTTTCTTACCTGCAATTCAACCGCGTCGTCTTCAATTTTACTGAACAACAATTCATCTTTATTTATTTTGTGGCCGGCATGTAAATTATTGGTTTGCTTTGCTCCGTTCCATTTAATCGTGTTAATGTTGAGCATTTCAAATAATTTCTTAGAGGTAAAAGGCAAAAACGGCTCTCCCAAAATAGCGAGGTTGCAGGTAATCTGCAAAGCGATATTCATAATAGTTTTTACACGCTCCTCGTCTGTCTTAATAAGTTTCCAGGGCTCTGTTTCGGCTAAATATTTATTTCCAACACGCGCCAAATTCATAAACTCGCTTAATGCTTCGCGGAATTTAAAATTATCTAAGGCATGCGAAATTTTTTCAGGGAAACGCGCAATTTCTTCTAATACTAATAAATCTTCTTTGTTATAATTCGTTGCATCCGGAATTTTTCCTTCGTAAAACTTATGCGTTAAAACCAAGGTACGGTTTACAAAATTACCGAAGATGGCAACCAACTCGCTATTGTTTTTAGCCTGAAAATCTTTCCAGGTAAAATCATTGTCTTTTGTCTCAGGAGCATTTGCACAAAGTGAATATCTTAGCACATCCTGTTTTCCGGGAAAATCCTCAAGGTATTCGTGCAGCCATACTGCCCAGTTTCTTGAAGTTGAGATCTTGTCATTTTCGAGATTAAGGAATTCGTTGGCAGGAACGTTTTCAGGGAGGATATAACTTCCCTCGGTTTTCAGGATGGAAGGAAAAATAATGCAATGGAATACTATATTGTCTTTCCCGATGAAGTGAACCAGCTTGGTATCGTCATCCTTCC
>JBBQRR010000036.1:0-38579 GCA_038214655.1 Bacteroidia bacterium | reverse complement strand
TCAGCGGAATTACCAAGATGCTTTTTTGATAATGCTATTCTTCTGGCAAACCAAACTTCATTTGAATAGTGGAACTTTTCAAATGATTCAAGAGCAACTTTTGATAATTCAAAGCATTCTTGATAATGTTGTGTTTCAAAGAGTGCTTTTGTTTTAAAAGCAAACCAATCTTCCTTGCTTGATGCAAGTTCCATTGGTTTCTTTTCGCCTTTGCGTTCAACTTCTATGGTTCTGCATTCGGTATCAAGTGAATCTACAGAAACTAAATCACAAAACTTATTTACAACTGTCCAATTTACAGAGGGTTTGTCTTTAAACTTTTTAAGTAAATATGAAAAGTTCTTTGGCTCTAAAACCACACTATGTTGCTCAATGAAAGTGAAAATAACATCATAATGATTTGTTTCAATTAAAGCTGAAATCATCTCATAAACAATGTATTTGTTTAGTCCGATTTGTTCAGAAGTAAATTCAGTTTTGCCATCTTTGAAATACTTTAATGTCTCAGCAAATTTTTTCTCTTTGTTGAGTTTAGATATAGCTTGACTAAAGTCGTATAATGAAGCCATAGTTTACGCTTTGATTTGGTTAATAGCATTTATGAAAGTATTCCATATTGCTTGGTTTGAATAATACTTTGCTGTGATTTTGCTAAAAGCACCGTCTCCGTTATAATCAACTTCTAAATCAATTTCTTCATTTTCTTTGCTAAACAATTTGATTCTATCCTTGAAATTGGGTTGAATGATTTGACTAAAAAAAACATTATCCTGTTTCAATAAGTTTGAAAGTATTTCATATTGGGTCTTTCGCCAAAGGTCTTTAATAACGCCAAAATCAAAGGATATAATTTTTGATTTTAGATGCTCAATAATTTCATTCCCAAAAGCACTATCTCCACCAGCCAAAGTTGGAAATCTGAATTTTCCTTGACCATTGTAGCTGAATGAAATAATAGTTGTTCTTGTATTACTTTTTAAATGGTAACGTTCTTGCCAGTTTAGATTTTCAACTCTTTCTATTTCCGTGTCAATTAGTTTGCTCAAAACAAAATTTTTAAATTCTGTTAAACGGTTTTTGGTTTCTTGGCTTTCGGCAATATAAAAAAACTCATTTGTTGCATTTGCAGAATTGCTATCAACAAATTCAGTTTTATCAAATGGGCTTATTGGTTTGTAATTGATTAAAGAAACTTTTTTCCTTGCTCTACTTATTCCAGTATAAAGCCATCTGAAATGATTTTCGTTTGTTGTTCCTGCTTTTTCAACATTGAAAATTACTTCTTGCCATTTGTAAGACATTGATTTATGAACTGTCATTGCCCAACCAAATTTCAACCACGCACAATTTTTAATTTTATAATATTCGGTTGATGGCATTGTCCTTAAAATGGATTGTAATTTTTTGTTTATTTTAGTTTTTACCTTTTTCCCTGCCTTCAATTCACTTAATAATGATGCTAATTCATCATCTCCTTTATAATTTCCTTGTTTGAAATTATCTAACTCTTTGTTGGCTAATTGGTAAAGAAATATGCGAAAGGCTTTTGCATCATCATTTGATAATACGGCTTTAGGACTATTCCTGTAATTTTCAAATGATAAAATTGTAGATTCATAACCTGATTCACTATGCTTTAATCCAACTTCGACAAAACTTAAATTTGAAATAAGTTTACCTTTTCTATCAAAGATGGGTTCAGTTCTTAAAACACTAGAAGTATTGGTTATTGTTGCGAATTGCCCATTAAGTATTTTTTTTGGGAAAGCGTCTGGGTTGTCATTTTTCGTTTCAATGTTATTGTTGAAAACAACCAAATCTCCAATTGCAAGATTTTCTCCGTTATTAAGAATATCATTTTTTATCTTTAAATTTCTCTCTTGAGCATCTTCGTTCCGAAAATAAAGTAAATGACCTTTCTTTGTATTTATTAAATCTGCAATTGCGTTTTCTTTTTCTATATCATTTGACAATATTTTAAAATCTTCATTTTGTTCAAACTTTAATGAATTGAAATATTGGGTGCGAATTTTATCAACGCAAAACAATGATTCTTTATTGATAATAGAAAAATCGGGCTTGTCTAATAGTTGATAAGCGTTAGTTTTTAGCTTATACGCTTCTTCTAAATACAAAGGATTTAAAGGCGATTCATCCGTTTTTCCTAATTGAAGTTGAAACGGGTCGCCAATGAAAATTATTTTTCTTTTGGTATTTGCTGAATTTGTGAAACTCAAAAAATCCTTAAGTAAATAACCAGTTCCAAAAATTAAATCAATGGATTGATTAAAGGAATCTGAAACAAGTTGTGATTCATCTACGATGAATAAAGCATTGTCTGAGTTATCACAGTTTTTTAGCGGAATCTCTTCAACTTGTAGTTCTTCTGAATCATTCTTTTCGTCTATTTCTTCGCTGTTATCTTTTTCTTTAGTTTGCTCATCTTCTTGCTTATTGTTTTTTTGTCCGCCATAAATGTATGAGTAAATGCTGTTTACTCTTTCTAATCCACCAATTGTAAGTAAGTTATTTGCTACTCGACTTGACGAAGCGAAAATTTCAGTTTCCTGTATACCCAAATTGTAGGCAACTTCTTGAATGAAAGGAATGAGAAATGATTTGCCACTATTTGCAGTTCCTTGTAAAACGAAAATTTCTTGTTCAGGATTTTCTAAAAATGTTTTTATTTCACTTAAAGCTGAATGTTGGTCAGCATAAAGCTTTTTAAAATCAAGTGTTGCCGATTTATCGGCAAACACTTTTAATTTATCTTCAAGCGGTTTGTCGTCAAACTTGAACTTGTCGGCACGAAATACCTTTTTAAAAGCATCATAAGAATTTGGCGATATGTTTACATAATCCTTGTCGGAAACATCAATTATGTCAGCGATTTTCTCTATAAAATTTATTCTATCAATAATCCAAAATGCCAACTCTTTCGAGTTTGGAATTTCCCTATTAAGTTCAATTTCTTTTTGAAAACATACAACACTTACAATATGGCTGCAATCTAAAGTGTCTCCAGTTGTAAGGTTCGACTTAATATTTTTTGTAAATACTTCCGAAAATCGTCTTTTCTGATTTTTTAACTGTATGAATGGATTTATTGAACTACCGCCTTTGATTTGGTCGCCAGTTTCATTTGTCCAAATACCCATTTCAAAATTTCTTTCGTTTGGTAAATTTATTTTACCACTAAAATTTTTGAAGTCAATTATGCAAACTACTTGTTCGGTAATTAGTAAAGCATCAATTTGGAGTCTTTCGTCAACTTCACAAAATGGGCTTCCAATTAGAAGTCCAGAACGCCCATTGTCTGCGAAAGATTTATGTAAGTGACTTGCAAACTCTCTGAAAAACGTGTTTTCATAATTCTTTGAGTATGTGTTTTTTCTAACTTCTAACATTTTAGTGAATTATGAATGTTGTCGTGGTGCGGTTGGGGCAAAAGCAAATGTGCTGCAAAGCGTTGGATTTGTGCGTTTGGTTGCAGCTCTTTTGATTTTGCCGATCCGTTGGCTTTTCTTTCCGTCATATTTCTGTCGTTCGTTTGTTGCACTGTCGTCTTTTTAGAATGAGGCATAACTAACTTATATGTGCAATTCTATCACTGTTAGCACGCCATAAAGGTATATAAACAGTGGTTTTTATAATCTTATCAATCACTTAAAAGTTGTATAAGCCCAAATAGCAGCACCAATAACAGCTAAGCCGCCAAGCACAGCAAGCGCAATTTTAATAACACTGTAAGGCCTTTCGCCCTGTACTTCGCCGGTGCGGGCATTAATCATAAAGTGATACACTTTTTCGTTGTATTTGTAGGCGCTTATCCAAACAGGCAATAAAATATGTTTAAAGGTAATATTATCGTAAGCGGTGCTCATTGAGCTAATACGTTGCAAATCGCCGCCAATGTTTGATTTAACTTTGGTTTCAATGGCGGGTTTCATAATATTTTTAGCGGTTTCAAATCCGGTTTTTAAATCCACGCGATAGCTCTCTGCTTTAAATCCGCTTAAGTAACGTTCATCAAAACCGGCAAGCGCTTCCAAATCCCAGGGCTCAAGCGCGCTCGATAGTTTTTGTGGTAAAGATGGACTTGCGCAAACTAAAATATCATCAAAAACTTTATCCACATTACCCGAAGCAAAACTCCAGGCTATGCGTTGCACTTCGCGCGTTTCGGTTTCGCCTTTGCTATTGGTATAACTCTCGGTAACGTAATAATAAGTTCCGCGCTCGCCCGTATAATCTGTGCTTGTTTGCGAATCGTAGGTCCAAAAAGGTAAATACACGCCCACCAGTTTATCCATAGTGCGTTGCGCGTTTTGCTTTAAATCGTTGGGGGCAAACCACAATCCGCCCAGCCATTTTACATAATCCTCGCCGGCTTTTTTGCGTTCAATTTTAAAAGGCAGTAAATATTTTGGTTTAATTAATTTGCTTGAAGTAGCGTTTTTAATAATAAGCGGCGTATCGCAAAACGGACAACTATCCGAAGTTACATTGGGCTTTAGTGTTGTAGAGGAGCCGCAGTTAACGCAACTTACCGTGTTTACTTCGTGTAAACTTTCTTCGGGCTGGTTTTCGCTGAGAAATTTTTCGAAATCAATTTCCTCCACGTAAGTAGTTTCCTGTTTAATTTCATTCTTAGCGCCGCAGTATTGGCAGGCAAGGGTAGCGGTACCGGGCTCAAAAGTAAGATTGGCTCCGCAACCGTTACATTTTATGTTACCTGCTGTTTGTGCCTGTACGGCGCTTTCTTCGTTACTCATAAAAAAATATTATTACATAAAAATAAAACAATTTTTTAAACGTTACCCATTATCTTTACAAAAAACCCTAATCCCATGAAATCCCGACTGATAATTTTTACTTTGCTAAGTACCCTTTTAAGCGCCTGCACTTATAAAAAAGTTGAGTTCGAGAAGCAAAGCGGACAAATTAACAAAGTGAAGAAGGGAAGCACATTTCGTATTTCTTTACCCGAGGATCATAACACTAAATATTTGTGGACGCTTAAAAAAGATATTCCAACCACAAGAGTGGATTACATGGGCTCGGTATTTCACGGTACATATGTTGATTTTAATTTTGCAGCTGTACGTAAGGGACAAGAAGAAATAACTCTTTATCTATATTGCGCAAAGGATACATCGGCGGTTAAGAGTTTTTTGGTGGAAGTAGAGTAAAAACCCTCACCCTATCCCGATAGCTATCGGGACTCTCCCGCGGGAGAGGGACTTTAATACAGCTTTTACGTTTGAAGGGCGCAGCAGAGGGGTTTGGAAGAAGCCAAATGTTTGAAAACTTTCCATCATTTAGCTATAAACTCCGAGTTATTTTTAAGAAATTTACATCCTGTGAGCAATCATTATTTAGATGAGTTAAATCCCGTACAACGCGAAGCAGCTGTACTTACCGAAGGCCCCCTGATGATTATTGCAGGCGCGGGCTCAGGCAAAACACGCGTGCTAACGTATCGCATAGCGCATCTTATTGAAAAAGGTGTTGATCCGTTCAATATTCTGTCCTTAACCTTTACCAATAAAGCCGCACGCGAAATGAAAAACCGTATTGGTAAACTCATTGGCGAGGCACCGGCAAAAGCTTTGTGGATGGGCACTTTTCACAGCACCTTTGCCAGAATACTTCGCTTTGAAGCCGAGAAGCTGGGCTATCCCAAAAACTTTACCATTTACGATACCGATGATAGCAAAAGCACCATTAAAGAAATTGTAAAAACATTTAACCTCGATGATAAGGTTTATAAACCATCCTTAGTATTAAACCGAATATCCGCTGCAAAAAATAATTTAATTGGCTTCAAGCAGTATTTAGTGAGCCCAACCACAATGTCCGACGACCGCGCTTCGCAAAAGCCTATGATAGGGCAAATTTATGAGGCGTATCAAAAACGTTTGTTCCGCGCCGGCGCAATGGATTTTGATGATTTGCTTTTTAATACCAATGTCTTGCTCCGCGATTTTCCGGACGTGCTGATTAAATATCAGGATAAATTTCGTTATATTTTGGTGGATGAGTATCAGGATACCAATTTTTCGCAATACGTAATTGTAAAGCAATTGGCGGCGCGTCACGAAAATATTTGTGTGGTGGGTGATGATGCGCAAAGTATTTATGCTTTTCGCGGAGCCAATATTCAGAATATTTTAAATTTTGAAAAGGATTATCCGGATGTAAAGAAATTATTCCTCGAGCAAAACTATCGTTCAACACAAAACATAGTTAATGCGGCAAACTCGATTATTGCCAATAACAAAGAGCAGTTTGATAAAAAAGTGTGGACCGCAAATGCCGAAGGCGCAAAAATAAAAGTGATGCGCGCTGAGACGGATAGCGCCGAGGGTTATAAAGTTGCCAATTCTATTTTCAGTATACGAATGCAAGATCAAAGGCCTAATTCTGATTTTGCTATTTTGTATCGCACCAATGCACAGAGCCGTTCTATGGAGGAAGCTTTGCGTAAATTAAATATTCCGTACAGAATTTACGGTGGATTATCTTTTTACCAGCGTAAAGAAATTAAGGATGTGTTGGCGTATTTTAGGCTGTCTATCAATCCGCATGATTCTGAAAGTATGCGCAGGGTAATTAATTATCCGGCGCGCGGCATCGGGCAAACTTCGATTGATAAAATTTCGATTCTTGCAAATGATAACGACGTAAGTATGTTTACTGTGCTTGATGATTTGGCAAATTTTAATCCGGACATAAATGCAGGCACTGCTACCAAGCTGAAGGATTTTGCTACAATGATTAAGAGTTTTGGTAATATGGTTAAGGAAACCGAGGCTTACGAGGCGGCTAATCAGATTATAAATCACTCGGGCGTTTTGCGTGAACTTGCAAAAGACAAAGCTCCCGAGGAAATTGCCCGCGTTGAAAACGTGGAAGAATTACTAAGCGCTGTAAAAGAATTTTCTGAAACAGAACGTACTGCACAAGAACAGGAATTGAAAGAAGATATTGTTTTGCACGAAAGCGAAAGCCCCGAAGATTTATTTGCAGGGGGAGAGCCGGACACCAAACTAAAAACCATTGACGAGTTTATGCAAGGCATTGCCTTGCTTACGGATGCCGATAAAAATAAAGACGATAAAGAAGACGCCAATAAAGTTTCTTTAATGACCATTCATGCGGCAAAAGGATTGGAATTTCCGTATGTGTATGTGGTGGGTATGGAAGAAAATCTTTTTCCTTCGCAAATGGTTTTGCAAAGCAGAACTGAGTTGGAGGAGGAGCGGAGACTTTTTTATGTTGCGCTTACCCGTGCCGAAAAGCAAGCCTTTTTAACTTTTGCAGAGCGGCGTTTTCGTTATGGCAATCATGTTTTTTGTGAGCCAAGCCGTTTTATTGATGAGATTGATGAAAAATTTATTGATATGCCCGAAGAGGCGGCCACAAAACACGAACAAAAAGATTGGGATTTTGACAGAGACGTTGTTAGCCTAAAGAAAACAAAAACAAATATCGAGCAGATGAAACCTAAGGAGGTAAATCCTTCTTTGCGTAAAAACCTGGTTGCGGCTAACAAAGCTATTTCGGCAAACGCGCCAATGGACGGCGATTTAATTAAAAGTATTAAAGAAGGTACTGCGGTGCAACACGAAAAATTTGGCAATGGTAAAGTGTTAACTATTGAAGGGAATTTTCCCAATATAAAAGCTACTATTCAATTTGATTTAACCGGGCCCAAGCAGTTATTACTGAAATACGCTAAGCTAAAAGTTTTAGGTTAATTTATTTTCCCTATTCGCCCTCAACATCTCTGCAAAGGTCCAGCCCTTAGGAAGTCCGTTCATTACCATGGCAATGCGCTTAGCTTTTGTAGGCGCAGTTTTTGCTTCGGCAACCCATTTAGAGTAATAATTTTTGTGCGAGCCGGGAAGTTTATCAAAAAAAGATTTTACTTTTTTATCTTCGGCCAAACAAGCTAGTAAATCTTTGTCGTATGTAACAAGCGATTTATCTTCTTCAATTTTTAAAATAACGGTATCGCCTTTAAACTTTTTAATTTTTTTACGAATTTCTCCTTTTACGGCAAAAATAAAATCGCCGCCGCCCATTGGTAAAACGGCACCTTTGAAAGCAAAGGCATCAATTTTTCCTTTTATTCTAAACGACTTTTTAAAATTGGGTTTTATTTTATTTGCAACCTTGGCAGGAATTTCTACATAGGTCCAGCCGGTTTTTTCGCCCTGAGACCCAAATTTTTGAAGTATGGCCTTAAACTCTACCACGCACTAACTTTATTTAAATTTTCGATGGCATCAATACTTAAATTTAATTTAACGGCATTCATAATTTCATTTAGCTGCGCTAAACTTGTGGCGCTTGCAATGGGCGCGCCAATAGCCGGCCGTGTTAAAAGCCAGGCCACGGCAATACTTGCGGGTGTGCAATTATAATTTACGGCTTCCAGGTCTAGCACTTTTAAAATGCTTAAACCTCTTTCATTTAAATAACCCGCAACTCTGGCTCCGCGCGCACTTTTTGATAAATCTTCTTTGTTGCGATATTTCCCTGTAAGAAATCCTGCGGCAAGCGAATAAAAATTTATAACGCTTATGTTATTATCCAAACAAACCTGCTCCAGTTCTTTTTCAAAAACTTCGCGGTCGTACAAATTGTAAAGTGGTTGCAATGTTTCGTAGCGGGGTAAATTGTATTTAGTACTGGCTTCTAATGCGGCTTTCAATCTTTCCGCCGAAAAATTTGAAGCGCCAATCCATCGTACTTTCCCTTCTTTTATTAATTGCTGATGTGCCTCAAGAGTTTCTTCAACCGGTATTGCCAAATCATCTTTGTGCGTTTGGTACAAATCAATATAATCGGTTTGCAAACGCTTTAAAGATTCCTCCGCCGCTTTAAGAATATGTTTTTTAGAAATGTTTATGCCACCGGTAGCATCAATCATCCCGGCTTTAGTAGCAATAATTACTTTATCGCGGTTATTTCTTTCTTTGGTCCATTTGCCAATAATGGTTTCCGATTCTCCTCCAACTCCGGTTGCCCACTTAGCGTAAATATCCGCAGTATCAATAAAATTAAAACCTCCACCAACAAAAGCGTCCAGAATTTCAAATGAAGTTTTTTCGTTAATGGTCCAGCCAAAAACATTACCGCCAAAGCAAAGTGGCGCTACGTGTAAATCTGTATTTCCGAGTTGTCTTTTTTGCATGGTGGTATTTTATGCAAACATAAACAGTAATAAATAAAAAAACCACCTATAGGGCGGCTCTTTTAATTTTTTAATGATAATTGTTTAGTGTTTTTCTTCTTTACGGCACTCGCCAATAATTTTATGAAAGCTGTCGTGCGCCTCAATAATTAGTTTTTTAAGCTCGGCATCCGTAGCTTTTTTCTTTACCGCTTCTTTAATTCCTTTGGTTTGTTTAACCAAAGTAGCCAACACTTCTTTTGTTTCTTTTTCTTTGTAGTCGGAAGGAATAGCAGATTTGCTCCATGCTTCGGCGGCCCATGCAAGGCTGTCGCATTTTTCTTTCAGTGGCGCAAAATTACCTTCTTCGGCCGGGTGAAAGGTGCTGCTCATTAATGAATGGAATTTTTTTGCCTCGGCCCATGAAGATTTTTGTGAAAAAGAGAGGAAGCTTAGCGCAATAAAGAGGACTGAAAGGGCAATTTTTTTCATGTTTAATAGTTTAAGGCGCAAAAATAGCCATTTAATTTATTTAATACTTTGAAAATTGATTGAAAAGTGTAATTTTGCACTCCGTTTTAGTACGGGGCGTAGCGTAGCCCGGTTATCGCGCCTGGTTTGGGACCAGGAGGTCGCAGGTTCGAATCCTGCCGCCCCGACATCATGAAAAAACACCCGATTTCGGGTGCTTTTTCTTCCCAAAACAGCACATTTCTAAAGGAACCAAATCGGTCACCATTTCTCCTTTTTCGTTGTACAATTCTTGATTATTAATGATATAAGGGTGGAAGGATAGTCCTGCCACCCCGACTCAATCACAAAAAAGCCGATCTATTTTAGACCGGCTTTTTTCATGTAAATCCTCCAAAAGCCCAGTAAAAATAATCTTCCCAAGGCTTTCTAAGGTTTTTCGTCGCAAAAAAATACATCATTTTTATTCAAGGTTTAACAAGGTAAAAGGAACCAAATCGGCTACCAAAGCTTATGCGTTATATTTGGTTCCTCTAAAGCGTACAAAACATTTATTTCTAATCAATTAAGTGTTTCGTACTTCCATTTTTCGGGGCAATTTATCAGCGAAATTTTGATGTTTAGAGGAACCATTGTTTAACCCTAAAAATGGTAGCATGAAAAAGAATGTTTCACTAAGTATCCTGTTTCACCCTCGCTGGGAACGCATCGAAAACAACAGCGCAGTGTTGTGCCTGCGCATTACGGTAAACGGTCAAAGAAAAACAATCAGCCTCAAACAAAAGGTTGAAATCTCAAAATGGAACTCCCAAAAGGAAATCCTTAACGGCAACGATGCCGTCACAAAATCGGTAAACACCTACATTGCTCAAACCCGCGGACAGGTCCATGAAGTTTTTCGTGAATTGCAAAAAAATGGGGAGTTTATTTCAGTAGAAACTCTAAAAAGCAAATTTCTTGGAAATGATGAAAACGAACAAACGCTTAATCAGGTAATCGAGTACCATAACAAAACAATGGAAGGCCATTTAGCTTGTGGTACGGCCAAAAATTATTTTACCACGCAAAAATACATCAAGGAGTTTTTAAATACGAAGCTTAAAAAGGAAGATGTTTACCTGCCTCAACTCAATTACAAATTCCTAGCAGATTTTGAAATGTTCCTGCGTACTCACGTACCCGGCGAAAACCAAAGACCCTGCGGTAATAATACCGTAATGAAACACATTGAACGTTTCCGTAAAATTGTTTCTATGGCTGTGCGTAATGATTGGTTGAAGACAGATCCTTTCCAAAATTTTAAACCCAAGTTTATCAAAAAAGATCGAGGCTTTCTTACGCAAGAAGAATTAACTGCTATCGAAAACAAAGTTTTTACAATTGCCCGCCTCGATACTGTACGCGATTTATTTATTTTCTCTTGCTATACCGGTCTCGCGTACTCAGATGCTCTGATGTTATCGCAGGAAGAAATTCAGTTTGGTATTGACGGTAAAAAGTGGCTCACTACCAACCGAATCAAAACAGGAGTGCGCTCAACAATTCCTTTATTACCAAAACCCTTAGAAATAATAGAAAAATATAAAGACCACCCTCGCAGCCGTTCCTTTCCAAACAGAGTTCTACCAATGATGTCTAACCAAACGCTCAATGGATATCTTAAAGAAATTGAAACGCTTTGCGGCATCAGTAAAAATTTAACGCATCACTTGGCACGGCATACTTTCGCTACAACGGTTTGTTTGCTAAATGGTATTTCAATGGAAGCTACAAGCGGTATGCTTGGCCATTCAAGCATGCGTACTACGCAAATCTATGGTAAAATATTACCTCAACGCATAAGTAACGAAATGGGTATACTCGAGAAAAAACTGCAATCAAAAAATAATTCGGTTGCCAAAGAAATAAAAATAGGAAGTTAATTCTTAGTATTTGTCTCCAATAATTTCAAAATAACGAGGCAAATATCCTTCTTATTTTTTGCCCTCATTAAGTAATTTATCGCACTCTGCTATTTTGTTTTTAGGATACTGTTCGGTAGGTTTTATTTTCAAAACATTAGCGTATGCAAGTTTTGCCTCTTCGTATTTTTTCTGTAAAAAAAGTCCGTCTGCTTTTGCTAAAGCATCTTTGTAAGATGCTTCATTCGCAAACATTTTGTCGCAACTCAGTATTCTTTCTTTTGGAGCTTTTTGACTTGGTCTTAGTTGGCTTGCTTTCACATAAACCACCTTTGCTTCTCCATATTTTTTAAGTAAAAACAGTGAGTCGCCAATTATTATAATATCGTTTAATTGTTTGTCTGAATCAAACTGACCTTTAAGATTTTTGTCTATTTCACAAATTTTTTCTTTAGGGTATTGTTCGTTAGGTTTTAAGTTTGATGCTACCCGATAGCAATCCTTAGCCCTTTCTAAAATCCCTGCCTTGAAATATAGATCTCCTTTTGTGGTGGCAGATTTATATTTTTCATCCGCACTTCCTTCAAATACTAATTCTTTTTCCCAGAGGATAGAATCAATTTTTTCAATGTTGGTTTGTAAATGCTTTATTTTTGCAAATAATTCTTTCGTCGTGTCGGGCAAATCAGTTAAATCACCAGCAGTATTTAATGCACTTCTATAAGACCATTTAGCATTTTCATATTGCCCTAGTCTCATAGAAGAATCTCCCTTTATTGTTTCTATTTGAAAATATTTCTTTGCATTTGCCAAGTATATAATTGTTGACTCAATTTCAGCAAGTCTATTTTTTACAAAATCCAAGTTAGGTTTTATTTTTAAGGCTTTTACATAGAATAACTTTTCACAATAATAGTCTCGTTTCGATAAGCATTGATATGCCGAGTCAATATATTTATTAAATAATTTGTCTGATTTGCTAGTTTTTGTCTGCGCATTCAAAACTAGCGGTGAGAGAACTGCTGCCAAAAGGAAAGTTGTAGTCCACTGTTTCATTTGTTTTATGGATTGATGTTAGCGCTTTGTTTGTCGAAGTTAGGTTTTTCGGAGGCGTAATCTTCAAATTTATTTTAATGTTTATCGCTTCATTGTGTTATCAAACACTCAAAATTCAAATTCGCCATCAGGAAAATCAAACCGCCAAAACAGAAACTGTTTGGTAATTCTATAATCTCCTGCTAATGGGCGTTTAAAAACGATTTTATTGCCTTCGGTTTTAATACTTAGAATATTCTTGCCCTCATAATCACCATATAATTTTTCCATTGGATTATCATAAACATTCATTAAACAGCCAATTTTCTCTCGTTCATAAAAAGGAGTGTAAAATTCAACAATTCGGTTTCCACTCGTTCCAATTACAATACAATGTTGGTTCTCTATTGAAATTAATAGAGAAATAAATGCTAATCCAAAAGCGTACAAGAGGAAGAATTTTTTTTGTCTCATAATCAATTTCCTTGATAAAAGCTGCTTGAGCGTATAAAAACAAAATATTCAAAGGAAGAACACCAGTTCATAACCATAAAAGAGTTCGCAAATTACACCGGTATTGACGAAGAAATAATCCAACAATTCCTCTTAGATTAAGTCAAAATATTGTTCATTTATTTTGTACAAGAATGTTTTATTATGAATACATTTTATTAATTTTGTATCAATTAATAAAGTTCTTTTACATCAAATTTCAATGGTTTAAATTAATCCAGAATACATTAAGCTCAAAGGAACCAAATCGGCAACCAAGGCTTTCTTTCAAAAGTGTACTATTTGAGGGCTAAATATTTAGGGATAGCAGGAAAATCCTGCCGCCCCGACAAAAAAGTAAAGCCTTTCATGAAAATGAAGGGCTTTTTGCATATATATAAATAATTCCTATCTTGCTTAAACAATCTTAAATCGATTTATATGTTTTGTAAAAGCAAACTGATTTTAGCCTCCCTAAGTATGGGCTTGGCATTTAGCCTGGTATCCTGCGGTGGCGGCAATGAACCCGAAAAAAAGGAAGAAATGAGAGATACCGCAACCGTTGCGGCAGATTCGGGTAAGGTAAGTACCGACGAGGATGAAATTTCTTATACGCTTCCTTCGCCCATGCAAATTGCCAATATTTTTAAAAAATCGGGACTAAAGTATTATAGCGGCATTTGCAATAAAACCGACGAGATTAATAAGTACAAGGCGGGCAGCTTAACGGTTAAAGCTTTAAATCTTGGAGTTTACAGTGCCGATTTAATGTATTGCAGTTTAAATAAGCAAAAGCAGGAAACTAAAAATTACTTTAAAGTATGTAAAGAACTTGCCTCTGAACTTGGGCTTTCTAAGGCTTTTGAGTTCGATAACGCAGCTCAACGGATGGATAAGAACATGAATAATCCCGATTCTTTAGCGGCTATGCTGGTAAATATACAAATGGAAACCGACAATATTTTAAACGAAAACAAACAGGAACATATTTCTGTAATTTCGTTTGCCGGCGCCTGGATAGAGAGCATGTATATTGGCGTTAAAGTTAACGCAAAAGAAAAAAACACGGATATAGCTGCAAAACTAATTGAGCAAATGGCTATTGCCGATAATATTATTAAAGCGCTTAAAGTGCATGCCACTAAAGATGCAGATGTTGCAGGTTTATTAAAGCAAATGACCGAGCTTAGCGATGTTTACAACAATTTTAAATCGGTAAAAGAAATTAAGGCAACCGACCCCGATGTAATTGACCCGGCCAAGCTTAATATTGGTATTACCGAGTTATATTCTTTCTCTCAAAAATTAGATGAAATACGTTCAGCAATTACTAAAGGATAATTTTTAATTCATTTTAAAACCCACTATGAAAAAAATAATCGAAAATAAATTAATTACGGCAAGCCTTGCATTTGCTATAATTATATTGGTTTCTGCTTTTCAAAACGGCGATGCGCCCTGCGACCAAAAAGCTTTGAAAGAGAAAGCCAAAAAAACGCTTGAGCCCTATAAATACGACGTGGCAAAAATCACACGTATTATGTATAAGGATAAACCCTCTATGAAAGAAATAGAGGTACCTCTTTTTATTGGCGAAAAATACCGTTTGGTTTTTAATACGGAGGCGCTTCCAAAAAATGTAATCATTAATCTTTACAACAGGGATAAGGAATCCCCTAAGCGTAAACTAATGTTTAGCAGCAAAGATGCGGGACATGATAAAAAGGAATTTGCTTTTGACTACTCTTTTGCCAATAAAATTTTTATTGATTACGACATCCCCGCCGGCGACTCGAGCGCTGTAAGCGGTTGCGTGGTTTTTATGTTGGGGTATAAGTAAAAATGATTGGATTCATCTTTGAATTAATTTTTGAGATACTTGTTTATTGGATTATTGGGTTACCCTTTGCTTTTTTAAGATGGCTTGTATTTGGAAAAAGACCATTTAAAGAGTATGTTTTTGATAGCGGAACGAATGTGCTGCTTATTTCTCTCACCGGTGCTTTGATAGCAGTAATAATGCACCTAATAAATAAAGATTAACTCTCCAACAAACCTCTTCCGGTTTTTTCAATCTTGCCGGCCTCTTTTAATTCGGCCACCATTTTATCTAAAACGCCATTAATAAAACGTCCGCTCTGTGGCGAGCTGTATTCTTTAGCCAAATCAATATACTCGTTCATAGAAACTTTAATGGGCACATTGCTTATATAAAGTATCTCGGCCAAAGTCATTTTCATAAGTAAAATATCAATCTGCGCAATACGTTCAAGGTCCCAGTTTTTGGTGTGCTTATCAATCAATTCATCAAACTCGGCCGTATGCATAATAGTTTTGCGAAACAAATCGGCTACAAACTTTTTATCTTCTTCGGGGTCGCGATATAAAGAGGGGAGTACAATATTTTTTTCATCGTGCAATCCGTCCAACCATTTATTTAAAAACACAAAAGCAAAATGCAAATCATCGCTCCAGTGTATATTTCTTTCTTCAAACCAAAAGTTAAACAGTTCGTGTTCGTACAAAAGCTCACCTAAAATTTCTTTCAGTAGTTTTTTATCTTCTGCAAAAGTGTTTGGACCGCTTTGCATGTATTCTTTATAAAACTCGGTAGTTTTTAATTCGGCAAAAAGCTTTCTTACCAAATCCATGTCGTTTTGCCAACTAACCGCTTTTTTGGTAAACTCATTATTAATGGCTTTGTTTTCTGAAATGGCAAGAAGCAAAGCGTTATTTATAAATTTTGCATTAGGGCTAAGTTCTTCTTTGGTAGGCAAATGTTTGGCACGGCCCTCTTCCATAGAAATACGCGCAGAAAAATGCAGATTGCTTAAAAAAGAAAGTAAATGAAGAAAGAGCTCGTAGGTTTTGTCGATAGAGGTAAACAGATTTTTGTCGGCCGTTTTTAAGTCAGCCTTTTCATCACGAAAGTAACCGTAGAGGGCCTGCATGATTTTGATTCGTAAAAATCTTCTGTTTAGCATAGGACAAAGAACGTTTTTGTTTGGTAGGCAAAGATACTATTTAATGCTTAAAATCTCACTTTTATTTTTCCTACCGCCTCAATACGCTGCTCGGCAATACGGTTGGCTGCCACGTAGGTTGGAATTTTTTCTGCCTTGGCGGTTTGAATAATATTCCAGGTAGTATCGTAAATTTTTTCGGCATGGCTCATGGCGCGCTCGCGTACGTAGCCTTCAAGCTCGTAATACACGTTTATAATTCCGCCTGCGTTCACTACAAAATCGGGCGCGTATAAAATTCCTTTTTTGGTAAGTGCTTCGCCATGAATTTTTTCATCTGCCAATTGGTTATTAGCCGCGCCGCAAATAATGCTGCACTTTAAACGGCTTAAAGAATCGTCGTTTATACTGGCGCCTAATGCACAAGGAGCGTAAATATCAATATCTAAATCAAACATGGCTTCAGGAGTAACAGCTTTTGCTCCTAAATTTGTTACGGCTTGCTTTACGCGCTCTTCGTTAATATCGTAAACATATAAAATCGCTTTTTCCTTATGTAAATGCTCGGCAAGGTGCATACCCACATTTCCTAAACCCTGAATTAAAACTTTTTTTCCGGTAAGTAAATCACTTCCGTAAACTTCTTTGGCAGAAGCTTTCATAGAAACATAAACGCCGTAAGCTGTAACGGGCGAAGGGTCGCCACTGCCACCCATATTTACGGGTAATCCGCTAACGTATTTAGTTTCGTTATGTATAATTTCCATATCTCGGCTGCTCATGGCAACATCTTCGGCAGTAATATATTTTCCGCCCAAAGTATTAATGAATTTACCGAAGCGGCGCAATAAAGCCTCGCTCTTTAATTTTTTTGCATCACCAATAATAACTGCTTTTCCGCCACCTAAATTCAAACCGGCTACCGACGATTTATAAGTCATGCCGCGCGATAAACGCAATACGTCAATTAAAGCTTCAGTTTCGTTAGCATAGTTCCACATCCGCGTACCGCCAAGGCTGGGGCCCAATATGGTATTGTGTACAGCTATAATAGCGCGAAGCCCGCTTTCGTTATCGTTACAAAAAACAATTTGTTCGTGGTTAAATTCAAGCATGCGCCCTATAACGGGGTTTTGTGCTAAATGCGTTGCAGATATGTCTTTTACTTCCATGTTTTCATTAGGTATGGCTCAAAAATAGGGGTATTTTTTAAATGAGCAAATTAGTTTAGATAAAGAGTTCCTTAAGGACGATTATTAATGTAAATTAACCCTAAACACCCTATAAATTTGTATTTTTGATGCGTTAAAATGAAATCGCTTAAATACCTCAATAAGTTTTTTGTTAAATATAAGTGGCGGCTGCTTTTGGGCTTCCTGTTTGTAGCCATTTCAAACGTATTATTAGTAAGTCAGGGTATCATAATTAAAAATGCTACTGACGAGTTTGCAACAAATAACTTCTCGAATAAAACTGTTTTTTTGAAATTTGCATTACAGCTTTTTGCCCTCACACTTTTAAGCGGTTTTTTTATGTTTTTAAAGCGGCAGTTTATTATTGTGATGTCGCGCCTGATAGAGTACGATTTAAAAAACGAAATATACACGCATTACCAAAAGCTTGATCTTAATTTTTACAAACGCAACCGTACCGGCGATTTAATGAATCGCATTAGTGAGGATGTGGGCCGCGTGCGTATGTATGTGGGGCCTGCCATTATGTATATTGTGGATACGGTAATTACAATTACAACTGTTGTTGCTTTTATGTGGCACGAAAATGTATCGCTTACACTTTTGGTGTTGGCACCATTGCCGATTTTGTCGATTATAATTTTTAAGGTGAGCTCTACTATTAATCGCCGTAGCGGCCGCGCGCAAGAAGCTTTATCGGGAATTACATCGGTGGCACAAGAAACGTTTGCAGGCATTCGCGTTGCAAAAGCTTATAATAAAGAAGACCATTTTGTAAAGAGTTTTGTAAAGCAGGCAGAAGAATACAAACAAAAAAATTTAGCCTTGGCGCGTATTGATGGTTCTTTTCAACCCTTCCTGGTTTTTATGGTGGGATTGAGTTTGCTGGCAATTATTTTCTTTGGAGGTAAAATGTATGCGGCGGGTGATATAAAATCGGTAGGTAATTTTCCACAATTTGTTTTTTATGTTTTTAAATTAACCTGGCCCTTTGCTTCCTTTGGCTGGGTACTTTCGCTTACACAAAGAGCTGCGGCCTCGCAAGAACGCATCAATCAGTTTTTACAAACGCAACCGGAGATTGTTAATGAAAGCAACAAAGAATTTAATTTAGACGGAGAAATAGAATTTAAAAATGTTTCGTACACCTATCCCGATACCGGCATTACCGCTTTAAAAAATGTTTCGTTTTCTGTTGCGCCCGGCAAAACATTGGGCGTAATGGGTAAAAGTGGCAGTGGTAAAACAACTATAGGGCAAATGCTTTTACGCTTTATGGATGTAGATAAAGGAGAAATTTTGGTGAACGGAAATAATCTTAAAAATATAAACCTTAAACAGTTTCGCGATAAAACCGGTTATGTGCAGCAGGATGTGTTTTTATTTTCCGACAGTGTAAAAAATAATATTGCTTTTTCGGGTGAATTTCCTGAAACAGAAATTGAGCAAGCGGCCAAAAACGCGGTGGTGTATGATAACATTATGCAATTGCCCGAAAAATTTGAAACCGTAGTGGGCGAGAGGGGAGTAACTTTATCGGGCGGACAAAAACAAAGAGTAGCTATTGCCAGAGCCATTATTAAAAAACCAAAATTATTTATTTTCGACGATTGTCTTAGTGCCGTAGATGCCGATACTGAACATCAGATTTTAAATAATCTTAAAGATCTTACTTCGCATAAAACCGGTATCATTATTTCTCACCGTATATCCAGTCTGCAGCATGCCGATGAAATTATTGTTTTATCGCACGGCGAAGTTATTGAACGTGGCTCGCACATGGATTTACTCAACAAAAAAGGGGATTACTATAATTTGTATCTGAAGCAGAATCTGCAATCAACAGAACAAATTTAATATCTGTAAATCTCGCTAATTGCTTTTCCGTCGCTGTAATCACTAATCAAACCGTACATTTTGCAAATCGTTTTATGCAAATGGGTTTGCTCGTAGGTGCGCGTATTAAAATCTACAACCGGGGCGTCGCGCTTACAGCTTAAGGTAAAAGCTATGATTAAAATGGAATAGTAAGTTGCAGCTCGGTTTAACATTCTTTAAAATAATGCAATTTTGGTTAAAAAAATAGTAGAAAGCCCTGCGCTTTTACTTTACCTTTACAACCGTATAAAATGACAAAGATTCTTATAAAAAATATTAAAAAACTGGTACAGGTAAGGGAAGCCGGTATTATAAAAATTTGCGGAGCAGATATGAATGTGTTGCCTTGTATTGATAATGCCTGGTTGGCCATTGATAATGGTTTGATTGCCGATTTTGGCGAAATGAATAATTTTCCGGGCATAGAGGACTGGAAAGGGCTGCAGGTTATTGATGCCGATGGCAAAATGGTTTTTCCGTGTTGGGTAGATAGTCATACACATGTAGTTTATGCGGGTAGCCGCGAGCAGGAATTTGCAGATAGAATTAAGGGGCTTACTTACGAAGAAATTGCAAAACGCGGGGGTGGAATTTTAAACTCTGCTCAAAAGCTTGCAGATGCAAGCGAAGAAGAATTGGTACAACAGGCATTGCCTCGCTTAAAAGAAATAATTTTTCAGGGAACAGGAGCGGTTGAAATTAAAAGCGGATACGGATTAAGTTTGCAAAGCGAATTAAAAATGCTTCGTGTAATTAAAAAATTAAAGGAACTAACGCCGCTAACCATTAAAGCAACTTTTTTGGGCGCGCATGCTTTTCCAACAGCTTATAAAGAAAACAAGCGCGGGTATATTGATTTGGTGATAAAAGAAATGATTCCGGCAATAGCACAGGAAAAATTGGCTGATTTTATTGATGTGTTTTGCGAGCAAAATTATTTTTCGTTCGATGAAGCGGTTGAAATTTTAGAAGCAGGAAAAAAATACGGACTAATTCCAAAAGTTCATGCCGAGCAACTTTCGCATCATGGTGGAGTAGAGGCGGGGGTGCATTGCGGGGCAATTAGTGTTGACCATTTAGAATTTGTAAACGACGAGGATATTAAATTGCTGAAAGATTCAATTACTATGCCTACCATTTTGCCGGGGGCTGCTTACTTTTTAAGTTTACCAAATCCTCCGGCCCGCCAAATGATTGATGCAGGGCTGCCGCTTGCCATCGCAAGTGATTATAATCCGGGCAGCAGCCCAAGCGGTAATATGAATTTAATGCAGAGTATTGCCTGTATACAATATAAATTAACTCCAAACGAAGTAATAAATGCAGCAACAATTAATACTGCCTATGCCATGAACGTTGGAAAAGAATTAGGAAGCATTACTATTGGAAAAAAAGCAAATGTTTTTATCACTAAAGAAATTCCTTCAGTTGAATTTATGCAATACTCTTTTGGCAGTAATTTAATTGAAACCGTTATTCTTAACGGGCTTATTTATCAAAGGTAAATGGGTGAAGAAAATAGGTTTTAAGGTATTTAACTGACGGTAATTTTAATGTTGGTTATCACAAGATTAGACTTCTTCTTCCCTCCGATTTTATCAAATGTTAAAATTGCGAAACCTAATTTGATATATTTTATTATTTAGTGTAGTTTTACTATTACTGTACATTTGTATCAATAAACAAATTAAACCCTTTTAGCGATGAATAAAAAAATTACTGCTGCACTTGCCATAGCGTGTTTAGGAATAAGCACCATGGTTGCCCAAACACAACGTACAATTTTGTACGAAGAATTTACAGGAGAAAACTGTGGTCCTTGCGCCGCAACAAATCCTACAGTTGACGCAAACATTAACCCAAATTTCCCTAACAAAATTATTTTACTAAGGTATCAGTGCAATATTCCAAGCGCACCCGGTGCCGGCTCGCTGTATGCCGATAACCCTACTGAAGTAGCTACCAGACAAACTTATTATAGTGTGCCTTTTGCTCCTTATGCGCGCTTCAACGGAATTGAATTAGCTGATAACAGCGGTGGCGGAAATAACGGCCACGCAGTTTTTATTGATCCGCAGTATTACCCTAATATTATTAACGACAGTTCAATCGTTAACGCTCCCTTTGGAATAACAGTTAACCATGCGTTTAATGCCGCTGCCGACTCAGTTACTATTAATATAACAGTTACTGCTGCTATGGCGTATAACTCTTCAACTTTAAAGTTGCAGGTTTCTCTAGGCGAAGCGGCTATTCACTTCTTAGCACCAACAGGTTCTAACGGAGAGAAAGATTTTTATCATGTAATGCGTAAAATGATTCCGAGTACAAGCGGAACAACTTTACAAACTGCATGGACTAACGGCGGAACACAATCTTTTACTTTAAAAGCAAAAGTTCCTACTTACATCCACGATAAATCGCAAATAGAAATTGTTGCTTTTGTTGAAGAACAAAGAACAAGTGCTACCGGGCGCCGTGTGCATAACGCAGCTTACAGCGCACCTAAGCAATTTGCTTTTGATGCTGCAGCTACTAGCATCACAGGTTTAAATCCATTACAGTGTTCGTTAACCATTAATCCGATTGCAACTATTACTAATACAGGTACCGTAACGATTACAGCTTGCACTGTTAATTATAAAGTAGACGCTGGAACTCCTGCAAGCGTAAACTATAATGGTTCTGTTGCCCCGGGCGCCACAGCCACAGTTAGTATACCCGCTACTGCCGTAACAGCAGGTACACACACTTTATATGTGTATACTTCTATGCCAAACGGTAATAACGATATTAACCCTAACAACGACCAGACAAAGCAAATTTTCAGCATCATAGGTGCGCCTATAAATACTCCTGTGACCGAACCATTTACAGCCACAACTTATCCTCCTGCAAACTGGACAGTAATTGATAACGATCATGATAATATCGGATGGTCGCGCTTAGCTGGTACAACGGGTTCAGCTTCCGGTGGTGGTGCTTCGCGTATTTATTTCTACAACAGCCCTCCAGCCGCAATTGATGAGTTGTATTTACCTTACAACAGCTTTGGTCCCTCGCCGTCTTTAACATTTTATGTTGCGGGAGCTCCTTATACTGCCGGCACTCCTGAAAATGATAAATTAGAGTTCATGATTTCAACAGATTGCGGCGCTACTTGGTCAACCTTATATTCTAAATCAGGAACAACACTTTATACGCAACCCGCAGTAACAACTTCTTTTATTCCAACTACCGCTGCTATGTGGAGAATGGAAACTGTAAGTGTTTCAGCTTTTGCCAATACAAGTAATCTGTTAATGAAGTTTAAAGGAACTTCTGATTACGGAAACAACGTTTGGGTAGATGATGTTAACCTAACAGGCGCCGTGGGAATTAAGAATAATACCGCTACCAACGTAGCTTTCTCTACTGTATATCCTAATCCTGCACAAAATTCAGCTAACTTATTAATTAACCTTGTACAAAGCGAAAACGTAAAGGTTACTGTTTTAAATATGCTGGGCGAAACTGTTTTTGTTGATAGTAAGAACCTGAATGCAGGCGACAATAACATGAACCTTAACACCTCTGTTTTAGCAAATGGTGTTTATAATATCATTATTGCTACTACAGAAGGTAATGTAATCCATAAACTGACTGTAAATAACTAAAAAGTAGCTATTTAGCTTTTAAAGTCCTCCCTCAAAAAGGGAGGATTTTTTTTGCATTAATTTTAAACCGAAACCTAATTCTATATATTTTTTTAGTACATTAGCGTATAATTAATACAATACATTTGTAAATAACCAAAACCCAATTAAGCCATGAAAAAAATTACTTCTGCATTAGCTATTGTTTGCTTAGGAATAAGCTCGATGATGGCACAAACACAACGTACAATTTTGTACGAAGAATTTACCGGCGAAAACTGCGGTCCATGCGCATCTACTAATCCGGGATTAACCTCATTAATGCATTCTCCCGGAAATTATCCTGATAAAATTTTAATGGTGCGTTACCAATGTAATATTCCAAGTGCACCGGGCGCAGGCTCTTTGTATGCCGATAACCCTACTGAAGTAGCTACCAGACAAACATATTATAGCGTGCCTTTTGCACCTTACGCCCGTTTTAACGGTATCGTTTTGCCTGATATCGCAGGTGGAGGCGCAAATAATGGCCATGCAGGTTTATTAACGCAAAACGATATTACAGACAGCTCAACCACTAACGCTCCTTTTTCTTTAGGAATAGTGTATGGTTTTAACGTTGCTCAGGATTCCGTATTTATCACTGCAACTATCACTGCAGCGCAGGCAATGGCCGCAAGTAATTTAGTATTACACATGGCTATGGAAGAATCGTATATTCACTTCAATACAGCTCCCGGTTCTAACGGCGAAAAAGATTTTTACGATGTAATGCGTAAAATGGTTCCAAGCACAAGCGGTACAACTTTAAACGGCGGTGGCGCATGGACTAACGGACAAAGCCAGGTAGTTATTTTAAAAGCTAAAATACCAACTTACATAAAAAACAAAAATCAATTGTGTTTTGTAGGATGGATTCAAAACGTAACAAGTAAACGTGTTCATCAATCAGCATATGGTAAATTAAATCTTGATATGGGTGCGTTGGGTCTTGGCCAAAATGCAAGTTGTGTAACTACATTTGCACCATCAATTACTGTAAAAAATGCAGGTACAAACAGTATTACAAGTTATTCGGTTACTTATAAAATTGATGGCGGAGCACTTACAACTATTGCCGGCACCGGAACTCCTTTAGCGGGAGGTGCTACAACAATGGTTATGTTGCCTTCGGCTACTTACGCTTTAGGCACGCATACAGTTACGGCAAGCACAAGTATGCCTAACGGATCGCCTGATATGTTTGTTGGAAACGACGCCATGGGCACTCAGTATTTTTATGTTTTTGGAAGCACTATAGTTGCTCCTGTTGTTGAAGGTTTTCAGGGAGGAATTTTCCCGCCTGCAAGTTGGGGAATTATAAATGGTGGTAATGCAACCTACAAATGGGTAAGCGGCGCCTACGGCGGATTTCAGGCCTCTACAAAATGTTCCTTTTTGGATTTATGGGATTCCCCTGCAGGAGATGTAGACGAATTAGTTATGCCTGCCATGGATTTATCTACTTTTAATACGGCACAAATGACTTTTGATATTGCCAAAGGACTTATACCGGGGCAAGCAGACAGATTGAAAATTGTTGCTTCTTCTGATTGCGGTGTTACTTGGACAACGCTTTACGATAAAGACGACAACACAGGGCTTTCAACTACAACTTTTTCAACTGCCGCTTATTTTCCTGCCTCCGCTAATGAGTGGAGAACGGATAATGTAAGTATGACTGCCTTTGCAGGTCAAGCAAGTGTATTGGTGAAATTCATTGCCATAAGCGCGTATTCGCAAAACATTTTCATTGATAACATCAACTTATCGGGTACAACAGGTATTCATGCTACTACCGGCAATTTTGCCAACCTTTCTGTATATCCTAACCCTGCTTCTTCGGATGTTAACATTACTGTTAGCCTTATAAAATCAGAAAATGTAACGGTTAATATTTACAATAGCTTGGGCGCATTAGTTCATAGCGAAGTAAAAAATATGCAAGCGGGCGATACTAATGTAACTTTGAGTACAGCTAATTTATCTAACGGCATGTATAGCGTTACTGTGTCTACGGGCAATCAGATTTCTTCTAAAAAATTAAATGTTACTAAGTAAGTTTTTTCTAAAAAATCCCTCCCAAATCATGGGAGGGATTTTTTTTACCCGAATTCTGGCATCTAAATTGTTATAGTATAATAAAATCAACCATGAAAAAAATAACAATAGCAGTTTTAACCTTAGCTATATTCTCTTTGGCTTTTAAATTCGATGGGCAAAAAATACCTTCGGCCACATTAAAGAAATTAGACGGAACAAAAATTAATTCCTCCACCTTTTCAAACAATGGTAAACCCATGATTATTGATTTTTGGGCTACCTGGTGCAAACCTTGTAAAAAAGAACTGGATGCTATTGCAGAAACGTATGAAGACTGGCAGAAAGAAACAGGGGTTAAATTAATAGCCATTTCTATTGATGATGCGCGCAGCTCTTCTAAAGTTGTAACCGATGTAAAGGCAAAAGGATGGACTTATGAAGTTTATATTGACGAAAATCAGGACTTTAAACGTGCTATGAATGTAAATAACGTACCGCATACATTTTTAGTAAACGGTAAGGGCGAAATTGTTTGGAGCCATAACTCATACGCCGAGGGCGACGAAGCCAAATTATACGAAGAATTAAAAAAATTAGTAAAAGGAGAAAAATTAGAACATTAATTATCTTTGCCTAAAACGTATTGTGAAAAAGACATTTGCTAAATTAATTTTAAGTATAGGAATTTGCTCGGCAAGTTCCTTTTTTGCGCAAGAAAATAAAAATACCCAATCTGTAACCGGAAATTTTCAGATTGATGCGGCTAATTACAGCAAAGACACACTTATTGGTGCAGATCCCGGCAGTCAGGTTGTTCGATATAATTCTTTTGGAAATGTAAACTACGCCTACGGAAATTTTACTGCAGGTGTACGTTTTGAAAGTTACCAGCCCCCGCTTTTAGGTTATTTGCCCGGTTACACCGGAACCGGAATTCCTTATAAATACGCGCGCTATCGCCATGATAATATTGATGTTACCGTGGGTAGTTTTTACGATCAGTTTGGCAGCGGCATGTGCTTTAGAAGTTATGAAGACCGAGGTTTGTTATATGATAATGCAATGAACGGCATGCGCGTAATTTTTACACCAAAGGATGGAATTACTTTAAAAGGCATCATTGGCAAACAACGTACGTATTTTGATTTGAGTCCGGGCGTGGTGCGCGGGCTTGATGGAGAAATAAATTTAACTCAACTTTTTAATAATGATTCCGACTACGTGAAAAACTACCGGCATTTTGCTTATAAAGTACGTCGTGTGCCCAAAAAAACTTTCAGAGGTATTAAAAGAATTTTTAATAAAAATAGTTTAAGAGATTCAACTGCTTATCCAAATGATTCAATTTTATACAGGCCGCTAAAAACACAGATAATTATTGGCGGAAGTTTTGTAAGTAAATACCAGGCCGATCAGGATCCAACGCTTGTGTTGCCCGAGAACGTTGGCTGCGCTGCCGGGAGATTAAATATTATTCGCGGCGGATTTAATTTTTATGCAGAGGGCTCTTATAAAATAAATGACCCTTCTTATCAAAATAATTTTAGTTATAAAGACGGAAAAGGTTTATTTGCTTCAGTATCGTATGCAACAAAAGGCGGCTTAACATTTTTATTTACGGGAAAAATGATTGATAACATGAGTTTTCGAAGCGACCGAAATGCTACGAATACCATTGATATGATTAATTATTCCCCCGCCATTACAAAAAATCATACCTATATGATGATGGCTTATGTGCCTTACGCTTCGCAGATGAATGGTGAAATTGGTGCAAGTGGAGAGATACAGTATAAATTTAAAAAAGGAACTTTGTTGGGTGGAAAATATGGAACCGATGTTACGTTTAACGGTTCTGTAATGTTTGCGCCGGATACAACGGGGTTGCCATACGCACAGGATTCGATTCGACATTATAAGTACAAAGTAAATTACGGAAGCGTAGGAAAAGAGTTTTTTCATGATGTAAATATTGAAATCGGTAAAAAAATAAACAAGCATCTTAAGTTTACATTAATGTTTGCAACGCAGTTTATTAATCAGGCGCAAGTGCAGTATAATACTTTAGATAAAAAGGATCATCCGGATGTACACTCAAAGATTTGGGTAGCGGATGTTACCTGGAGATATAAAACAGGTAAAGCTATACGTTTTGAAGCGCAGAATTTTTTAACGAAAGATACCGTTAACGCGTATGGTTCGGGTTCCTGGATGACAGGGCTTATTGAGTGGACGCCGAGTTCTAATTGGTTTGTAGTGTTGGCAGATCAGTATAATTACGGAAACAAAGATGCCACTAAACAAGTACATTATTATTATGGAAGTTTAATTTATGTATCAGGTCCAACACGCATTACTTTAAGTTATGGCAGGCAACGCGCAGGTATTTTTTGCGCAGGTGGTGTATGCCGCTTTGTGCCTTCTGCAAATGCTTTAACAATAAGTATATCTACCAGTTTTTAAAAAAAATACCATGAAAAAGAAATTCTTACTGCTTTGTTTTTTTTTAACAAGCGCTTTTATTTATCAGTCGTGCGACTATGTTATAAATGCAGTTCCCGCCGGTACTGCTTCAACTGGCTCGGGAAGTACAACAGGCATAATTTACCGCAAAGTATTAATTGAAGATTATACAGGCCATAAATGCGGTAACTGCCCGGCTGCGGCGCGCGAGTTACATAAATTGGATTCTTTATATTCAGGAAAAATAGTTCCTTTAGCGATTCACGCAGGTTTTTACGCAAATGTAACTCCAACTTCGGTGCCGGCTTATCCAACAAATTTAAAATGCCAGGCAAGCACCGATTATGATACCTTTTTTGGCAATTCTACAGCAGGAAACCCGAATGGACTTGTTAACCGTATTGGTTTTGGTGGGGCAGCTTTTATTAAGCAATGGAGCGATTGGGGTTCTTCGGCATACAGCATGATAAGCATGCCTGCTGATTTTAAAATTACCATTTCCAACACCTATAATGTAGGAAGTAATCAGGTTACAAGTGTTGTTACTACAAAGGCGCTGAACTCCAAATCCGGTACTTACAATCTGGTTGTTCTTATGGTTGAAGATAGCATTGTAGCCGAGCAGATTGATTATAGCCTGCCCGCAGGCTCGCAATACGTAACTAATTATGTTTTTAATCACGTTGTGCGTGGAGCGGTTAACAGTTCCTGGGGCGATCAGATTATAGCAAGCACTATTACGGCTAAAGATTCTATTGTTAAAACGTACGCTAATTTTCAATTATCCGCCACATGGAAATACAAACACTGTAAAATTGTGGCTTTTGTTTACGACGCACTAAGTACCAGTACCACCCAGTATGAAGTGCTTCAGGCAGAGTCGAAAGATGTAAATTAGCGAAACCTAATTATTAAGGGGCAAACCCTTGGATTGAAGGGGAGTAAGCTGTATCTTAGCAAAAAACAGGATTATGAAAAAACTTCTACTATTTATTTCAGGAATAGCTTTTGCGGGATTTTTAAATGCTCAAAGCAGCTATCAAATTACAGAGCTTGTAGGTGGTGCCGCCGCGCAATGGCATTATACTTTTAATACGGATACAAATAACCTGAACTCCCCTTCTGAAATACTTGAAATTAAAATTACTAATGTATCAAGTGCTAATCGCCTTACTAAAATCCGTAAAAGCATTTTATCAATGGCAACCAGTACACTTACAGCAATGAATCACGACATGTTTTTTTGCTATAATATTAATTGCTATACACCATTTGTAAATTACTCTACCGCTTCCATTGCTGCCGGAGGGTCTCTTCCTAATAGTTCGGGTACTTCATACGGACTTCGTACCGAATTTGATCATAATCAAGTAGTAGGAACTTCTGTTGTTAGATATACCATTTACGATTCGTTAAATATCACCGATTCAATGAATATTACAATTACGTATAATGTTACGGGCGTAACGGCAATAAAAAACTTTAGCAATAACGTGTTTGTTTCTAATGCCGCGCCTAACCCAGCAAGTAATACAGTTAATTTTAACTATGACCTTGGAAGTGCAAATACCGAGGCATATATAAAAATTTATAATTGCTTAGGTAACGCTGTAAGAACAATTGCTCTTAACCCTGCCGATAAAAATGTACAAGTAGATGTATCAACGCTTGAAGGCGGCTTTTACTTTTACGCTGTAATTACAAACGGAAAAGCGGTAAGCACTCGCAGATTGGTAATTACCAAGTAAATTACCGACTAATTAAAATTTTCTTTGTACTAATTAATTCCGAATCGGACATTAGGATTATTGTATAAATTCCGATAGGAAGATCATCTGTTTTTACGATGTTTTTTCCTGCTACCAAGACTTTCGTTTTTATTTTTTCTCCCAGCATATTAATTAATTCCATTCTTGCCGGTTGAGCCACATCAACAATAAAAAGATCGTTGCACGGATTAGGGTAGAGCTTGTTTTTTTCTTCGGCCAAAGCATTAATCCCCACCGGTGTATTAGCTATAGTATCACTGCGAATTAAAACATAATCGCCGGCATTACTGGCAAGGTAACCTGTTATCAAATACCCCCCTTTAACAGAAGGCACCAGTTGGTAACCGATATCCGGACCGGTACTGTAAATATTTTTCAGCCATTTTATATCCCCCACAGTATCTACTTTAAAAAGGATGATATCTGTTGCCGAAAATCCATTATAACTCCTGCTGTAGCCGCTGCATATAAATTCAAAGTTAGGAAGTTCAGTCATACTGAATATTGCATCGGCGGCAGTTCCGCCAAAAGTATATCTGGTGTGCGCATTTCCATTGGTATCAATTAGCTGCGTAAAAAAATCAAAGGCAACGCTGCTTGCTATATTCGTTTCGCCATAGCTAAGGTATTTGCCATTGCTTAATTCAATAATTCCCTGACAGCCATTTGCCAAGTTGTCGCCGTAGGTATAATCCCAAATTGTATTTCCGTTTTTATCCAGTTTCATTATTTCTACATCGTAATTTCCGGCTCCGTAACTATTGGCATCGCCGGTCATAATATAATTCCCATCAGAAGTTTCGTGTACAGCATCTGCGTACTCATTTAGGTTACCGCCAAATTGCTTTGTCCATTGCACAATTCCCAGCGAATCAATTTTTACCACATAGCTGTCGTTGCTTCCAAAAGCATCCGCTATCAATCCGCAAAAAATAAATCCCTTATCGCTAGTTTGCTCAATGTATTTTGCCGACTGATTAAGTGCCGTTGCATATTTTTTTTGAAGAAGAACATTACCCGCAGTGTCCATTTTCTGAAAGATGATATCATTATAATTCTGTAAATTTTCAGTTACGCCAATTGCGATTAATTCTTCCTTTGCCGTTTTATTGATAAAAAGAAACTGGTTAGAGAGTGTATCACCATAAAATTTGCTCCATAACACGTTTCCGCAGGAATCAAATTTTAAAAGAGCCATGTCGTCATTTCCGTAAGGGCCATTTCCCTGTGTGCCTACTACGTAAATAGAGCCATCCGATGTTTCAACCAGCGAATTGGATATCTCCAGTCCACCGGTTCCGGTATCCGTAAAAAAATAACATTGTCCTTTGCCTAAAAAGACGCAGAAAAAGAAAAGGCTTACTAGTGAAATCCGCATTATTCAAAGGTACTAAAATTGCGTAAGAAGGTTTTAACGGATAATGACAATTTTCTTCATTATGTGATTTCCGTTTGCCAAATGGATGGCCACAAAATAGGTTCCTTCCGCCAGTTGGCTCTTAATCTCAACCTTACCATTTTCGGTATTCATGTTTTCACTACTTAGCACACGACCCGAAACATCCAAAATATCCAGAACAATCTTTCCATCCGGTGCAGATATAAAAAAAGTACCATTATTCGGATTGGGATAAATGGAAATTTGAGTATTGAGATAGGAGGACTGAGGAATTCCGGAGCCTGTAAGAACAATTACACCATCCGAATTTGTAGCGCTGCAAACCAAACCTGCTCCGTCAAACGCATGAACCGTAAAGTAATAATGTTGCCCCAGAGTAAGCGATAAACCTGTTTTTGTTACCGAAGTAGCCATCCCATTATTAGTAAACGCAACAACATCCTGCAAGCCGGGCGCTGTGCCGATGGCGTATTCGTAATAAGCAATGGCTGAGTTAGGATCAATGGCATTGCTCCAATTGGCAGAAAGCTGTGTAGTTGTAAAAACAGTATCCACATCCATAGTGGTTCCGTCGTTTACGGCTGCCGGACAGGTTGGAACGCTCCAGTCGATATTTAAAGTTTGTGTGTTAACTGTTGATAGATTGTATGCGCTATCCTTTACAATCGAACTTACGCTTCCTGCCGGGATAGAAGGCGAGGGGTTTTCGTAATAAATATCATTGGTATTTGCGCTTCCAACGGATACCGTGGCGCTTGGATTACGGCTGCGATACACTTTAAAATCATCTATCGCGTAATCGCAATTTCCGTTTCTGAAAGAAACGTAGCCGCCTGTTGAAATAGGCGAGAGGTCGGTATAAGAACCCACATAATTATTATTCATCCACACCGCAATTTCTCCGTTTACACGATCGTAACTAACTTTATAATCGTACCAGGTTGCAGCAGTAATGGTTTGAGGTATTGATTTTACCAATGAAAAAACATTGTTTGTGGTTTTATAAATCTCTACCACACTTTGGTCAACTCTAAACCACACAAAATAATTATTACCGCGATTGGTAGAATCGGGCTGATCACAAAAGAAATGTAATCCTGCGCGTCGGTTTGCACCGGTGCCGCTAATCATTCCTTGCCAGTGGTATAAATACCTGTTGCTTAAATTTTGCGTTAGCGGAGCGTATATGTTTGTATTGCTCGGTGTTTGATCGGTTTCCTCTAAATGATTTCCAACAATACTCCAGGTGCCGGTTTTTTGCGTCCACTCGGGATGAATGGCCAAATCAAAATTATCATTAAAGAAACCGCGCGTGTTTGTACTTCTCCACTCCGTGCCGGTATATTCAGATACGTTGTAAAATCTTTTTTCTAATCCCGAGCCGCCTACATTATCTGCATCAGTAAAGTTTGTTGTAAAAGTTTGTGTTATCCATCCTGTTGGAGCATTTACTACAGTTGTAGGAGCAACATTATCTATTGCGGCTGCGGCACAATTCCATACAGCGTAAAAGCCGGTGTTGTTTGTTGAGCCATCTGATTTAAAACGCATGGTTAGTTTACTTCCGGTAGATGTAACAATTCCGGGGCCTGTATTACCTGTATATTTTCCAATTAGGGGAGATGCTGTTGAAGCACCATCGTACAGCCATAACGAATCAAAATTAACTTCGGTGGTAAACGAGGAAAAATTTAACGAAACGGTGGATGCTCCGTTTGGCGCAATCGTATAGGTATAATCTTCGTTATCGTAATAATTTCTGCTTGGGCCACCCATATCATACAAAGTATCGCTGCAAGGCACAATAGCGCAGGTAGAAAACTTATCCTGTATAGCACTCCAATAATCATTGTAACCATCGTCGTAACCCAATGCCCAAATTCCAATTCCTCCAATATTTCTTTGGTTCACAATGTCAAATTTGTAACGCATACTACGCCCTTGGTCAATCCAGCACTGGCGCCACTCGGTACCTGTATAACGCACAAAAAGCGAACTAAAACTTATAGGCTCCCAATTATAAGTTGCAGCCGAATAAGTTGCCGGATTATTTTTTACAACCGCAAAAGTTTTTGTGCCCGAATAGGCTCCTGTAGTAGAAGAAGGAATTGCACTTCCGCTTGTACTCCACTCGCGCCCGTAATAAGGTAATCCTAAAATTAATTTATTATTAGGCACGCCTTGCTTTAAATAATAGGTAATAGATTTTGTTAAAGTATAATTGTAGCTGGTTTGAAAATTATAAAGCGGCGCCTCGGGCCCCGCAGTTGAACTTCCTCCATAATAATAATCATAACCCATAATAATAAAAAGATCCACGTAGTTTTTTAAATTCGGAATATCAAACACCGAACTCCAGTCAACCGCGTAAAGCGCAATACTTACTTCGTAATTTGCATTGGCCGCTTTTAATTGCGTAGAAAGATTTTGCATAAATGAAGTAAAGCCCGCTTTGTTAGAAGCAGCCATTCCTTCAAAATCAATATTTACTCCTTTACCGCCTCTGCTGTTTAATAAATTAATAGTATTGGTAATAAAAGTTTGCTGCGCGCTTGCACTGGCTAAAAAAGTGGCATGACTACTAAAAAGTGTAGCACAAAAATGCGCATTTGTCCCGTTATTGATAGCTGCGGTAACTGCAGCGCTTGTTCCCCAGGCAAAAGAGCCATTGGTATTATTACCCGTATTGGGGTCAACGGTATAATCAAAATAGCACATATCGCTTAGTAAATTCCACTGGTAATTGGTATAGGTGCTGCCGTTCCAATAAGGATGCCAGCCAAAAACGCGTTTATTTAAAGTACAGGTTGAAGTTTTTTGTGAAGGCGAGGTTTGTACACTTTGTTTAGGAAGTATATGGTTGCCGGTGTTACGTAAATTATCCCAATCGCTTTCAAGCGTAAAATTTTTGCCCGAAAAAAATTGTTTTTGTTCTTGCACAGAAGAAACATTTTGTGCAAACGAAACAGCAATAAGGCTAAAAAATAAAAGAGTAATAACAATGTTTTTCATAGAGTGGCTTTGTAAACCAAAAATAAAACAATTTGGCCGTTTATTGCAAGCTATTTTGTGAATTTTAGGACTAAATCGTTTTTTATTTTGAAATAAAAGGTTTTTAGTAGATTTGACAATAAAACTCAACAAAATGAAATATACACTTCTGGTAATTTGCCTGTTAATTGCAGGAATTAAAAACGGGGTAGCTCAAAAATTTGGTACCGACGCTATTTTAGGTATCTGGCTTACCGGTACGCAAAAAGCGGCCGTAACTATTTATAAAGAAGGCAATAAATATTATGGTAAAATTACCTGGCTAAAAAATCCACAGGAAGAAGGCAAACCCAAGGTGGATAAAAATAATCCCGACACAAAGAAAAAAAGCGACCCGTTAATGGGATTAAATCTTTTGAAGGATTTTGTGTTTGATGGGACCGATAAATGGGAGAAAGGTACTATTTACGACCCCGAAAACGGTAAAACTTACAGTTGCAAAATTACGATGGTTGACGAATCGAAATTAGACGTAAGGGGTTTTGTAGGAATATCAATGCTTGGCCGCACGCAGGTTTGGATTCGTATACCTGAAAAGAAATAATTCGTCCCGGCTGACAAAAAAAAGTCCCCGCTATTAGCGGGGACTTCCTTTGTAATTAGTTAAAATATTAAGCTAATTTTACATTTACAGCGTTAGGGCCTTTTTTTCCGTCTTGGATTTCAAAAGTTACTCTGTCGTCCTGGCGAATTTCGTCCTGAAGGCCTGATACGTGAACAAACACGTCTTGGTTAGTTCCTTCAACTTTAATAAATCCAAAACCTTTGGTTTCGTTGAAGAATTTTACTACTCCGTTTTCCATTTTATTGTTTTTTTTAATTAGTACCCCTTTAAACATTTTAACAGGGTTTTGAAAAAGAGGCGACTCAAACTCCTGTCCTTCTAAGAACTATTCTCAAAAGGGAGACAAAGATAACATTATTTTTGCATATTACCTTAAATTAATATAATCTGATTTGAGATTACAGCTTCTTTATTATCTTTGCGCCGGGAAAAGTGGCAGAGTGGTCGATCGCGGCAGTCTTGAAAACTGTTGAGGGTAATACCTCCGGGGGTTCGAATCCCTCCTTTTCCGCTGAACGTGACTGGCCTCCCAAAAAGGGGGCCATTTGCTTTTCTACTAAAAGCGAATCGCCCGATAAACGGGCGATCACAGCAATCAAAGAATTTATTTTGTCGGTTCGAAATGCCCCGATTTCTCTATCGTAAGCTAAACCTTCAGGAAATAAGAGTTTTTGTAGTTTTTCCTTTATGGCAACACTCCCCATTTGCCAAATTTTCAGAAGGTTACAGGCGAAATCCATTGCTTTTTTAATAGTTGTTTTATGGTTCGAACTCGAAACAGAGCAGTTCTCCATTTGCTTACTAATTTCGAACTTTTCTGCGGCAAATCGTGCTATGAATTTATCGTAAGTTTCCTTATTCATTTCGCCTCCTATAAAGTATTTTTCTTCAATTGCATCTACCTTCTTTTGAAGCTCAGTTTGCAACTCTTTTAAATGCTTTTCCTTGCCTTTATTCTCTGAATTAAGATCAGCAAAGGTTTTCTCCATTTGGAATGCTAATGGGTCTAATAATTCGGGCTTTATTCTAATATCGGCCAAGAGTGCTTCAAATTTACCGTGAATATCCTTCACGTTTTTATTAAAGCAACACCCTTTGGTTCTGCATTTGTAATAATACTGGAATGACGGTTCTGAACCTTTTTTAACTTTTACCTTTATCTTATAGCCTGTTACTGGTTGAGAGCAGTCTAAACACCACATAAAGACTTTTAAAGGTAATTTAATGTCATCCGGCTTGTGACTTATATTGAACCTTGATGATTTTTCCAATATATTATTTACCCTTAAGAACATTTCTCTGCTAATCATTTTTTCATGCTGCCCTTCAATCACTTTTCCATTAAGCATACCGTGAGCAATCATTCCACAATAAAAAGGATTTACTAAAATTCGTTGAACTTGCATTTTATTCATTTTCCTCAATCCTACAGCCCTCAATCGCTCCATGATATCAATATTTTTCATGCCATCAATTTTCCATTGAAAAGCTTTTGCTATTAATTTCCCCTCCGCATTTACGACAAGTTTTCGTTCGCCATTTATTTTTATTGAATCGTAACCTTGAGGAGCATTTACTGCCCATATTCCTTTTTCAAATTTCGCTTTAAGCCCAGCAACTACTCTTTGGCTTCGTAATTTATTATCGAATTCAGAAAAAAGTAAATGCATGCCTTGGCTTAGTACCCCGCTTGGATTGCTAGTATCCACTGGTTGAGTAACCGCATTAATAATTACCCCATGTTTTTCTCGCAAATCAGTAGCGAGCTTAATTGCTGCTCCTCCCGTTCTACTGAACCTATCAAGGGCATAAACCATAATTTCATTTACTTGACCTTTATTCTTTTTAATAAAATCAATCATTCTCAAAAATTCTTTCCTTCCGTCAGTTTTTGCACTCTCGTATGTGCCACCAAAATATTGTACCACATTTCGATTCGTTCTATCAACATAATCTTGAATGACTTTTCTTTGAGTTTCAAGTGATAAATTTTTATCTGCTTGTTCCTTACTTGAAACCCTAGTGTAGATAACCACATTAGGCTTCTCAATTTTTTCAATTACCTGTTTCGCAGGCATTCGACCAAATTTTTGGGTTAGTAATGCATCTGTTTTCATGCTGCTATTTTTAGCTGTTGTTTTTTATTATTTATTTCCGTTGTAAAATCATAAAGTATATTTGCGAGTGTTTGAATCGCAAAAATGGTTTCTTGTGCTTCCGCATCATTTAAATTTTCCAACCCATTAAAAGTTCTTAGTTTATCTACCGTCAAATCTTCTTTAATAAGATTGAGTGTTTTAATATTTTTTGTTTCGCTTAACATTCTTTCTACCTCTTTTTATTTTAATTCAATGCATTTAGGAAATTATATCTTGATCGCAATAACCAACCGCAACATAAATACTTCCTTTCGTAACACCTCCTACATTGGGCAATAGTTATCCGCTTAGGCAGATAAAGCTCAATGGATTTGGATGTTTCAAACAAATAGTGCATACTCTTATAGCCCCTTTTATTGCAAGGGTTACGAGTCATTAACAGACACAAAGCCCTGAAAACATGAAAAATTATTAACTATGAAAATTACCCTCATCATCGGGAGCGAAAGTATGACAGGAGTTTAAGGGTATTTCCGAAAGCAGAAATGAAAACGGATGAAATGTAATGAACCGTATCAGAATGATACCAAGGTTGCTTTTGATAAATGAATTTAATTCTAAAGTCAAAAAATCATGTTGTATCGTGTTGAGATGTGATGGTGTATTACATGATGTGCATCATGTAGATGTCATGGAGAAGTCATGCGGATGTAATGCAGAAGCATGGTGTAGCGCATGATGATTTTATATTAAAATCGAAATGAGTAAATCAAGGCCTATCCAGGATATCCAAGCTTTTCAAAAATATATCTTATCTGTTTAGGGCTGTAATACCTTCCATGCCTCTTCCCAATCTCTTTCTCGAAAGGTTTTAACCATGTTGTTATAGAACGCACTCCTATATCATACAAATCTGCAAGTTCCTGTTTTGAATAGGGTCTGATTTCGACCATAATTTCCTTTGCCATAGTTCCTTTTTGTTAGATTGCAAAAGTGTGTCGAAAGAAGTATTCTAAATCACAGGGCAATACCAAGTTGGGAAAGATTTAGTTCGTGCTCTTGAAATGGGGTATCTTGAAATTAATATGCAGTCAGAAAGCAACGTTAAATCCTATTGATAATGGATTCTTACATGAATTCACCATCTTGTAGTTCTCTCTTGCCCTCCTTGGCATAAAAAAACTATTGAGGGTTAATACATTGTTTATTTTTCGTCTTGTAAATCCATTCTTTTAGTGAGGGATTCTTGTAATAAAGATAAGAATTTTGTTCGGCCAGCTTTACGCATTCTAATCTCTAAGTATGTGCGGTAATAATCGCCCAAATCGACATTAAATACATTTTCGAAGTATGCTGCTATCTCTTTTATGTCGGCCTTAGGACCAAGTGCACCATGGGAATGTAAAGCGTAAATTAGTTCTGTAAGAGCGGTTTTGCTGTCATCCCAAGTTAATTTCAACTTGGGGTAATCTTGGGGTTCAAATCCTAGTTCCTTATTTTCAAGAGATGTTAATTCGTTTTCTATATGTACCTGCAATCTATCATGAGCTAATATTTTTGCAACTTTGAAATCATGTGTTGTACTGAAGCGATTATCATTTTCAAAAATATAACCGTCAAGAGTTAGCTGAATATCGTATATGCCACGCAAGAAGTATTTATGATCTAAATACATTGCTCCGGCTCGATGGTATTTATAAAAATCCAAATTATAATCGAAGTAGTTCTTTAATTTTTCCAGCTCTTTCGTCAAATATTTTTTTACAATTTCTCTGCCACCGTTGGGTTTCTTGGTTTCAATATTATAAAGCATTAAGTGATAAATAAGTTTTGAAATGAAAAGTGGTTTTACCTCTTTAAAAAACCTAACTTCTTCATCAGGTGATTTGAATTTATGCTTGAGCATGAAATTTTTAAGTATTTCAATGCACACTTTACAAGCCTCAAAGGATAATGCCGAACGTTTTAGAATGGCATCATTTTCTTGCTCTATGAAACGTAATTTGCCATCGAGCTCTATTAGTAATTTATTTGCGAATACTTGCATTATAATTCATCAGTTTTTAAAAACTTTGTGTGACTGCATTTTAGTTTAGATATAATTTTATCCAGATAATCGAGTGTTAAATTAATTTTGCCATTTTCTATTTTCCAAATGTATTGTCTATCTACATTAAGCAAATCAGCTAATTCCTGTTGGGTCATTTCTTTAATTAATCTTTGTTGTTTAATCAACTTTCCAATAATTGCTTTTGATATATGAGTAGGATTTGGTTTCAATAGCGAGAGACAGTTATTGGATTGTAGTCTTGATATGACTACAAAATAAAAAGCCCCCGATTACTCGAGGGCTTTTTAATGTGAAGGGGTTGACCCGTTTATGTTTTATCATTTTATCA